>JALSIV010000277.1 GCA_026989685.1 Pirellulaceae bacterium | reverse complement strand
GATTCTGGACGAAATCCAATCCTGCTTCGGCCGCACCGGCCCGATGTACGCGTTCACCAAGTATGGTTTGGAACCGGACATCGTCTGTCTGGGCAAAGGGCTGGGGAATGGGATTCCGGTCAGCGCCGCCGTCGGGCGAGCCGACTTGATCGATGTCCTCAACTACGGTGAGTGCTCCGACACATTCAGTGGCAATCCGCTGGCAGTCGCCGCCGTGATCGCATCGATCGACATGTTCGAGAACACGGACGTGTTGGAGAACACCGTCAAGCTCTCCAAGACGATCGAGGCCGGTCTGCTGCGGCTGATGGAAACCGGCCTGGTCGCTCACGTCCGCGGCGAAGGCTGCGTGTGGGGAATCGAATGCGCCGAGTACGCCGGACACTCGGCGGCCGAGGTGGCCAACGCCTGCGTACTGGCCTGTTACCACGGCGATGATGAGGGCCGAGCCGTTCACTTGCTGGGGCCGCTTGCGGAGCGCGTCATTCGCGTCAGCCCGCCTCTGGTGATGCCGGTCGACGAAGCCGAAACATACCTCGATGTGATGTTCTCCATCTTCGAGCGCGTGGCCCAGTCACTCACCTCGGAGCCGGCTGCGACTTGACGGGCATGGCATGAACTCCTCGGACATCACACCCGAATCGCTGATGAGCCTGGCCATCGCCAAGGCGCTTGATGGAATTGAGCAGGGCCAAAGCCCGTTCGGCTGCGCGATCGCCGTCGGAAACCAAGTGATTGCCTGCGAACACAACCAAGTCGTTGCCGGCTGCGACTCGACCGCCCATGCCGAAATCCGAGCACTGCGAGCCGCCTGCGCTCATCGCCGCCACTACCTGCTGGAAGGTGCGCTGGTGGCATCGACCTGCGAACCGTGTCCGATGTGCATGTCGGCGTTGCACTGGGCGCGAGTCGACACGGTCGTCTTCGGCGCAACGATTGCCGACGCGGCCCAAGCCGGCTTCCACGAGCTTTCGATCCCCGCCGAGACCATCATCCGGCTCGGCAACAGCTCCGTTCGACTTCAAAGCGGTATCCTGGCCGACGATTGCCGGCAACTGTTCGACCGCTGGAAATCTCGCCCCGATGCCGTCGTCTATTGACTTGAATCGTCTATCGACCGACTGAAACGCGACGCATGAACAAGCCATCCTTCCGCGATACTCTCGAGACCTTCGACAACCAATATCCGCAGCGAGACTACGAGATCACGATTCGCTGCCCCGAGTTCACTTCCGTCTGCCCCAAGACGGGCCAGCCCGACTTCGGCGTGCTCACCTTCATCTACACGCCGGATCGGAAGTGCGTCGAGCTGAAGAGTCTCAAGTTTTATCTGCAACGGTTTCGCAATGAAGGCATCTTCTACGAAAACGTCACCAATCGCATTCTCGATGACCTGGTGGCCGTCCTCCAGCCGCGGCGCATCAAGTTGATCGCCGAGTTCACGCCTCGAGGCGGCATCACCACCACCGTCACCGCGAGCTACGAATCCAGCCGCTGATTCGGCGGCGAAAGCCCGGAGCTTCTCGAGGAGGGCTCCACCCTCATGTTCCCCGCACCGGCCCGTACCACTCGATCTGGCGGCGCGGGCAGTAGCGGAAACCGGTCTGCTCACATAGCGGCTTCAGCCACGCCTCGGTGCGACGAAGCTCCGGCAAGGTCCGGCCCTGCGGCATCAGCCATACCCCATCGCGCCGGCAGCCGGGCAATCTCGACACAATCGCCTCGACTTCTTCGCAGTCGGCGGGATCGTCGATCACGAACTTCAACTGAAAGGCGTAATCCCGGGTCAGACGCCGTAAGACCTCCCACTCGATCCTCGTCTCTTCGTGGCGTCGAACCCACGTGCCGGCGTCATCGCCGGGCGTCGAATTGGCCAATTTGGGACTGATCGACATCAGGTCGCAAACGACCGGCAGATAGAGGGTGCCGGCGGTCTCGATGGTGATATGCAATCCGAGTTGTCTCAGCCGCTCGCAAAGCGGTATCAACTCGGCGAACAGCATCGGCTCACCGCCGGTAATCACGACGTGCTCCGCACCGAGTCGCTCGACACGGGCCACGATCTCGTTCACGGCCAGGTCGTCACCCTCCGGCCTCCAGGAAGCATAGGGCGTGTCGCAAAACCGGCAGCGCAAGTTGCACCCCGAGGCGCGCACGAACACGCTTTCCGTGCCGGTGAGCAGACCCTCTCCCTGTTTGGAACGGTAAATCTCGGCGATGCGCAACGAATTACGACTCCTCGCTTCCACCGGCCGCATCGACTCGGGAGAGCAACTGCTCCAGCTCGGCAACGGCGGCAGTCAACGACTCGACCGACATGCGGAAGTTCATGTGGCTGGACACTTCCGGCTGCAGTTGTCGCCAAGACTCGGTTGCCTCCCTCAGCCGGCGGAACTTCTTCTTCAACAGCCGGAAATAGCTGTCGTAGTCGCCTGCGGCGGCTGACGGTCCGAGCGCCAACATCACGTCGTAGAGCGCCCGGTGAATCTGGGACACTTCCACGTCGTCTTCGGTCTCGGGCGAATGCTTGAGGAACGTGCGCACCATCCATACATGGCTCAGCAGTCGCTCGGCGCGGCACATCAAGTCGCTCAAATCGATCCGTTCGGATGTCATGGCTCGACTACTTGGCAGGAGCCGGATGAGCTCGAGGCGCAAAGACCAGCACCAGCACCGCGCCGGCGATCACGGCAACCAGGCTGACGTAGAACATCAACGGCATCTGATCCCACGCACTGTGCTCGACCATGAAATCCAGCGTGTTCACGACCGGTGCTCCACCGAAAACCAACGGCATCACAAAGATCGGTCGGCCGCCGAAGTTGAACGCCAGAATGACTCCCAGGGCCCCGATCGCGCCGGCCGCCCCGGCCGCGAACGACCACGTCAGACCCGAAAACGACCACTCGACAACCTCGTTGCGGGCGGCCAGCACGGCAATGGGCACCAAGACGGCGACGCCGAAATAGGCGAGCCCCACGCAGAGAAACGGACGCAAGCGACTCCCGGACATCTTCATCTGCCCTTTGTGCAGTACCGGCCCGTAGGCTCCCCAGCACAACGCCGTCACGGCAATCGATGCCAACACGGTCATGGCCTGTCCCACCTGCAACTTCCAGATGCTGACCACGCCCGATGACAGCGGCTTGAAGTACATCACGCCGGCGGCTCCCACCGCCACCAGAATCACGCCGGCCATGAAGATCTTGCCCGCGTCGCGCAGAGTTCGAGACATCAGCATCGAAACCACGGTATTGACCACCGGCGCCAGTCCAAACACCAGCGGCATCACGTAGACGGGGCTCCCGCCGCTCGTCAAAGCGAAGATCACTCCCAACGCCCCCACCGCGCCGACAATTCCCGCAATGACCGACCAGATGGTTCCATTGATCGTCCAACGCCCCGGCTCCCCCTTCGTCTTCAGCCAAGCCAGCGGTACCACGACGGCGATGGCGAAGTAGGCCAGCCCCACGCAAATGAACTGCACCAAACTATTGTGCCCCATCCCATCGCGACCATGGTGCAACAGCGGGCCGTACATTCCCCAACACAAAAACGTCAATGCCACGAACGGCAATACCAGTGCGGCACGCATGGGTGATCAACCTTTTCCTCGATGCAGTCTCATGGAGCGGCGGACGACAAGCGACAGTCTACTCCACGCCGCCGCGCCGCGCCACCACCCGGTTTTCGGCACGTCCCGGTGCCCCTACTTGCGGATCTGCCGGACACCGCGCGGCGCCCGCCGAGCCCGCTCGACGCGGAAAGGCAACTCGGCCGCCAGTTGGGATACCACGGGAGCCATCTCCGGCTTGCCCGCCAGGTTGGTCATCTCTTCCGGATCGGTCCGGTGATCGTAAAGCTCCTTCCCCGACTTTCCCCCGTCGCCCCACTCGGTATACCGGTAACGGTCGGTGCGGATGCTGTAGCCGTTTCCGAGTTGCGTGAGTGCCGACGTCCGCACCGATGTCGCCGGATGACGCAGCGTGGGCACCAGACTGACTCCCGACAAGTAGTCCGGAGCCTGCAATCCGGCGAGTTCGGCGAGTGTCGGATAAAAGTCCACCATCTCCACCGGTCCCTTCGCTACCTGCCCTGCCGTCTTCATGCCAGGCAGCGCGATGATCAACGGAACCCGCGTGGCGTTTTGAAACAACGTCGTCTTCTGGTAGTGACCGTGCTCCCCCATGTGATAGCCGTGATCCGAAGTCAGCAGGACGATGGTGTTGTCGGCGAGCCCGGTCTCGTCCAGTGCATCCAAGACTCGTCCTACCTGCCGATCGACGAAGGTAATCGACGCGTGGTACGCCTGGATCGCTTGCTTGGCCAAGGCCGGATCGAGTCCGACTTGCTCTTTCTTGCGAGTCAGCCAACGACGGGCCGGCGCCGGAAGGGAGTCGTAATAACCGCGGGGAATCTGCGGCACGTCGATCTGGTCGACCGGATAGCGTGCGAAATCGGCCTTCGGCGCCACATACGGCGTGTGCGGCCGATAGAATCCGACAGCCAGGAAAAACGGCTGCCCTCGCTCGGCGAACCGCTCGAGCATCTTCACCGCAGCCGTCGCACCAATCCCGTCAGTCTGCTCCTGGTCGGTCCCCTCGGATGCCAACCAACTGAGTGTCCCGCCGAAGGAACCCGGTCGCAGGCTGAAGATCTTGGCTTCGTCGTCTTTGTCGCGACCTCGAGGATTGATCGTGTAGTCCCACGAATCGGGATCGTCGTGCCCACCCGTACCAATGTGTCGTGGCACGCCGTAGTGGAAAATCTTCCCGATCCGAGTAGCGAAGTAACCGTTGTTGCGGAACAACTGCGACATCGTCGTGACGTTGGGCACGTGAGTCCTCAAGTAGAGCGCGTTGCGATGAATCAATGTCTGATCAGGATAAAGTCCCGTCATGAAAGACGCTCGACTGGGACCACACAGCGGGTACTGGCAATGAGCCTGCTCGAAGCGGACGCCGCGTCGAGCCAGCCGGTCGATGTTCGGCGACTCCACTTGAGGGTGACCATAACACGCCAAGTCGCAATTCAAATCGTCGCAAATCAAAAACAATACATTGTAGGGCTGCTTGCGAGTCGACTCGTCGGCGCCGGCAGCCGCCGCATACAAACCCATACAGATCACGGACAGCCAGGCCACCCATAACCAAGACGATCGGCTTGTCTTCATCTTGTTCTCCATCGAGCTTCGGTCACTTTCGGATCTCTCACATGACTTGTCTGTCGTCTTTCGGGAATCTGAAAACAGGAGGCTATCACAGAATTCCATGCCGCAAGCAACATGCCCGCGGCAGGACACGTCAGGCACAGGCAACGCAGATGCAGGCCTCGAGTGCGATCCGCAGCGGATCGTCGAACTCCTGACAAAAACCGACGTGGAGGTGGTGCCGCCAACCTTCGGCATACTGGAAGACGCCCGACATGTGGCCCACTTGCTGATCGAGCCGGTGCATGGTGGCCACGTAGGAATCCTGCCCCTGCGTCTGATCGAGCCACTCGCGCTGGGAAGCGTGGCAGCACAACAACTCCGCCTTCTTCTCCTTCAGATCGGTCACGTCCACATAGATCTCCGGCTGCACCAGTTTCCCCAACGGATCGTGGTTGTAGTAGGGCTGAGCATGATAGAGCGTGACCGGCTTGCCGACCGCCTTACGAGGCGGATCGGTGGTGAAGTTGGGCATGCCGCGAGCAAACGCCGCTGTCACCGCCAATCGACAGGTGTTGACGTGGTCTTCCATGTAGTCGACCGGAGCGTGAGTCAGCAAGATGTCGGGCGCCACTTCTCGAACCACCGCGGCCACTTTCGCCAGCAGCCCTCGTTCATAGAAGATGTCCAGGTCGTCACCCACCGGCGGATGGAATCGAGCTCCCATACGTTCGGCCGAGCACTGGGCTTCCTTGAGTCGGATCGCGGCCGTCGTCGCTCGGTCGTGGATCATCGAACCACAACATCCGTTGGCGACATTGAAGTAGTGCAACTGGAAACCGGCGTCCTTCAAACGCAGCATGGTTCCGCTCATGAGGAATTCGATGTCGTCCGGATGAGCGGCAATGGCGAGCACGGATTTTGCGGTCACGTCGTGGACTCCTCCACCCGGTAGCCCCAGGTTGTTTTTCGACTACTCGTTTCGCAAACTCGACAACAGCGGCAAGCGGAGAACCGCGAGCACGGCTGCCAGACCCGCCAACAAGCCGAGTCCCCAGATCCCCGCCAGCAATCCCAGCCAGCGAACCAGCGGCAGATCACTGCCACTGGCCACCTGATACGGCAAGATCGCCACCAGTGCGCACACGGTTCCCACGCCCAATCCTACCGTAAGCAATACCGTGTTTTCGCGAAAGACGACACCCGCCAGACGGCGGCGGCGAAAACCGACCGCCTGCAATAGCGCCAACTCCCGCGTACGCTCCAACACGTTCCGCAGTTGAACCACTGCCAGCCCGAATGTCCCCAGCAGCAGCCCGATCGCTCCCAATGCCTGAAACGTCTGCAGGTAGGTGTTCTGCACGGCCAAGAGCTCCGCCAATACATCGCGCGTCGGTTCGAACTCGAGTCCCTCATCGGCAAACCGCTCTTCCAGGCCTTGCTTCGCCTTCCTCGCGACTCCCTCGGGAACGTCGACCAAGAAGAAGCGATAACCCGACTCTTCGGGGAACATCTTGCGGAAGTCGCGCTCGCCCACCAGCAACATCCCCTGCCATACCGTGTCGGCCAATAGTCCCGCCACGCGAAACCGGATCGGACGGCCGTCATACTCCAGCTCGAATTCCTCTCCGACCCCGCCGTACAGTTGCAAACTGTACATGGCCGTATTGCGGTCCAGCACGACGGAGATCGGCTCGCCGTCTCCCGCCGCGCCGGACTCGAGAACGCTCCACGGATGATCGCCGTACCGCCGATCCGATGGCAGCGTCCCCCATTGAAACCCCACGCTGCGTTTCTCCATCGCACGAATAAACGGGGCCCCGACTCCGATCACTCGCGGTTGCGACGGACGATAGAGATTGGTACATGCCGCCATGTCGCCCTCCCGCAACCGAAACGGAAAGACGGTCGCCCCCTCGGACTTCATCGAGGCGCCCAGCACGCTGCGCAGTTCCACGTCCCAGTCTGCATAGATGGGAGTCGAACTCTCGCCCATCCATTCGAAACCACCGGTCCCCTCTTCGCTGGGCCGCATTTGAAACGCGCCCATGGCCACCACTAGGAAACTCGATGCACCCATCAGACCGATCGTCAGCATACTCCGTCGCGGATGGCGACTCATACTGCGTATCGCCCAGCGCCACAGCGGTGACTTTCCCAATAGCGGCTCCACTCGGAACGGACGTCCGTGCAGCCAAGACCAGAAGGCAGCCAGACACCCCGCGAGCAACAGAAATCCGGCTCCCACAAAGGCGCCGGCTTGAGCCATCCCACCGCTGGTTGCCGCATAGACGGCTGCCACGGCGGCACCGATCCAACAGACGACCGAGGCGCTCCACCACAGCCGGCCCCGCACCTTGCCACTCGACACCCGGTCGATCCGTCCTCGCAGCAATTCCAGAGGCGGACGCTTCAACACACCCCGCACGGTCAAGATCAACGTGGCGGCACAGATCGACAGCCCGGCAAGAAAACCGGTTGCCAAACTGGTCGCCGTCGCATGAAACCGCAGGAAAGGAACCGAAATCGCACCGACCCATACGGTCGTCAACAGCCACACGATCCAGCGAGCATAGGCCACACCCGCCAGGACACCCAGCACCGATCCGTCGAATGCCACCAGCAGCTCCTCGCGCAAGAACCACTGCAACAGCCGCCAGCGACGAAAACCGACCGATGCCAACAAACCGATCGACGGGACGCGCCGCAGAATACTCAATTGAAACAACAACGCCACCAATAGCAACGCGGCCACGATCACAAACATGCTCAAGGACAAAAACAACACGCCGAAAGGCGTCGTCCCCTTCGATGCTTCCATTTGCCTTGCCCGCAAGTCATGAACCACGACGCCCAGTTGAGACCAGTCGAGATGCTTGCGGATCGCCGCCGCCAGTTGGTCCGCCGAATCGGCCGCCGTCACATCGATGCGCCAACTCGTCGTTCGGCCGAAACGACTTCCCCACAACTCGCGGCCTCGACTCGGCGCCACAAAGGCCTTGGGAGTCGTCGCGTACTGCCGCCAATACTCTTCGTCCGCCTCCTGGACTCTCTCGTAGTCCACGGGAAACGGCACGTCCCACTCCTCGATCGAACCTTGATCGGTGAATCCCCTGACTGCCGGAGTCAAATGAGGATCATTGGCCAGCGTGGGACGTTGATCGAAGACCAACTGCCTGTCGGGCAAATAGGGGCGGGCGGGCGGGGTGAGCGGCGTCACCGCCCGAACGGTGAATGTGGCTCGTCGCTCCACCAACTTGCCCGAAGGGGACTCCGGATCGAAATAGGTCAGCTCGAGACGATCTCCCACTTCGGCCTTCAGTTCATCGGCCAGCCAATGAGTCAAGACGATGCCGTCATCATCCAGCGGCCGAATGACCTTTCCTGCGAGGTCCTTTAGCGGAAATGACCGGCCCAGCTCGATGGCTATCACCAGAGAGTACGGTACGGCTCGCCCACCCGCCGAACCGTCGCCGACTCGCTGAATCTGGTTCGCCAGATAAGTCAATACGGGAAGCCCCCGCGCGCCCACCGCGTTTCGCACCGCCCGATCGACGGCCGAACGGATCAGCATGCGGTCCGAAGAGAGTGCCCAGTAATCGTAAACGGCCGGCTTCGGATCGTCAGCGGACGTCGGATCTTCCAGCCGGACCCGTTCGACCCGAATCCCCACATCGACCAGATCGAGCCGCATGGCGGCCGGCAATTCGTCCTGCGTAGCGATCGTCGTTTCGGCCGTACCGGCCAGAAAAACGGCGTTCCAACCACCATCGATTTCCAGCGCGTCGCGCAAGCCGGCAGGAGACACAAAAGCGATTCGCGGCGTCCGCTGGCTGGGAAACAGTTCGAAACGCCCGAATCCCCGGTCGGGCATCACTTCGATGACCTCCAGCTCGGGCATGCTCTTGACCAGATCCTGCTTCTCGCCGAAAGGAGAATCCGACGGGATCGACTCGCCGAACGGCAGCCGCAACGTTACCGTATCTCCGGCAGAGACACCGAGAGCCTCGGCCAATGTCTGGTTGATCACAATCTCGAAATCGCCGGGGAGCTTCTTCGGCTGAGGCGTCCCGGCGGCGCGCAGTTTCCAAAAATCGGTGCCGCTCGCCAATACGGTGACGCGGCCCACCTTGCGGCGGCTTCCGGCTTCCGACAACGCCGCTTGCGTCATGACAATGGCGGGCGCAACGTCTGCGACATGTTCGGTAAATCTCTCGCGCAGATGGCCCACGCATCGGTCTCGAAAAAAATGCTCGGCCAGCAACAGACGATCGATCCGGCCGAGACGCTCTTGTGTCAGTTCGGTGAGACTGAGCCGAACCGTGTCTCCCACCAGCAGAGCTCCCACCAGCACGGCCGTCGAGACGGCCACGCCCGCCATCACCACCAAATGGCTTCGCAGATGATACTGCAGGCTCCGGATTACCAGCGTCCACCAAGTCATCCGTCCACCGCTGTCTGCCGGTCTTCGACCAAACGGCCTTCCTCGAGATACATTCGGCGATCCAAGAGAGACGCAACCGCCTCACTGTGAGTCACCACGATCAGCATGGTGCCGGTTTGAGTCTGCAACTTCAGCAATAGCTCCATGACACTCGCGGCGGTTCGCGGATCGAGATTCCCGGTGGGCTCATCCGCCAACAACAACATCGGCTTGCAAACTAGCGAACGAGCGATCGCCACGCGCCCCCGCTCGCCGCCGGACAATTCGCCCGGACGATGGTCGGCGCGGTCGGCCAGACCGACCCGCTCGATCAACTCCATCGCCCAATCCCGCTGCTCGGCCGCAATCGTTTGCGTCGCCAATACGGGGATCAGCACGTTTTCCAGCACCGATAGTTCGGGCAGCAGATAGTGCTCCTGGAATACAAAGCCGATCGAGCGGTTGCGAAACTCGGCCATTCCCTTCTCGCCAAGTGCGAACGGGTCGGTGTCTCCCAAACGGACCGTGCCCGCGGTCGGAGTGTCCAGCGTGCCCACAATGTGCAGCAGAGTGCTCTTGCCCGATCCGCTCGGCCCCAAAATGGCAACACTCTCGCCGGAAGGGAGACTCAGGTCGACCCCGTCCAGAACGGTCAGCGGCCCAGCACGAGTCGCAAACTGTTTGCGGAGGTTTTCGACCACCAGTTGCGTCATCACCCCACCTCCGTCTCGATTGGCCGCGCTGTGCGCGGACGTGGCTCCATTGGCTCCGGTTCCCCTATCCTACTGGTCGGGGCCCGCTTCGCCCACCAACGCGCAAAGCGCCAGCGTGCCGACGCCGTAAAAGGTATACTCCACATCGGGCTCGGGATCGAGCACCGCCCCGAGAAACCCGTGGGGAACGGCTAGCAAGCGCACAAAATGCTCCACTTCGGCCCAGTCGATTTCCCCGGCAGCGCCGAGTCGATCGAGTGTCCACAATGCGGTGAACGTACTGAGCAAGTCCGCGAGCGGAATACGCGTGTTGGCCCGAAACCCGCCGCTCTCGTCCCGCAGTTCCAGCAGAAACGCCGCGGTTTCCCTCCGGATCGGCTCGTCCAACGCCCCCAAGATCTCAAGTGCCCCGATCGCGGCGGCTGTCGGATTGGTGCCCGCTCGCTTGGCCGCTCGGATTTCCAGAAACCCGCCCCCATCGGCTCGCTGCGAAAGAATGAAACCCACCGCTCGCTCCGCTCGAGGCACCGGGCGGTCGAGCAGTTGGTAGCACAGCAGATTCAGGAAGGTCTGATAGGTGCTGGAAGCCGCGCCGCGAGTCGTTCGAGCATACCCGCCATCGTCGCCTCGGTGGCGTTCCAGTTCGGCCAACAGCCGATCGACCCACTCGTCGCTGGCCGAGGCGAAGACGTCGCGCCCCGTCGCCGCCTCCAAGGTGTAACCGGCAAACAGCAGCGAGACCAGATCGATCACGCTCCGCCGCTGGACCAGTTGGCCGGCCAGATAACTCCGAGCGGCATCGGCGGAGTCGTCAGTCCAGCCATCGAGCAGCGAAAGGGTCCGCACGGCAAACGCGGTATAGTACAAATCGGCCTCTTCGGCCCGGCCGCGAAAACCGCCGCTGGGCGTCTGAAAGTGCAGGGTCGCCTCGATCCACTCCCGCCGCTGCGACATCGGCCACCGCGCGGCCCCTTCGGAAAGCCGCCCGACAAGCTGCAACAAATATGGCATCGACGCCCTCTCGCCGCGAGTGGAAAGAATGCGGGCTAAGATTCAGCCGGAAGCAAGTAGGCCTCCAGGCTCCGGCGCAAGTCGGCGGGAATCTCATGCTTCTTCGGTGACTGGCCGCGAGCGATCCAACAGTAGACGCTGGTCATACTGCCCTCTGCGATCCGCCGGCCGCACAACTCGAAACGACTCTCGTAAACCACCGACGTCCGCCCCAATTCGCGGACACCCAGCTTCACTTCCACCACGTCCTCGAAGCGAGCCGCCGCCGAGTAGCGAAAGGACGTGGCCACGCGAGGCCAACTCCAAACGCCGTCCCCTTCGTGCCGGTGGACCGAACTCCCCAGATGCCGCAGCAACGCGTGCTCGGCTTCCTCCATGTAGAGCAGATAGACGGAGAAGTGCAGAATCCCCGCGCAGTCGGTGTCGCGAAACTCAACCCGGCGCGGATAGACGAACATCGACAACTGCTATTCGCCGACGTACGGCAGCAGAGCCATGAAACGGGCCCGCTTGATCGCCTTGCTCACGGCGTGCTGACTGACGGCCGTGCAACCCGTCTTGCGGCGCCCGACGATGCGCCCGTGACGGTTGACCAGCTTTTTCAGCAATTCCACGTCCTTGTAATCGACATACATGGGACGCGGCCGTTTGCCGTCGACAAATAACGGGTCCTTCTTCTTGGTCTTGGCTTTCGCCCGACGCTTTCTCGCTCTGGATCGTGCTGTACTCATGTCGCTCGCGTGTACCCGATGAAAATGAACCATCTGAAATCCGGCCCCCGCTCGACCCGCCGAGCCCATCCGAGAGCCTCGGCCAATCGCAGTCGCCGGAAAAGCGGCAAGCCTCAATTGCCACCCCCCATATCGAGGTAGCAAGAAAAAGGCGACCCGGCCGCCTCGCGAAGAGACTCCGGTCGCCACTTTCTGGTCGTCCCATTTTTTCGGAAATCGGCCCGCAACGCAAGCCCTAGCCGGCCGAGCCCGCCGTCGAGGGCACAGGCACGGTAGCTGCCCGGCGTCGCCACCTGAGCGGACTGCCCAGAGTGTCTCACGCCGGTGGAAACATCTCCGTTCTCACCGTCACCCAAATTGCGATCAATCCGATTAACGATATGATCAACCACACCGCAACTCGGCACGCGGGATATCGTATGTAGCACAGCAGCCATGCATAGCAGTATGTCCAGTTCCGGTGGAGCCATTCCATCACCCACCGCGGGGGCTTCCAAATCAATAAGAGTGCCCCGGCTGCCCAGGCCAAGGCCGCGATGTAACGTACTACATCTCCTATACCTGCCCCAGCAGTGATAAACCAGGCCGAGGCAACGGCTGTCACCAGGAGGATTATCGCAGAAGCGACTACTTGCTCGCACTTCTTCGATGCGCACGCTGGCAACAACATGAGCGTCAGCTCACCAGCATTTGCCCTCTCTTGGATGCGACGCAACCATGCCTTCGATTGTGCCTGGAGGCCTCCGCTGCGCCAGCACAGAGCGATATCTGCCAGTACGGCGAGTAACCCTGCAAGACCGACACAGGCAGGCAAGAGTTTGAACCCCACTGTTTTTTCTCCCCTGTAGACACAAGTCGATATGTGCGGACGTCTAGAAGACGTACCAGACGTCGCCGCTAAATCCTGGTGTTCCGACGCCGATTTCCCAAAATCCACCACCACCGGCAGCCCCAACCTGTCCACCAACCCCGAGTAACGGAACGTCGGGAACTGGAACGAAGCCTCCAACTGCCCAATTCCATCCAGGAGTAATGCTCGGCCCTCCTACAGTGATGCTTGCTCCAGTCGGTTAGAAACCAAGATACGGATGGAATTGCGCAGGCCTGTAACAAAACCCGCCGCGCCGCTTGCCGGTTTTGGGCCCTGTTGCTTGCGGCCTGGAGTTTTGTGACAGCCTCTCAAAGCGATCGGCTAGGACCGCCACGGGTGCTGGTAGCCGGCGCGGTAGGGCCGAGCCAAGTGCCGGTTGGCTTCGTCATCCCCGATCACCTCGTGCCGCTGCGGATCCCACCTCAACGTCCGTCCCAGCTCCAGCGAGAGGTTGGCCAGGATGCAACTGGCCGTCGAAATGTGTCCCTGCTCGATATCGGCCACCGGTCGGGATCGGTTTTCGCGTGCCTTGAGGAAATCCCTCATGTGCTGCCGCACAGCCGGTGCGACATGCCGCTCCAGGTCCTTTTCCGTGCGGTCTTCCGGATACTCGTCCAGCTCCATCTTCACATCGCGGTGGATGGACTTGCCGCGGCGCGGAATGAAGTCATAGCCGTGGACACTGAGCTTGAGTGTTCCCTTGTCGCCGTAGATCGTCGCGCCCCAGGGATACTTGGGATCGACCGGCTTGCCCCAGGTGCGGTGCTGCCAAACCACCGGAAATTCCTCGAACCGGAATACGGCCGTCTGCGTGTCGGGAACGTTGGCGATGCTCTCTTTCTCGACCAAGATTCCACCCTCCGAGTAGATCGATTCGGGCCAACCCAAATCGAAACACCACCGCACCAGGTCGAGCATGTGAATGCACATGTCGCCGAGGATCCCATTGCCGAATTCGCGAAAACTGCGCCAGCCTCGAGGATGAATCAGGGGATGGTAGGGCCGATACGGCGCAGGCCCGACCCACGCATTCCAATCCAGCGTCTCGGGTGGAGCCACCTTCATCGGCTTCCCCTTGCGCCTCATGTGGTAATAACAATAGACCTCCGCCAGACCGACGGTTCCCAACTTTCCGGCCTTGACGATCTCTTCGCGAGCTTCGATCAGGTGGTGCGTGCTCCGCCGTTGCGTCCCCACTTGCACCACGCGTCCGGTGCGCCGCGCGGCTTGCAGCATGGCCTGCCCTTCACGCACGTCGACGCTGATCGGCTTCTGAACGTAGACGTCGGCCCCCGCCTCCACCGCGGCGATCATCGGCAAGGCGTGCCAATGGTCCGGAGTGCCGATGACGACAATATCCAGTTCTTTCTCCGCCAACATCTTCCGGTAGTCGGAATAGGTGCGCGGCTTCTTGCCCGACTTCTGCCGCGACGCAATGATCTCGGCGGCCCCTTCCAGCATCTTTCGATCCACGTCGCAGATCGAAACGACTTCCACCGGCGCTACCTGAATCAGACGCAACACATCGACTTTGCCGTACCAGCCCGAACCGATCAGCCCGACTCGCAG
>JALSIV010000276.1 GCA_026989685.1 Pirellulaceae bacterium | reverse complement strand
GGCCGGCCCTCCAGGCGAATGGTCCCGACCGGTGGCTGGGGGCTCGCGCCGAACAGACATTCCAACAGCTCGGTCCTCCCGGCCCCCATCAAACCGGCCACTCCCAGGATCTCCCCTCGGTGAAGCTCGAACGAAATATCTTCCAGACGCCACTTTCGAGCATGCCCGGGCCAGGCCAACGAAAGTCGATCGACTTCCAGAATGGGATCCCCCGTTTCGGGAGACTCGCCCAACTCGAGCGATTCGATTTCCCGACCCACCATCAGGTGCGTGATTTCCCGCGGTGTCGTCCGCTCGCGCTCGAGTGTCGCCACCCACTTGCCGTCGCGCAGCACGGTGACTCGATCGGCCAGACGGAACACCTCGTCCATCTTGTGCGTAATGTAGAGAATCGTGGTGCCGCGCTGCCGCAGTCGCTCGATGACCCGATCGAGTCGTTCCACTTCCGCCTCCGTCAGAGCACTGGTCGGTTCATCCATGATGACGATCCGCGCATCGAGTGACAGAGCCTTGGCGATTTCGATCAACTGCTGGTCGCCCACCCGCAACGAGCCCGCTCGTTGGCTTGCCGGAAAATCGCATTCCAGTTCACGGAGCAGTTTCGTGGCCGCCGTTTCCATGTCGCTGTTCTTCAGCCACCCCCACGACGTCCGGCACTCGCGCCCCAGGAAAATGTTGGCGGCCGCCGACAGTTCCTCGACCAGGTTCAATTCCTGATGAATGATGCTGACGCCGGCCGCTTCCGCACTCTTGGTGCCGCGAAAACGGACGGTTTTGCCATCGAGACGGAGCTCCCCCTGGTAATCGGTGATGATCCCGGCCAGCACCTTCATCAGCGTACTCTTGCCCGCTCCGTTCTCGCCGCAAATGGCGTGCAGTTCCCCGCGCCGGACGGAGAAGCCGACATCATCCAGCGCCTTGGCACCCGGAAATTGCTTGGTGAGATGTTCGAACTCGATGATGATGTCGGCATCCGATGGAGACATAGAACATCCTTTACCTCTTGAGGCCTCCCGTCGGTATCGGGAACCGCTGGATGGTTCAGCGCTCCCGGCTTCGCTCACCGCGAGCACTCCGCGACTGGAGGTATTTGATCTCCAGCAGCGTGATCAACACGATCGCCGCGGTCCACATTCCCATGGTCAGTCCATTGAGCACATAACTGATCATCCCCACCAGCAGCGCCAGCACGGGAATCGTGCACCATCCCATGGCGCCGGGAAAGAGTTGCTTGGCCGTTCCCCGCGGTTGTTGTCTTATTTCGTTGAAAGCCACTGCCAGTACCACCAGAAAGCCGACGATCAGGCCCTGGTAATCATCGGATCCGGCGCGGATGATCTTGGCGACGGAATCGATCACCACACGGAGAAACAGCACACCCAACATGACGCCGGGAACGAGTCCGACGCCACCCTGGAGGCTGCAGCCCCCCACGACAGCCGCGGCAATCGCATTGAGCTCGTAGCCGACAGCCAGGGTCGATGGGTTGGCCACTCCGATCTTGGCCACGTAGAGCACTCCGGCAATCGACGCGGTGACGCTGCTGATGGTATAAGCCAGCCACTTGAGTTGATGCGTGCGGATACCGCACAGTCTGGCGGCCTGCTCATTCCCACCCAACGCATACAGGTGCCGACCGATCACGGTCCGGTTCATCAGGATCCAACACAGCGTACCCAGCACGAGAAACACCAGCAGCGCGATCCACCACTCCTTCAAAACTTCGAACGTGATGTCGTCGGCTCGTACGGAAGTCTGCTGGTTCCCCAAATCGCGCGTGACCGCCTGATTGAGGATCTTGGCCAGACTGCGCAGCCCAACCAGGGACGCCAGCGTGGCCACGAACGGCGGCAGTCGAATCACCGTGATCAACCACGCGTGCAGGGTGCCTACCAGCAGTCCCACCAACAGCGCTGCGGCAATCGCCAGGCAGACGACGGTGATCCCTACGTCGGTAGCGTCCGGTAAGCCGTCTTCGCCGGTGGGAGCCAGCACCATCATTGTCAGCGCACAGACAGACCCGGAAATCACAATGACCGAACCGCTGGAGAGATCGATGCCTCCCGAGATGATCACGATGGCCGATCCGAGCGCGAATATGCCCAACAAGGCGGTCTGGTGGAGAATATCACGACTGTTGCGCGCCGGTTCGTGGATATAGTCCTGGTTGAATATCAACGTCACCAGGAACACGACCACGATGGCAATCGCCAGTCCGATTTCGTTGCGGACGGAGTCTCCCCAGCGGTGCTGCTTGAGTTCCCTGGGTTGTGACGATGACTGCGTCATCTCCTTGCCCGCTCCGTGTTCACTCATGGCTCGTTCAGGAACCGGTCAGTTTCCGTTCCGCCAGCCATTTGCGAAACTCGGGATAGGTGAAGAACTTCGTCGTCTGCTCGAACATGCCGGGTTCGAGCGGCGAAGTTTCGTCGGGCACGACGACTCGCAGTTCCGTCGTCAAAATGTCTCCGTCTTTCGATCGAAACTGTTTCGTCTGCGGGTCGTAATCCGGGTAGAGTTCATGGATGGTCTGATGATCTTCCTCGACCAGCGCCTTCATCAACTTGGTTGCCAGGTAGCCCATCTGATAAGGGTTCTGCACCACCATCGCGTCGATGTCACCTGCTTCCATGTCGCTGAGAGCCAGCGGTGCCGCGTCGAACACCACCACCTTGACTTTGCTTTTCAATTTGCGCTGGCGAACCACTTCGACGATTGCGTGAGCGTTATACGCCCAGATGCCGACCAGAGTTTTCAAAGCCGGGTGATTGTTCAATGCGATCTTGACATTTTCCTGAGCCTGGTTTTCGTCTCCGTTGTCACTCAAGTACTCGACGCGCACAAACGCCTCGCCGGCTCCCTGCTGAAATCCCCCCGTGCGTTCTTTGGCGTTGGCGACCGATTTCAAACCGACGAACGCCGCGTACTGGCCCCCCTCGGGCAACAGCCCTTTCGCGCACCGACCCAACTCGCGCCCTCCAATGATGTTGTCGGTCCCCAGATAGGCGAACCTGGTGTCCCGGTAACGGTCGCGGTTCATGTCGGAATCGACGGTAATCACGTGCACGCCTTTGTCTCGCAACGCCTTCATGGCATCGGCGATCGCACGATTGTCGGCATCGGTGGAAGAGATGGCGACGGCGGCGATATCCGACTGCGTGGCATACTGTTGAAGCTTGCTGATCTGGGCCTCCTCGGAAAAGTCGCCCTTATCGAGATAGACCGTCAGCCCACTGGACTTGAGGTCCAGATCGGCAGCCGCCTTGTCCATCCCCTTCCGCATGGCGTCCCAAAACGGGTCGTCGCCGTTGGTGAGCAGAATCAGACGTTTGGTGCCGGACGTCTTGGAACCGCAACCGGCCGGTAGGAAAAAAGCCGACACGGCTGCGACGACGCAGGCCAGGACAAGACGGTTGTTCATCGCGGTTTTCTTCTCCCCGTACAGCCGGCAATGGTATCGACGGTCGAACTCGCTGGTTGGCTCTGTCGATTCTAGTAGCGGGCGTGGGGACTCGCAAGCAACGGGCGTGGGGCCACCCGACTCGATTCAAAAAGGCGGCAAAATCGTCAAAGTCGCACCGGCAGCCCGGTGTCTGCCGCGGGATCGCGCCGCATAAGGGAAATCCGCAGATGGCGAGCCGGTTTTCGTGCTAATTAGTTGCTGTACGCCGGTTGCGACGCCGCGGACTTGGCTGCCGTGCCGCGTGCAACCAGATGGCGGACAACCGGTCAAAAGGGGAGCAGCGTTTCGGGGGCGTAGGATGCATACCACATGAGAATAGGAAAGAACTGGTGGATTGGGGGTGGTTTGGGAGTCTTGGGCTTGGGTTGCGTCCTGAGTTTGATTCCCGTGCTGGCCGCCACCAATCTGGAATCACAGGTACGTCGAGCCGAAAGGGCGTTGAGCGAGGGCCGCGTGGAAGAAGCCCAGCCGATTTGCGACCGGCTGCTGGCCAACCATCCGACATCGCTCGACAGTGCAACCCTCGCGCACGTGCGCCTGTTGGCCGCTCGTGCTGCATTCGCGACGGACGACTTTTCCGGCGGGATCGCGTACGTCCGACCGCTCCTCGAGCAGCGCGATTCCCGCGCGCAGCGGTGGGTCGTGCAGCAGGCGGAGCATCTTGCCATCGCCCACGGCCGACTCGCACCGGCCGAGCAGATGTTGGTGGCCGAGCTGCAATTGGACCGGCGATACCTGCCGGCACTGAGGCTACTGACGCAGATTCTACGAGCCGAGGGCCGCTGGCACTCGGCGACTCAGCGATGCTACGAACAGTTGCGGCGAAGTCAATTCACTCGGGCCGACCTGATCTTCCTCATCAGCCCCGAACTGGAAAACAGCGAGGAAGAACGCGTATTGCAAATCCAGCGTCGCGCATCTTCGCATCCGCTCGTCCATTTTGCCAGGCTGCGGCGGAATCCCCATCGAAAACCGTCCCAGTGGGTCGAATCTCTGCAGCGGCTGGCCCGAAAGGCTCCCAAGTGCATCGAACTCCAAGCCACTCTCGGAAAAGCTCTGGCCGCTACCGGCCAACCCGACCAGTTTCGCCAATGGCGCGAGCAACTTCCAGCTCAAGCGTGGTCGCACCCGGGAATCTGGTACGCAGCGGCCATCGAGCTGTCCCAACAGGCGCAACCTCGCGCCGCCATACGGTGTTGCTGGGAATCGCTCCGCCGCCAAGCCGATCAACCCCCCGTCTACCGGCTGCTGGTGCAACTATTGGAACAGCAGCGCGATCATCGGCTTCCCCACTACCGCCGCCGCGCTGAGCAGTTGGCGGACCTGGTCGCTACGGCCGGCGTACTTCGAGACTCTCCCGGTCACCTGCAGTCACTCCGCCGCGTGATGACCCTCTGCCGCGATCTGGGAAGATATTGGGAAGCCGCTGGTTGGGCAGTCGAAATGGAGGCCTGCGACCCAAGCGACGTGACGACTCGCGAACTCCAGCGCACCATCCGGGGACACCTGGCCGACGACCTTCCGGTCGTGGTCGAGTCGTACGACCCGGTTCTCCGCTGCCGACTCGATTCGTATCCACTCCCGGATTGGCTCGCCACGCCGCCGGAAATGTCCCATCCTCCCGTTTGGCCGGTCCCATCACCCTGACTAGCGGCCGTGAGGAGACAACCGATGAAGAAAGCAGATTGGACCGTCGCCGCCCTGAAACAACTGCAAACCAGCCGCAGCGGCGCCGGCTGGGGATATCGGCCCGACGACGTTCCCTACGTCGAGCCATCGGTGCTGGCCGGATTCGTTCTGCGAACCTGGTACGGCGACGCCCGCCACTCCCCAGCCGCCGCCACCGGCGTCTCGCACTGGCTCGGCAGCCTTGTCCAAGACGACGGAGCCATCGGACTCTCCAGCCAATTGGCCCGGCCGCACTGGTCCACGGCTTGGGCGATCTGGTATTGGCGCACTGGACCGCAAGCGCCGCCGCAGGGTCAGGCCGCCACCGGCTGGTTGCTCAGCCGAATCGGTGACACCTTCCCGGCACCTGACAACGTCGGTCACGACACGACCATACCGGGTTGGCCGTGGGTGGAAGGGACTCACTCATGGGTGGAGCCCACAGCGATTGCCGTGCAAGCTCTCTGCGTTAGCGGTTTGAGTGATCACCCGCGGACGCGAGACGGTGTCCGACTGCTTCTGAACCGACCCGTTCCCAGTGGTGGCTGGAACATGGGGAATCGTGTTACGAAGGGGACTGCCCTTCGAGCCCAATGCGCTCCCACCGGCATTGCGCTGCTGGCACTGGCCAGTTCGCTCACAGCGCGGCAGCGAGCCGATTCCCAGGTCCGCGCGACCATCGAACAGGCGATCGAGTTCCTGTTGGCGAGCCTGCCGCAGACTCGAGCTCCTCGATCACTCGGCTGGGGTTTGCTGGGCCTGGCAGCCTGGGACGTGCGTCCCGACGATGCGGACCTTTGGCTGGCCGAGTCGACCGCCAAAGCACTCGACAGGAATATCGGCCCGGTGGCGCTGGCGCTGCTCCTGCTGGCCAGCCGCGCGGGCCGCAGCCTCGAGTCGATGCGTGTTCCGACGCACACCCTTCCCTCCGTCCTCTCACCGGCAGGAGCTCTCCCGTGACCACTCCGCAAAACGGCGATCGCCGTCCCGCACCCGGCTCGAATTGCCCAGGGAAGTCGACGATCAGCCGCCGAGCCCTGCTGGCCGGTGCCGGCACGGCGGCGGCCGGAGTCGGCGCACTCGCCTGGTATGGCAGCGATGAGGCGGGTTGGCGAGCCGACACGTTGATCGCCAAGGCTCCTCAGTACGATCAATCGCTCGTGAGCCGGATTGCTCGGGGCCTGAAAGAGCTGGGAATCGGCCCCTCCCAGGTGCGCGGCAAACGAGTTCTGCTCAAGCCGAACCTCGTCGAGCCTTCACGGGAGGCGCCGCACATCAACACGCACCCGCTGTTCGTGCGAGCCGTCGCCGAGGTCTTCCTGACACTCGACGCAGCCCAGGTGACCGTCGGCGAAGGTCAAGGCCACATCCGCGATTCCTGGTACGTCCTGGAACAAAGCGGGTTGGAAACCGTCCTCGACGAATCCCGACTCTCGTTTGTCGACTTGAACCACGATCGCGTGTTCGTTGCGAAGAACGCGGGACACCGGATGAAAGACCGGTTTCTCTACCTGCCTCAAACCCTGCGCGACGCCGATTGGATCGTGTCGCTGCCGAAGATGAAAACGCACCATTGGGTCGGTGCCACACTCTCGATGAAAAACCTCTTCGGCGTCATGCCCGGCATCTGCTACGGATGGCCCAAGAACGTGTTGCACTACAACGGCATTTCGAAATCGATCCACGACATCAACGCCACCGTGCGTCCCCACCTGGCCATTGTGGACGGCATCGTCGGAATGGACGGCGACGGACCGATCATGGGCAATCCGCGACCGGCGGGAGTCATCGTCATGGGAACCAACCTTCCTGCCGTCGACGCCACTTGCTGCCGACTAATGGACATTGATCCGTGGCGCATCCCCTACCTGCGCATGTCCTCGGCGCGTCTCGGCCCCGTCTTCCAGCGACACATTACTCAGCGAGGAGAGGCGATCGCCGACTGCCGCACTCGCTTCCGGCTGCTGCCGGAGTCCGGACTGCTTCCCCGGTAGCCCCTTCGCCAGCGGCCGCAAACCGATCGCGAATCGCCGGCACAGTACGAGAGGCAGGTGGGAATCGTGATTCCCCTGCCCTATCATGGGAGCTTGGCTGCGCCCCCAGGGGCGACCGACGACCATCGACTTACTTCCTGGGCAACTGATCCTGGATTGACGCCGTGAACTCTCCCGATCAGCCGATGACCGATCCACCCTATCTGGCCATCAAGGCTGCCATGATGCCTCGGGATACCAATCCGATGGGGACCATCTTCGGCGGTGTGATCTTGAGCTACATCGACCAGGCGGGCGCCATTGGAGCCCGCTATGCCATTCGCAAGAACGGCTGGCCGGCTCGCGGGCTGGTCACCGTGGCGATGGACAAGGTCGAGTTCCACGAACCGGTCTTCGTCGGTGATGTCGTCAGCTTCGAAACTCGCCCGCTGCGTTGGGGACGCACATCTGTCACCATGCACGTGAACGTGCTCGCGGAGCGAGATGGAAATCCCGTACAACTCACGGAAGCTCAAGTCACCTACGTGGCGGTGGAAGTTCCCGGCGATCGGCGTCCCATTCCCATCCGTCCCGATCCCTGCTGATCGCCGGCTGCGGGGGGGCCGCCGTCATCGCAGACGATTCAACCAGGTCCAAACGACGCGCCCCACCGTTTCCAGCGAGTCCGCCGAACACTTGTCGGGCGTATCGAGCTGCGTGTGCCAATAGGATCGCCGAACTCCCGGCCGAGGATAATCGAAGTCGATCAGGTCGACCGTGGGAATGCGGGCGATCCGATTCAAAGGCAAATGGTCGTCGCGGACTTCGTGCCGCACACGAGCTCGGAACTCCCTGATTTTCAGTTCCGCTGCTATCTTCCACAAATCCTTGACGATGGTCGGCGCATATTGGACGCTGTACTTCTCCTGGTAGATTTGCAAGTCGGCGTCTCCCACCATGTCGAGCAATATCCCCGCGCGATAGCGGACTGTCTGAACCTGGGATGCGTAGTCGCGAGCAAAGTAGTCGGCCCCCACGAAATACTGGTCGCGGTTCGTGCCAAATACGAATTCCTCCGCGTCAAAGAGCACGATATCGACGCCGTAGGGCCCTCCGTACGCCGGCAAATGATGAGCCAACTCGCACAGCAAGGCCACACCGCTGGCGCCATCGTTGGCCCCGACGAAGACTCCTCGCCGCCGTCGCGGATCGCGTTCCTGATCGGGAAAGGGACGCGTATCATAATGAGCCGCCAGCAAGATGCGATCGGCTCGCTTGGGGTGAAAGACGGCGATCAGATTGACGACCGTCACCGGCGCTCCCGTCAGCGGATGCCGGATCTGGAATTCCTGGCGGTGCACCTGTGCCCCGAGCTGCTCGAAATGAGCCACCAGCCACTTCCGCTGACGATGCATCGACGGACTGCCCGTAGGCCGGGGACCGAATCGGCAAAGCTGCCGCAAATACTGCATAGCCCGCTCGCCATCTACCGGCGAGTCCGCGCGCAGGGTTGGCGTAGGGATGTACGACGCACCGCATATCAGCGCGATGGCCGCCACGGGCCGCATCCTCACCACCGATATTCGAACCATGCCGGCTCCCGCACCTTCGAAGGAATGGTTTGGCCGGTCGACCACGACCGTTGCCTGCTCTCATGATAGCCCGGAGACCCGCCGTACGGCAGAGAGATCCCGCCGGCGGCTCTCCGTAAGCACCCCCCATGACGAGAGAAACCGGCTACAATGGGAGTCGCAAAGCGGGTGACCAGACTCTCCGCCGCGCTGCCCGAAGTCGAGCCAGCCGCTCGCGGCAGCGAGTACGATTGCGAGCCCACGATTGCCACCGCACATTCCCACCTTCCATCCCTGTTTGGAGATCGCCATGAGTCGACCTCACGCCTCCCGCCGCCAGTTTCTCAAAACGACGACCGCCACGGCTTCGCTGGCCTTGGTCCCAGCCGTCCATGGCTGGTCGCAACAAGAGGATGCGGCCAAACAAGACAAACTCAACATCGCCATCATCGGTGCGGGGGGACGAGGGCGAGCCAACACGCGCGGCGTCCAGAGTGAGCACATTGGTGCTCTGTGTGACGTCAATCAGGACGTCCTAGATCAAGCGAAAAAGCAGTTTCCCGACGCCAAGATCTACTATGACTGGCGAGAGATCATGGACGATGCCACCGTCGACGCCGTGGTGATCAGCACGGCCGACCACCATCACGCGCTGGCGGCCGTTGCTGCGATGCGAGCCGGCAAGCATGTCTATTGTGAAAAACCGCTGGCTCACACGGTCAAAGAAGCTCGCATCATGCAGGACGAGTACTTGCGGCGGCGCGACAAGGTCGCCACGCAGATGGGCACGCAGATCCACGCCACGGAAAACTACCGCCGCATCGTGGAGCTGGTACGGGCCGGAGCGATCGGGCCGGTCCGAGAAGCCCACGTGTGGTGCAGCCGCACCATTCGCCCCGTCGAGCCGGCCGTATTGCCCGAGCAGCCGGTGTCCGAGAGTTTTCACTGGGACATCTGGCTGGGGCCCGCCGCCATGCGACCCTACAACGAGGGCTATTGGAAGGGGGGCAATCTGAACTGGAATCGGCGATGGGAGTTCGGCAACGGAGTGCTGGGAGACATGGGGAGCCACCTGATCGACCTCCCGTTTTGGGCGCTCCGCTTGCGGCGGCCACTGATCATCGAGTCGGAAGGTCCACCGGCCGACGAGGTCGCCTGTCCACCCTGGCAAGTGGTCACCTGGGAACACGGTCGCCGCGAAGCCGGCGATGCGGCATCCGAGCCGGTCAAAGTGATCTGGTATCACGGTCCCGAAGGGATGCAGCGCCGCGTCGAAGCCCTGCAGCCTCGCCTGGGAAAGGACACCGATATCTCGAAATGGGGTATCGGCGTGGCTTTCGTCGGTGACGAGGGCGTGTTAGTGGGCGACTATCGACGGCACCTACTGTCCCCCTCGACCGATTTTGCCAACTACCAGCGCCCGGAAAAATCGATTCCCGCCTCGCCGGGACACCACCAAGAGTGGATTCGCGCCTGCAAGACCGGCCAGCCCACGCTTTGCCATTTCGACTATTCCGGTGCTCTGATCGAACACAACCTGCTGGGCAATGTGGCTCACCGAGCCGGAAAACGGCTGGAGTGGAACGCCGAAGCAATGACCTTCGCCAACGACAAGCAGGCCGAACGCTTTCTCACCAAAGAGTACCGCGACGGCTGGAAGCTCTCCGAGGTGTGAGGCTGGCTGCCCCGAAGCCTTCCCACCTCGTGACCACTTTGCTCTTGACTCAGAGTCGCCCAATCCCCTAATTTCCCGCCGACCATCGGCTACTCGCCCTGCGCGAGTCGTCCGGCAAGAGGAGCCGGGCTTTGAGCCGCAGGCGGGTGTTTGCTACTTCGGACAAGGTGGAGTCGACGGAATGACGCGCAAGGATGCCACAAGACGATCCCATGGTTCATCGAAAACCCGTTCGGCAGGACGCCGCTGGCTTTCCGCCGTTGCCATTGCCGCACTGGCCACACTGGTGTTCGCCACGGTTCACTGGCTGACCGATGTCGACCGTGTCGATGCGCAGGCCCCGCGCCGAGGCCGCTCGGCCACACCGGCGACCGGCCGCACGTCCGCGCAAGCGGCTGCCGGCCGCTCCGGCAATGTGTCGACGGGACTCGCTCCGAGCGCGGCGAACCGTGGCCGAGTCATTCCCGACGTGGTTGCCGTCGTCAACGGGCAGAAGATCACGAAAGATGAACTGGGCAAGGCGTGTTTGTGGCGCTACGGCGAAGAAGTGCTGCAAAGCATGATCAACAAGCATTTGATCTTGCAGGAGTGCGCCAGGCAGGGGATCGTAGTGACCGACGCCGAAGTCGAAGAAGAGGTCGCTCGCGTCGCCCACAAGTTCGGCATGTCTCCCGATCGTTGGCTGACGATGCTGAAGCAGGAGCGGGACATTCCCGCCGAAAAATACCGCCGCGAGATCATTTGGCCGACGCTGGCGCTGCAGAAGCTGGCGGCGAACCGGATTCAAGTATCGCCCGAGGAAATTCGCGAGGCATTCGAGTCGGAGTTCGGCCCCAAGGTCAAGGTGCGGCTGATTTCGGTCTCTTCGAGGAAAAAGGCGGAAGAGGTATTGCAGAAGGCCAAGGCCAATCCCCGTCAGTTCGGTCGGCTGGCCAAGGAATATTCGGAGGACTCGAGCGCCGCGATGATGGGGGTCGTGCCTCCCATCCGCCGCCATATGGGAGTGCCTCAATTGGAGAACGCGGCATTCCGCCTGGAAGAAGAAGAGATATCCGAGATCATCCCGGTCGATGACCGGTATATCATTCTGCAATGCGAGCGGCACATACCGCCGACTTACATTGCCGATCGTTTCCGCAAGGACGCGGAAAAGCGGCTGGCCGACCAGCTTCGCGATCAGAAATTGCGGACGGTGGCATCTCAACTGTTTCGCAAACTGCAGGACCAGGCGAAAGTCGTCAATGTCTACAATGATCCCAACTTGCGCAAGCAGATGCCGGGTGTCGCCGCCACCATCAATGGGCAGCCCATTCCGGTATCCCTGTTGGCGGAAGAGTGCATCGTTCGTTATGGCAGCGAGGTGCTGGCGGGCGAGATCAACCGCCTTTTACTGCAACAGGCTTTGAAGAAGGCACGTCGCAAGGTCGAGCAGGCCGACATCGATGCGGAGATCGCTCGAGCCGCCGCGTCGTTCGGATTCCTCACCAAGGACGGCAAGCCGGACGTGGCCACGTGGTTGAAAAAGGTGCAAGAAGAAGATGGAGCGACGATCGACTTGTATGTGTACGACGTCGTCTGGCCCACCGTAGCCCTCAAGAAGCTGGTTCCCGCCGACGTCAAGGTGACGGAAAAGGATCTTCAGCGGGCATTCGAGGCCAACTACGGCCCCCGCGTGGAAGCCCTGGCCATCGTCGTGGGAAGCCAGCGCACGGCGCAGCGCGTCTGGGAGACCGCTCGCAGCAATCCCACCGATCAGTTCTTTGGCGAATTGGCCAGGCAGTACTCGATCGACCCGGTCTCGCGGTCGAACATGGGGCGGATTCCGCCCATTCGCAAGTACGGTGGCCGGCCGATGATCGAAAAGGAGGCGTTCTCGCTGCAGCCGGGTGAAATGTCTGGGATCATCGCCACCGGCGATGAGTTCGTGATCCTCCGCTGTCTGGGACGGACCAGACCGATCGTCGAACGGATGGATGCGACGGTGCGAGCGGAACTGGAGCAGAGCCTGCGCGAGCAAAAGATGCGGCGGGCCATGGCGAACAAATTCGCTCAGCTCAATGAAAGCGCCCGTATCGAAAACTACCTCGCGGGCGACCTGCAAATCCCCAGTTCTCGCAAGGCGGCCGCGGGGGTTACGCCTCGTCGGCGTTAGCGGCCCAGTCCGGCCGATGCCGGACAGGCAGGGGAGAACGGCCCGCCCGGCTGAGGTGCCGGTCTGCGACCGATGTATCGATCGCATCAAGCAGGAGGACGTGCGGCGCGAGGCGGATGACCGGAGACGATTTGCCGGCCGGCCTGGAGTGACCTAGGGTTGCACTGACGAGCGGTATGTCGCCGCGCAATACGGCCCTAGCAACCATGGGGTATCCATGACCGGCACCATCTCGCCCTTGACGGTGTCCAGATCGGACTTGGCAAGTGAGGGTGGCTGTTTTCAACTTGAAGCCCTCGTTGAGTCGGCAGTTGATGTCTTCGGTGACCAGGTGTGGGGATGGCTGCTGCCGGAACAGGGAGGCGTTCCGGTTATCGCGGCCGACGATCTCCCTTG
This sequence comes from Pirellulaceae bacterium, assembly GCA_026989685.1. Taxonomy (GTDB): domain Bacteria; phylum Planctomycetota; class Planctomycetia; order Pirellulales; family Pirellulaceae; genus S141-3. The sequence continues at coordinate 1,570 of JALSIV010000276.1, read as the reverse complement.
GGCCGAACTGGTCGCCACCCGTTTGCCCGGATTGGGACCGCGACCGCAGGTGGTCGCGGAGACCGACGACCACGTTCTGGTAGCCGCTTATTTCTCGCTCCGTTTGCAGAACGCGGCATTGGTCGTCCGTATCGACAAAGGGCCGGCCGGCCGATTTGTAGGAACATGGACGCCGGAAGCCGCCTTGCAATCGCTGGCCTTGCTGCAACGCTTCTGGCACACCCGGCAGCAGCTCGAGTCGTGCCAGCGCGAGCTCGACTCGGTTTCGGCCGAGTGTACGCGCACCTACGAGGAGATCTCGCTGTTGCACAGCCTGGCCCGCAATCTCCGCATCTCGGAAGAACCGGAACATCTGGCGCAGCTAGCGGTCGATTGGATTCGCGACTGCCTTCCCGCGAAAGCGGTGGCCATTGAACTGTTCGAGATGGCGGATGACGCGGATCTGAGCCGGCGCAAGGTGCGCTGGTCGGCAATCAGTGGCTCGGTCGAATTCGGCGAGCACCAACTGCGAGACTTCTTTGATTCGCTCGACCTCGACGACCACACGCGTCCACTGGTCATCAACGACAACAATCAGTTCGAGTCGGAGCCGCTTCCCGATGGTTTAAGGCAACTGGTGGCCGTTCCCATCGTCGAGAACCAGGTCGTGTTTGGACACCTGGCGCTGCTCGACCATGCGGACGACGGTGAATTCGGAACGATCGAGGCATCACTGCTCACGTCCATCGCTTCCATCTTGGGCGTCCACGCGGGCAACTGTCGCCTCTATGGAAAACAAGCGAGTCTGCTGGAAAACGTGGTCAAGGCGATGGTGTCGGCGATCGATGCGAAGGACCCGTATACCTGCGGTCACAGCGACCGCGTGGCGCGGATCGCCGTGCGGCTGGCTCGGCAACTGGGATTGCCCGAGGACGAGTGTGCCACGATTTATCTGAGCGGCCTGTTGCATGACGTGGGCAAGATCGGAGTCGACGACGCAGTGTTGCGAAAGCAGGGGCGTCTGACGGATGAGGAGTTTGCACACATCAAGCGGCACCCGCGGCTCGGCGCCCGGATCCTGGCGGACATCGAACAATTCTCCGAGATCCTGCCTGGAGTACTTCATCATCATGAGCAGTGGAACGGAGGCGGATATCCCGACGGGCTGGCCGGAGAGCAGATCCCATTGATCGCCCGGATCATTGCCGTCGCCGACTCGTTCGATGCCATGACCAGCGACCGGCCGTATCGCAAGGGGATGCCGCTGGATCGCGTGGAAGAGATTTTTCGCGGCGGCCGCAACAGTCAGTGGGATGCTCGAGTCATCGACGCCTATTTCGCTGCACGCAAGGACGTTCTGGAGATCATCCAGCAGGAGCGAGCGGGATTGCCGGCCAGTGTGTCGGCGTGGACGACTCAACAGTCCAAGTCGTTGCGTGACTCAGACTACGTTCGGCCGGGCAGCGACTCGTAGTAGCCGACCCAGCGGTTCGAGAGCACTCCGCCAATACTCGGGATCCTCGGCGTCCTGGCCAACCCCCTGGACGAACTCGGCTTCTCGCTCCGCGAGCGCGCGGCGCAACCGGTCGAT
>JALSIV010000275.1 GCA_026989685.1 Pirellulaceae bacterium | reverse complement strand
AAACGGAGCGACGATCGGAATGCTGTTCGAGGCCAAGAACCTGCTGTTGGGACGGGACCTGACCGGCCAGCAGCAGCGGGCTTACCAGCGGGAAAAGGAGAACGGGGCGACGCTCGAGAAGGTCAAGATCGCCGGTCACGACGTGTCGCTGTTGTCGACGCCGGACAACCGCCTGCGATCGTATTACGCGGTCGACGGCAGCTTTCACCTCGTCACCAATTCCCGCTGGCTGGTGGAGCAGTTCTACGCGGCCGGGAGTGGCAAGCGGTCGTTGAAGGACTCCCCGGAGTTCCAGTTCGCTCGGCGGTTGATGCCGCTCCAGGCGAATCACACGATCTTCGCCTTCTTTCCCACCGCCTTTTTCCAGCGGCTGCTGTCGCCGCACTATCAGATCGAATTGCGACGTCGGCTGCGAGCGGTCACCGATATCGAACTGGTGATGCTGGCGAAATTGGCCGCCGAACATGAAGGTTACCCGTCCGATTCGGTAAGGCAGTTGGTGGACAACGGATTTCTTCCCGAGCGTTTCGAGCGGCGGCCCGATGGCGGCGGCCCGGTGCTGATGACGGGCGGGGTGTTGGACTCCAAACGAGGTGCCCGAGGCTATTTCACGCCGATTCCCGACGTTGCGATGGATGCCGTGACCAGCCGTGAACGGGATGCCTATCTTCGTCAACTGGCGTCGGTGCAGCAGACGCTCCGGCAGTTCGTTCCGCTGACGGTGGGAATCCGCCGCTACCAGCATCCGCAGAACCGTTCGGTGGAACACATCGTGGTCGATGCGGAACTGGCCCCGTTTGATCCGGCTCAGTTCGAGTGGTTGATTTCGATGCTGGGCGAACCGCGACGCCAGCGCGTGCAGATGCCGGAAAACGTGGTGATTTCGGCGGAAGTGGCACTTCGCGGCGGTATCCTCTCTCCCGCCGTTCCGCCTCACACGATGTTCCTGGGAGTGCTCGACATGGTGCCGCACGGCGATGTGCGCTCCGCCGGGTTGTTGCAGTGGCTGCGTATTTTGCAAACCACGCCCGGCTTTCTGGGCGCCTGGCCGGAGCCCGGGTTTCTCGACCTGCTTCCCATCCGGTTGGGGACCGATCCCGATCCGGCCGGATACTCTCGCTATTTGCTCGGGTTATGGCGGCGGCAGTTCCAGGGATTTTCCGTCTTATCCTTCCAGCGGCCGGTGCTCGAGGCGGTGACTCCGCTCTTGGCGATCGTCGAGGACGATCGGCCGGCGCATCTGCGGATGCGGGCGGCCAACTTGAGCCAGACCAAGTTGGAAGGCTACTTGAACGAACTGAGTTACCAGCGTTCCAAACAGGCGTCGATCGGCAATGCCCGACTCATGCAGATCCTGATTCAACAGCTCGGAGTTCCCCGAGAACAGGCGCTGGATACGGTTCAGCGACTACTCAACGCGGAGCTGATGTGCTCGCTGGGGGGACATTACCAGCTCACGCCCATCGATTCGGCGCCGCCTCAGTGGCGGTCGGACAAATGGATGGCGCGGTCCGCCGCCGAAGCCGAGTTTCGAGCACCCTGGTTGGACTGGTTCCAGGGAGGTCGCCTCCGGGTGGTACGACTCGAAGACCGGATCATGGCCAACGCCGAGTTCGATATGAAGCGAACGGCGAGCAGTGCAAGCCTCCCGTTCTTCAATTTGCTCGCACCGGGATCGGGGCGATAGCCGGTGGGGTATGCCCGCCTCGGGCGAACGCGGCGAAACTTGCAATCAACGGCCGTTGATGCGATAATCGCGACCGGCGTCGAATCCCTGACATGCGGCGCTCCCCCACGATTGGATGCAAGATCTCGGCCCCGCCTCGGAAAAGGAATCCCGCCATGCGTTTCCCGTTTGCTCTTTCTTCCCCCTGGTGCTTGCGCCGTTTTGGCTGGCATTTCATTTTGGCCGGTATTTGTTGGGTCGGCGTGGTTGCGGCCGGTGAGGTCGGCCGCAAGCCGCTGGGGATGGGCGATCCCGGCACGCTGGTCGAGCTGGTGATCGAGACGGGTCGAGGGACGCCGCGGCTTGTGGGCCGGGACGCACGGCAGCAATTGGTGGTGTCGGGCGTCTACAGTTCGGGGCAGACCCGCGATGTGACGGCCGAAGTTCAATATCAGGTGTCGCCTGCCGGTGTGGTTTCGGTCGACGCCAGCGGCTATGTCGTCCCGCAGGGCGACGGAACGGCCACCGTAACGGCTGCCACGTCCGGTGGTGGCGGCACTTCGGCCAAGACGGCACAAATCGAGATTACGGTCGAACGATTTTCCGAGCCGATACCGGTTCACTTCGCCAATCAAGTGGTGCCCATTTTCACCAAGTACGGATGCAATGGCGGTGGTTGCCACGGCAAGTCGGGCGGCCAAAACGGCTTTCGACTGTCTCTGTTGGGGTTCGTGCCGAGCGACGATTACGAGTGGTTGGTGAAAGAGGGACGGGGGAGGCGGCTGTTCCCTGCTGCCCCGGATCGAAGTCTGTTGTTGCAAAAGGCCGCTGCGATCGTGCCGCACGGCGGCGGTCAGCGACTCGAACCCGACTCTCCCGCCTATGATCTATTGCGTCGCTGGATCGCTCAGGGAATGCCCGAGGGCGATCCGCAAGCGGCTCGAGTCGTCCGCATCGAAGTGACTCCGCGGGAACGCCTGATGGAAAAAGGGGCGCGTCAGCAGTTGGCGGTGATTGCCCATTTCAGCGACGGGAGCACGCAAGACGTTACTCGGATGACGCAGTTCGTGGCCAATGACACGGAGATGGCCAGCACGACGGAAACCGGACTGCTGACCACGGGGTCGTTGACCGGCAGCGTCGCGGTGATGGCGCGGTATCAGGGGCATGTGGCCGTCTTTCGCGCGACGATCCCGTTGGGTGTGGAGACCACGGGACTTCCCTCGACGGACAACGTCATTGATCGCGAGGTGTTTGGCAAGTTGCAGCAGCTTGGTCTGCCTCCCTCGCCCGTATGCGATGATGCGACGTTTCTGCGTCGGGTGACGATCGACATTGCCGGCCGACTACCGACGGCGGAGGAGGCTCGGGCTTTTCTGGCGAGCCGGGATCCTCAAAAGCGGGCTGGCTGGATCGATCGATTGCTCGATTCGGAGGATTACGCCGACTACTTCGCCACCAAGTGGGCAGCCATTTTGCGCAACAAACGCAATCGCAATGAAGATCGATACCAGACGTTCGCCTTCCACCACTGGATTCGATCCGCCATGCAGGAGAATCTGCCGTATGACCGTTTCGTTCGTGCGATCCTGACGGCGACGGGAACGGTGCGCACCAATCCGGCGGTCGCCTGGTACCGGCAAGTCCGCGACCCGTACGCTCAGTTGGAGGATACGGCACAGTTGTTCCTGGGGTTGCGTATCGGATGTGCTCGTTGTCACCATCATCCGTTCGAGGTTTGGAGCCAGGAAGATTATTATGGCTTTGCGGCGTTCTTTTCCCGTGTGGGCCGCAAGCCGGGCCGCCGCTCGAATGAAGAGCGGATTTTCCATAACCGGGGCGTCGCGTCGGCTCGGAATCCCAAGACGGGGCGGGACGTCAGGCCGACCGGTCTGGGCGGAAAGCCTCTCGATATTGCGCCTCATGAAGATCCTCGGGTTGCTTTGGCCGATTGGATTTCGGCGCCGGACAACCCGTTCTTCGCTCGGGCTCTGGTCAATCGCTACTGGAAACACTTTTTCGGGCGGGGCTTGGTCGACCCCGAAGACGACATGCGCGTCACCAATCCGGCCAGTCACCCCGAGTTGCTCGACGAGCTGGCTCGTGGGTTCATCCAGAGCGGCTTCGATCTCAAGGGACTGATCCGCACGATTTGCAATTCCCAGGTCTATCAACTTTCGGCCGAACCGAACGAGTGGAACATCGACGACCGTCAGAACTACTCGCGGTTTTATCCCAAGCGTCTGAATGCGGAAGTCTTGCTGGATGCGATTGACGTGGTGACAGGGAGTCCGACGCGTTTCGGGCAAGTTCCATCGGGAATGCGAGCCACGCAGCTTCCCGATAGCGGGTTCAATTCGTACTTTCTGACGGTGTTCGGGCGTCCCCAGGCCGCCAGTGCGTGCGAGTGCGAACGATCCTCGGAGGCCAATTTGGCCCAGAGTCTGCACTTGCTCAACTCTCGCGAGATCCAGGCGAAGTTGGCGAGCGGGCGGGCTGCCAAACTGGCCGCCGCGAAATCGACTCCCCAAGACAACATCCGTGAGATCTACCTCACCGCCTTCTCGCGTGAACCGACCGAAAAAGAACTGGCGGTGGCCCTGGCGTACCTGGAATCCAAGCAGGACGCGAAGCAGGCATACGAGGATATCCTGTGGGCCGTGATCAACACCAAGGAATTCCTCTTCAACCACTAACGCGTTTTCGCAGCCGCCTCGCAGCGTTCGGACGATCGAGATGCCCTACTCCCCAGTTCCTTCTTCTCGCTCCACCGCCGTCGGCCCCACAGCCGGTTGGGCAGTACTTGTTGCCAGCCTGGTCGCCGTGCCGTTGCCCGCTCAGTTGCCCCGAACCACGATCGACGCGGTCTATCCGCCTGGCGGGAAGGCCGGCCAGACGGTGGAAGTAACCGTCACCGGTCCCGCGGCGGGCCGTGTCGAGCGACTAGTGTTTTCTCATCCGGGAATCGTGGCCACGGTGAAAACGGCCAAGCCGGACGAGTTCGCTGAGACGGCCGAGCCGGTATTCGGTCGATTCGATGTTGCGATTGCCGCGTCGGTGCCTCCTGGTGTCTACCAGGTGCGCGCGGTTGGGCTGTACGGCTTATCGAATCCTCGAGCCTTCGTAGTGGGAACGCGGCAGGAGATCGTGACCACCGGTTCCCACCGATCGCCGGAAAAGGCGGTAGTCGTCCCCGTCGGTGCCACGGTGAATAGTCGAACTGCGGCGGCCGGCCATGACTACTATCGAGTCAAGCTCCAGGCCGGCCAGAAAGTGACGCTGCGGCTCTCGGCGCAGCAGATCGACTCGAGACTGAGCGGCGTTCTTTCCGTGTTCGATTCCTCTGCCCGTCAACTGGCGCAGGCGTTCGCAGTAGAGCGGGACCCGGTTCTCCTGTTTACGGCGCCTCGCGATGATGAGTACCTCGTGCGGATTCACGACGAGGTGTTTGCGGGCGGCAACGAGTATTTCTATCGGCTGACGATCGACGGGGGGCCGTTCATTCTCACAACGCTGCCGGTCGCCGGCATCGCGGGGCAGTCGTCGGAGATTCGGCTTGTGGGGTGGAACCTGCCGCGCGGCAAGCCGGCTCCCTTTACATGGCGGGGAATCCCATTGGTCTCCGACGTCTACAGCGCCGCGCTGTCCGACACCGGGCTCGGCCCATTTCCGCCGTTGGTGCCCCAGTTTCCGAATCTGGCCGTGTCATCGGTTCCGGCCATTGCCATTCCCTTGCCGAACCAGGCTCGTGGCCACTTGGCGGCAACGCAAGATCCGGTGGTGGTGGAATCGCCGAACTCGGACGCGGACCATCCTCAGCGGCTGACGCTGCCTTGCGACGTTACGGGCATGTTCTATCCCGAAGGCGATGATGACTGGTACGAGTTCGTGGCCCAGCAGGGCAAACAGTATTGGATCGAGGTAATCAGTCACCGCATGGGAAGCGATGCCGATCCCGTGTTCCTGCTTCAACAGGTGCAACAGGACTCGAACGGGCGCGACGTCGCGAAGGACCTCATCTTGGTGGACGACCCTCCCGGTCGCAATGCGTCGATCCGAGCCAGCTATGTGCTGGACAGCGACGATCCGGCGCTGCTGTGGACGGCGCCGGCCGACGGCACGTATCGGATCATGGTCCGCGACCAGTTCGGGTCGGGTCGCCAAGACCCCCGTGCCGTGTACCGGCTGGTGATTCGCTCTCCTCGACCGAGCTGCCGCATCGTCGCCATCCCTCAAGACCTGCGATCGGTCACCGGCAATGCGGTCGCCGCTCGCCCCCTGGCTCTACGTCGAGGCGAATCGGCGGCCGTGCGGCTGCTGATCGAGCGGCGCGAGGGGTTCCGTGACGATGTTACCGTGGAAGCGTCGGGTGTTCCCGAAGGTGTCAAAGCCGGGCGGGTGACGTTGACGTCCGTGAGTGGTTCGATGGTATGGCTGACATTGCAGGCTGCCGCTGACGCTCCGGGCTTTCTCGGGCCGATCGAACTGCGGGCGACCAGCCGTCGCGGCAAGCAGTCCGTGCAGCACCCGGTTCAGATCGGAAGTGTGATCCGTGGCACGAAGAACCGGCAGGTCGATCCGGCCCGGCTGCGCTTGACGGACTCGCTTTGGATTCACGTTCGAGAAGACGATCGGGTTCCCCTGCGACTCGATCTCGAGCAGACCGATATCGCCACCTCTCTCGGAGGCGAAGTTGCGTTGAAGGTTCATCTGGCGCGAGAGGCCGGATTCGACGAGCCGGTGACGCTTACGGCACTGGGACTTCCCAAGGAGATCGCACTCGCCAAGGTTACGGCGGCAAAAGGCCAGTCCGACGTGAGCGTGACGGTCGCCGTCAAGAACGCCCGGGTGCAGCCGGGAGTCTACACGTTCATTCTCCGAGGTGACACCAAACAAAAGCGGAGCCCCGATCCGCGGGCAGTCGAGCGGGCCGCCGCGAGACAACAGCGACTCGATGGGGTGGTGAAGAGACTGACAGAGGAATGGAACAAGGCCAAAGCCGCCAATCCGAAGGACGAAGTGAAGATCAAGCAGTTGGCTGCGAAGCTCCAAGCTGCGCAGAAACTCAAGAAGGCGGCCGACAACGCGCTGAACGCAGCCAAGAAGGCGGCAGCGCCCAAAGACGTCTCTTTCAGCGTCACCACACTTCCCGTGACTCTGCGGGTGGAACCTTCGCCCTGACGGGTTCGTCGCCATGATGCCCCAGCTTATTCCGACCATCATGAAACACCATCGCCCGACCGCCGCCTTTCGAGTTCTTGCAGTGTGCGCGCTGGGCCTGTTGTCGGCTCCGGCGACTGTCGCCGGTGAGGAACCGTTGCCCGTCGCGAAAGCCGGCTCGGTCAAGTCGGTCTCGTTTGCCGGTGACATCTTGCCGATCTTCCGCAAGAAATGCCTGGCGTGTCACAATAAGAGTGACAAAGAAGCGTCACTATCGCTCGAGACTCCCGCCGCGATCCGCAAAGGCGGCGATTCGGGGCCGGCCGTCGTGGCCGGCAAACCTCAGGAAAGCCTACTATTCTTGGTGGCTCGGCACGCCGGCGAGCCGGTCATGCCGCCGGAAGACAACGATGTAGGAGCCGACCACCTGACACCGATCGAGCTGGCGCGACTGTGGCGCTGGATCGAGTTGGGCGCGAAAGACGATGCGAAAAACGCGAATCAGGCGATGGCGTGGCGAGCCATTCCGGCCGGCATCCATCCGGTGTATGCCTTGGCGATGGCACCCGGCGGTCGCTATCTGGCCGCAGCGCGAGGGAACCGGGTGGAACTCTATCACGTGAGGGCAAGGCGCAGCATGGGGCTGCTGACCGATCCCGCCATACTCGAGACCGGTCTCTACTCACGCGCGGGAGTGGCTCATTTCGATTACGTCCAGTCGTTGGCGTTTCACCCATCGTTGCCGATCCTCGCCACCGGCGGCTACCGGGTCATCAAGATCTGGCGACGACCGAGACCGCGACTCGTCCTCCGTTCCGCCGGGGACGGCAATCCGATCGTGGCGGTCGCCGCAGCCGGCAAGACCGGCCTGCGGTATGCACTGGCAAGCGATGGAACCGTGACTTGCTGGAAGCCCGGCAGTCCGAAGCCGGCGGCAAGCTGGCGAGTGGAAACCGAGGTGGCGCCTCTGCTGGCGGTTTGGCCGGAGAGCGGCCGGGTTGCCATCGCGACGCGAGCGGGAGCGATCGAGATTCGGACCTCTGAAGGGAAGCTGGTGGGGCGCTGTCTCCGGCAGGGCGCGGCCGGGGCGATGTGTGTGGTGGAAGGCGGACGGCTGGCGGTCGGCGGAGCGGACGGCCACATTGAGTTGTTCGAGGGGCCTCAGGCAGGCGAAGTCCCACGCAAGCCGGTCGAGTGGAAACGGGTTGGCGCATTGCAAGGCGGCGGCCAAGCGGTCACCGCACTCGCGGTGGTGCCGGATTCGCCGAGACGACTCGTGGCTGGCGGCGCCGACGGCACGATTCGGATCTGGGACGTCGCGGAGAAACGCACCCTTGGCACGTTGAATCAGGGAGCTCCCATCGTCGCCCTCGCTGTCCGCGCCGACGGCCGCCGCCTGGTGTCGACTCGGAAAGACGGAGTTTCCGTGCTGTGGGATTTGGAACGTGGCAAACAGTTGGCCGAGTTGAGCGGGGACCTGGACCGTGACGCGGAGTTGGCACGTCTTGATCGGCAGACCCAGTTGGCGGGTCTTCGAGTAGCCGCAGCGAAACGGGATGTCGAGTCGGCAACGAAGCGTCTGGATGCCGAAGAGGCCAATTCGAAGAAGACGCGCGAGGAAGCCGAACAGGCGAAGACGGCACTTGCCAAGCAGGAGGAGACCACCAAGAAGTCCAGGGCGGCGGCAGACAAGCTATCGAAGCAATTGGCCGAGACCGAGGGTGCGCTGAAGAAGGAAGAGTCGACCGCCCCGTCACTCGCTGCGGCTGTCCGTAAGCTCCAGGCGGTGCTTGCTGAAAAGAAGGACAATAAGAAGGAAAAGGCGGGCAAGGGAACGGACGACAGCAAGCAGCCGTCGGCCCGTGAGATTGCCGAACAGATCAAGGTTGCCCATGCGAAACTCAAGGCGAGTCAGACAAAGATTGCGGAGTTGAAAAAGTCCGTTGCCCGACACACGGCCGCTGTCAAGAAAGCCAATGAGGCTCGCGACAAGGCGGAGGCCGCACTCAAGCAGGCGGTGGTGGCGGCCGAATCGGCCAAGCGCACAGCCGACCGCGCCGAGAAGCTGGTCGCCGCTGCGGCGGCCGAGTTGCAGGCGGCCAAAGAGGCCGTTGTTCGGCTGGAGCAAGAGAGCCGCCTGGCCAGGGAGCGGCTGGACAAGTTACGGAAGCAACCGCCTCCGGCCCCTGCAATCGTCGCCACAACGTTTTCGCCGGACGGGACGTTGCTGGCCACGGGCACGGCCGACGGGAGGATCCAAGTTTGGGACGGTGACTCCGGTTTGCCGCTGGAAAAGATGGTGGTGCCGGGTGCCGGGCCGATGCGTCTGGCGTTCGTTGGAGATCGCGCGTTGTGGGCGGGTTCGGATTCGGGCGAGCTGCACGCCGTGACCGTATTGGGGGATTGGGAGTTGGTGCGCACCATCGGTCGTTCCGAAGATCCCGACCAGCTTCGAGACCGAGTGACGGCGCTGGCCTTCAGTCCCGACGGTCGCTGGCTGGCCAGTGGCAGCGGAGATCCGTCGCGAGAGGGCGAGCTGAAGATCTGGGAGGTGACGAGCGGACGGCTGGTGCGTGAGATCGAGGACGCTCACAGCGACATGGTGCTCGATCTGGCGTTTTCGCATGACGGCCGGTGGTTGGCCAGTAGCGCGGCCGATCGGTTCGTGAAGGTTTTCGAAGCGGCTACGGGCACGCACATTCGCTCACTGGAAGGTCACACGGGACATGTGTTGGGAATCGCCTGGAGTGCCGATGATCGGCTGTTGGCGAGTGCCGGGGCCGATCAGGCCGCAAAGATCTGGGATGCTCGAAGCGGCGATCAGAAGCGGACGATCGGCGGTTTCAAGAAGGAGGTGACCGACATTCACTTCCAAGGGCTCACCACCAATGTGTTGCTGGTGGCGGCGGACCCGGCCGTGCAATTGAGGCGGTCGGACAATGGAGCCGTCGCCCGATCCTTTTCGGGGGCGGCCGACTACGTGTATACGGCTGGAATCAGCGCTGATGGAAGTATGCTCGCCGTGGGGGGACACCGCGGCGTAGTGTGGCTTTGGTCACAAGACGGCAAGTTGTTGTCGAGTTTTCAGGCGGCGAGCGGGCCTCCGTGATGTTGACGTGGCTCATGCTGTTGCTGGCCGTCGGTTCGGGCTGGACCGACCATCGATCCTTCGAAAACGGTCGGGACGGTGCGGTGGCCGTAGGTCCCACCGGACTGGGGAAACGCGGAGCGTTTCCGGCGACGACGTTTTCTGCGAAACGAGCGTATTCGGGGCGGCAGTCGGCCAGGGCGACGATCGAGCGGGGTTCGCGCGGACTGGGAAAATGGGGCGGCGTGTTGACGTTTCCCGAGCCGCTGCACGAAAACGAGACCCTCTGGATGTTGCTGCACGTCTATCTTCCCGACGATTTCGACTGGCGGGCCGAAGGGCGCGGATGGCGACTTGTTCAAGTGGTCACATTGTCGGCGAGCCGAGAAGTGGAAGGGGCAATCGACATTTCCATCGATCCGCAAACTCGGCGACTCAATGTTGACAATTCCGTGACGGGCGCCTCGTTTTCCTCGACCGATCCGGGTCGGCGATGTGGTATCCCGGTACCGCTGGGGAAATGGCAGGCGGTCGAAGTGCAAGTGCGATGGGCGGCTCAGCACGGAAGAGGCGTCGTGCGGGTATGGCAGGACGAGCGGATGGTGTACGAGGAGACGAGTCGTGCGACGCTGAAGACGCCATTTTCCCATGTGCGGTTTGCCTACCTGCTGGGCAAATGGCCGGGTGGAGCTCCTCGCAGCCAGAGCATTTGGTTGGACGACGTGGTGGCGACCAATCAGACACCGGACCAACGCGACCGGCGCGGCAATCCACGGTTGTGGCCGCGTGAAGGGAAGGGACGCTAAATGACCGTGCGCGATTCTGAGATGGGCGCAGGGCAGAGTGTGTTCGTGGATATCCCGTTTGTCACGGGCGGCGAGCGGGGCCGAGTCGGCCTCGAGCAGGACGGAGGCGAGTTCGTAGTTCTTGAAACTTGCAGCAGCCAACAACGGTGTGCGGCCGTAGCGATCGCGAACACTCAAGTCCACTTCGGCTTCGAGCAACACCCGCACGCTCTCCACGTTTCCTGTGTTGATAGCGGCGAAGATCGGACGAGTGTTGTCGCCCCGATACGCGACCTCCACGTCAGGAACGACACCGCTGTGCAAGATCGTCCGGAGCAGTTCTGCATCATATTTGGCCGCTATGACAATGCTCTTGAAAGCCACCTTGCTGGCCGGAATCGAGTTGGCCAAACGTGTCCGAAGTGTTACGATAATCGTCGCGGGTCATCTCGCACCTCCTTGGGGTTGGGGGAACATTTTCTCCCCATAGGAAACTGCGAATGGCCCGTTTTATCCAAGACCAATTTTTCGCCGCGAGAGTGCTGGCATGCTGGCACTCTCGCCATGCGAATCGTTTTTACAGAAGAAATGGTACACTACCCGACGGCCTAAGCGGCAACTGCCAGCCAGGAAGAGCGGCACGGTCGCAGTGTGCGCTTACCACTTATCTCATTTGTGGGTGTGAAACAGTTGAGTGACAACGTAAGCTACTGGCAGCCACGCTACGATCGCTCCCAATGCCAAGCACACTGAATAACACGCCACCTTCATCGGTAGCTGTTGACCACTATCATCTCTTTTCACAAATGTGACTACGATCATCACAACGTCCAAGAGAAATGATGCCACCGATATGGCGGGAAGAAGAAAGATAGCGATCCCTATCGCCTCACTCATTGATTCCGATTCTTCGAACCATTTCTGGAACACTCGATCATAGACCATTCCTACTGGAATAGTGACGTACAACACTGCTATCGCAATCCATGTTCTCTTCGATATTTTCATAAACGATCTCTCCGGAGCAAATTACATGAAACGGCGGATGATACGGCTGCCACTGTGTTACCCGCCGTCGCTGATGTGTTCGTTGAAATGTTGTCTTGTGGCATCTACACGCCATGCACATATCTTGCAGTGCCTTTCAGTTGTCACTATGATCTGTACAGGCTCCGGATTGGCACATGAAGCACGAGATACGCATTATCACAAGTCATTTCCGTTTTTCCTGCTTCTTGCATGAGACCTTTGCTTTCTTATCGTCTTTCTTGTGTTGGTCCCACCCATCGTCCTTCTTTTCTTGCACTTTTGATCCAGGATATCTTCCCCAATAGCCATCTCGTTTAGGACTGCCGCCGCCAGGTGTTGCTACCCACTCGTTTCCCCACGGCTTAATCGCGTACCAGTCATCCCATGCATGCACTTCCGCACCGGTGATATCGGCCTCCTTCTGAATGAGGTTTCGCCCCTCTTGAGATGCCGCCACCTCACAATGCCGGTGGATGATCTGAGCGCCATCCTTGAGCTTCGGCTTCAAAGCATCGAGAAATTCACGGTATTTTGATCCCGGCCTTAAGTCATCAATCCCAATTGGGCCGATTTCTCCTGGTGAGCCGTGCCCTGTTGTGATGAACCGATCGACACTTTTGTCGGGGATCGTCTTAGCCCACCTAATCGCATAGTCCCAGTTAGGGGATTCGCTATCAAGAAGAGATATTGTGTCGCTAGGCCCTGCCACAATCAGCCAAGTCCAAAGATATGCGATACCAGTTTCGGCGTCCTTTACGAAGGAGATTGCAACGTCCTCACGGCCACTCGGATCGATGTTCCCCACCACCCCATTCCCCACATACCTGGCCGTGTTCACATCCCCCGCCGCGAAGCCGAGCGGGTCCTCGCTGATCCAGCGGCCGACTGACGCGTCGTACCAGCGGGCACGATTATACTGCAATCCCGTGTCGACGTCGAACTCGCGCGAGGTGAAGAGATAGCGGGTCAGCGACGTGTCGCCCGAGACGATCCCGCCGAAAGCCGTGTACACGAAATGAGTCGCCACCGCGCCGTCTTGCTTGACAAGATCGCGGACCGTGCCCAAGTGATCGACAATCGGCCAAAGGACTCGGTCGGTAGCCGTCAGCGATTTCGACACGTCCTCCTGAGCCAACAACTCGTCGACTTGCTCGCCCCAGAGGTAACGCTTCGATAGCGTCATGGCTCCCGAGCCGGAGGGGCCATCCGAATCCACGAAGTCGAGCACGACATTGCCGCCGTCGAGCGACGCCATGCCGTTATGGACGTCGTCGTACACATACCGTTCGATCGCCGCGTCCTGCATGTCGAACGGACTCGTCGTGTCGACCTCCTTCGCAATCCGCCTATTGAACACGTCGTAGGTGTACTCGACCACCTTCGTCACATTGCCGCTCGCATCCTTCTCGGTCACTTTCGTCAAGCGATTCCGAAAGTCCCATGCGTACTCCGTCACCTCGCCCGTCGAGGTCTTGGTCCGCTTCGTGCGATTGCCCTCGTCGTCGTACTCGTACGAATACGTGCCGTCACTGAGCAGCCGGTTGCCCGTTCCCGTCTGGTAGCCCGTCATCGTCCGGTTGCCGACCAGATCGAACGAATAACTCTCGTCGGTCAGACTCGGACCGGAATAATCGGCCGACATGAGTTGACTCGTCGGGTCGTAGCCATAGTCGACCGTTCCGTCCTCGCCCGTCATCCGCGTGATGCGTCCCGCACCGAGTGGAGTCGCCAAGACGGCCGTGGCCGAAACGCGAGGATCGAGTGAGGCTCCTCGCCGCTCGGTGAGCGGCGAGTACAGGCCCGGCGTCGAAAGATTGTCGTAGGTAAACTCAAACGGAGCGACGATGTTCCCGCCCGAGCCGTTCTTGTAATCCAGATTCGTCAGGCGATTCAGCGTGTCGTACTGATAGGTGCTCGTCATCACCTTGTCCGACGTGCCGCCCGCCGTGTCCTTGTACCGAGTCACACTCGTGTACTGGCCCAGAGCATTGAAGGCGAAATCGACTCGCTTCTCGGCCACACTGTTCCCGCCAGCTTGCCCCGTCTGATCGACGCGCGTCAGCCGGTGCAGCCTGTCGAAAACGTAACTGTTCTGGAAGTCGTCAACGCCGTCGATCGTCGCCGACAAGCCGGTCCGGTCGCCGGCCGCATCGTAGCTGCTGGTGAGGATGACTCGAGGAACCCCCGGTGTGCCGTTATTGTCAGCCGTCAACACGCGATCGAGCGCATCGAACGTATACGAATAACTGCTGTCGGGGTCGGAAGCCGCCGTGAGCCGCCCCACCTCATCAAGCGTATAGTTGATCGAGCGGACCAGCGTGCCGGCGGTCGCACCCGTTACGTCTCCTCCCATATCGTTCACGGCCGAGCCCGCCTGGTTCCCCACGAACTCGACGGTCCACGGACCGCCGGCATTGCCGGTCACGGTCACATCGTCGATCGAACCCAGAGCCTCCAATGCCGTTTCGACTTGCGCGGCTGCGGCATCGTAGGCGATTCCCGCCGTTACGTAACCGTCGAGTGCCAAGCGGAACGTCCCGCCGGTCGCGCCGCTGAGCGTCACCTTCTGCCGCTCGTTCGTCGCGACTCCTCCTTCGGTGTCGGTCGTCTCGGTCTCCGTCAGGTTGCCCGGCCCCAGGTCGGTCGTCACGCTCGAGGCGTCGATCGTCGTCTGACTCACGTTCGTGTCGGCCAAAGTTCCCTGAAACGTCAACTGCCACTTCTGCGAACTGGAACTGTCG
>JALSIV010000274.1 GCA_026989685.1 Pirellulaceae bacterium | reverse complement strand
GCGACTTCCCGGCAAGCGTGGCTGTGCCGGGCACGACGATGGCGTTTGCGCTCGGCGATCCGACGCTGCTCCTCGGCTCGGAACTCGCGAACCTTGTCCGGATGCGATTGCTTCTACACATCCGGAAGCGCCAACTCCAGATCACCGGCCGTGCGCGACACTGTAGTGGCAGATCCTGTCAGGCTGCCCGCGAATACCGCTTGCGTCTCTTGGCCGAACTCAGATCGATGCCGCCGAGCAACAGCGCCAGATCGACGGAATCGATCTCGATGCCGTGTTGCGAGTCGGGAGCCGAAGGGAGTTCGAACGTGCCGCCTTCGAGTCTATCGAAGCAGTTGCGCATGTCGGTCGGCGTTCATCGCCCGCTGCAGTATACTCGGACTGAAGCTCTCGGGCCGCTCCTACCGAGTCGTTTTCGCCGGTGGTAGATGGACGCGGTCGAAACGCTGTGCCGCGCGGCGAACTCGCCGACGCTTTGGCCGCTCCGTTCGAGCCGAGTCAGTAGGGTTCGCCACCGTCGTTCGGTTTCGTGGGGGTTGCGTTTTCGGGCCATGATGAAGACCTCCTTTGGCTGAAAAGGAAAGAAACGAAGATTTCCAGCCAAGGTAACCCGGCACCCCGACACGGTTAAAAATGGGCGCTTACCAATGGACGCCTCTCCCAGTAGTCTTGATACTGCGCCGCCTCGTCGGGTGTCATATCATCGACGAACGATCCACCCTTTGAGGCGACTATTCAATGTTATCTCTTGCCTCAGCGTTACGGGCGGCGTCAAGCATGGCTTGCGCTTCGTCCCAAGACGGATTCAGCTCCAGTGCTTTTTCTGCAGATGCCCTTGCGGCGGAAGGATTGGACGATAGTAACTGTACCTTGGCGAGCACCGTGAGCACGCTATAGTCACAGCGAAGGGCTGCAGCAGATTGCAACGCTTCGGCCGCAGCTTTGTATCGGTGTAATCTCATCAGGGCAATTCCCAACTCGATGAAGGCATGGAAGTTGTTGGGCTCCAGCGCCACGGCTTCCGTGCACGCATCGACAGCCTGTGTATGCTGTTGATTGCGATTTAGAAAACCTCCCTTCGTCGCCAAGTAAACTGACTTCACTTTGTCGCAGGTAGCCATTGCGATCGCACGCTCCAGTATCCGCAAGGCCTCATCATTGCAGCCATTGCAATGTGCCTGCCATGCCGCTTCGTACAGTGCATGCGCTTCGGAATCGGTCATGCGTTATCTACTCGTACAGGCGTCGGACTTCTTCCGCGCTCAGTCCCTTGAAACCATCCAAAAAGTTGTCCAAATTCTGCTCGGACTTATCAGTGTTTTCGATAAGCCTACCCTTGTCCCTCGCTTCTCGGATTTGATCTACTTGATCGGCTGGATCCTTCAAAATCCCATCTGGATTCCGGCGCGTTCCTGGTTTCTTCAAGTCGGGCTTTGGCCCACAACCATTATTATGCCCATCCACCACGAGTCTTGTCACGTGGTAGACGTGCTCGCCCTCGACGGTGAGGTTATAGACGCGGTGCGTGCCGGGGATGCGGACTCTTGAGAGGAGCCGGACGGTACCGCCGAGGGCCGTCAGCCGCTCGCCCTCGCGGATCGAATCGGCCGAAATCCAGTTGTTTCGGTCGGCACTGAAGAACTTGTGAAACCCGGTCGGGCGGAACGTCGTTCGCCGCCCCGATTCGTCCTCCACCCGAAGCTCGAAGACGTACCGGTTGAGGTGGTTGACCGTCGTGAGCACCACGCGGCCAGGTCCAGGCCGGATCGGCGGGCATGGGAGATTCTCCAGCACCCGCGCCTTCAAGCCCTTCGGCAGCCCCATCTCGACCAGGTCGAGCGGCAATGGGACGAGATTGCCGCCCCAGGCGTCGTGAGCCGCAATCCACTCGGGCGGCTGCAGCGTCTCGACGTTGATATCGTCGACGGTTCCGTCCTGCGAAAGCCAGGCTGGAGGCGAGAGGCCGGAGGCCGGAGGGATTGTGGTACAAGCCGGCGGTGGCGAACAACCGCCGCCTGGCCAGTCAAACATTGCGACGGCACACGCTATCCCGGCATCCTCAGCGAGGAAATCGAGTCTCGCCGACTGAACGGCGGGAGTCAAATGTTCGAGACTGGCGACGTCAGGATCGGCACCGCTCCACCAACTGGCTAAAAGCGCCAACAGAATCGATGCGGCGAGCCAGAGCGAACCTCGCTT
>JALSIV010000273.1 GCA_026989685.1 Pirellulaceae bacterium | reverse complement strand
GTCGTTTCACGGGTCTCTCGCCGGAATGGCACGCTTCGCCTGGTGGGTGCTCGTCGCTACAGGACGTGCTTTCGTCGAGTCATGGAATAATGCCACATGGCGAAAGGTGTGGTTCGGGCTCCCCTTCGCGCTGGCCGCCGTCGGAAGCCTGTTTCTCGTGACGCTGGCTCGCGGCTACGCCCGCAGCGGCCAGGTAACCGATCGGTATGTCGATGCGGGTCGTCGTGCTCTCCGTGAAAAGCGGTTCAAGGCGGCCGACGTCTATTTCGAACGTGTCCTGAATCTCCGCGGCGGCTACGACAACGATACGCTCTTTGCGATCGCCCAGGCCGCCGACCGGATGGGCAACTCTGAGCGCGCCGATACGATCTTGCGCATGCTGGCCCCGGTCGAACAGCCGCGGTACGCGCCAGCACATCTGTGGCGCGCCGAACGAATCATCGCCAAGAAAACCCTCACCCCCGAAGAAATCCTCGATGCCCACACCCACCTGCGCTACGCCGTCGAACTGGAACCGAACAACCTCGAGGCACACCGCCGCCTGGGCATTTTTTATCTGAACCGCAAGCAGTGGAGGCCGGCTGTCGAACACCTGGAAAAGGCGGCCCGGCGATACCCCGAGCTCTACCTGCCGCTGGCCCGCTGCCACACGATCCTCGGCAACAAGGATCTGGCCCGATTCTACGGCAAACAGGCGATCGAGTTTCATGCATCGCGTTGCAAGGCGAGCCCCCGCGATCTCCGGACACGCGTCCAGTGGGCCGACGCCCTGGTCTTCCTGGAACAGTTCCCGCAAGCTGTCCAGGTCCTCGAAGAAGGACTCGCCCTGCAACACGACGTACTGCTTCGCAAGGCACTTTCCCGAGTCTACATCGTCTGGTCCGACTCGATCCGCGGGGACAGCGAAGCGGACGCCGTCAAGAGACTGGGGCTGCTGGAAGCCGCCATCTCCGCGTTCCCTCACGAAGGCCCACTATTCGATCGACTCATGCGGTTGATGGAACGTGGCGATAAGGCGACCGAGTCCGCCAAAGAGTTTCTCGTCCAACGGATCGCCCGCGGCGACGCACCCCGCCTCTGCCACCTCGTCCTGGGAACATACGAGGGGAAGGAAGGCCATTACGAAAAGGCGATTCGACACCTGGAACAGGCGTATGAACTTGACAAGTCCTCCCCCATCGTGGCTAATAATCTGGCCTGGTACATGCTGCAGGCCGGGACCATCGACCTTGAAAAGGCATACCAGCTTGTCAGCAAACTGGCCGCCCGGTGGCCCATGATGGCCGCCATCCACGAGACACGCGGCCAAATCCTCGCACGTATGGGACGGTGGAAAGAAGCCCTGCGTGAATTCGAACGAGCCCTGCCCGACGTCCGCGGGAACGCCCAAACCCATCGTACATTGGCTGAAGTCTACAGACACCTCAATATGCCGCGACTGGCCCGCGAACACGCCCGGTTGGCCGAAGAAACAGAAGGTGTGGCACAACGTGAAAAGTAGTTGCAAGTCATTGATTACAAACACTTTATGCAAGACAGGAAATAGCCCCATAGAGTGATGTCGAACCGCCATTTTGAGCTACCATCCTGACATGCGTTGCCGATTTTACCAAAATCTCCAGTTTTTCCATTCAAACTTGTTGACAACGCCCTGTCGATGAGGCAAAATAAAGCCGTCATCAGGAGTGGAGATCGGACAGTAGCGGGGTGTGAAAAACGATCACTCGAAGACGAAAGATTACTCAGACAGTCAGTTAAGGAAGCGCGGTTATGACAAAGAAAAGCATTATTGGACTGGCGATGACAGTCCTCCTCTTGGGAGGTTCGCTTCCGGCGCGGGCGATCGAAATCACCCGCAACAGCGGCGCCGATGCGGATCCACTCAATGCGGTCACCATCAACAGTGTGACGATCGACAACGTTGCCGATACGATCACCATCGATGTTGACATTGAGAAGCTCCACTCGCCGTTCGAGATCGGTTTTACCGTAACAAGCGACGGAGGCACGGCCCTGGTTCCCGATACGGCGACCTATCGTGTGATAGTCAAGACGAAGCTTGCGACGACTGGTAATCCAGCTCATGAAATGAATGGATTTGACATTGATCTAGAAACACCGGCTTTGGATCCCTTCGTGTCGCTCGACGGGGACAATGCGACAAGTACCGTCTTTGCGGTGATGCACCCCAATCTGGCAAGCGGATTTCGTTTTGGCGGCCTCAATGGTGGAGGTCCAACG
>JALSIV010000272.1 GCA_026989685.1 Pirellulaceae bacterium | reverse complement strand
GTTACAAGATAAGACTCTCAAGAATTCGTCGGGGCGGCAACATGAGCGAACACCGAGACACGGTCATCGTCGGAGCCGGCATCACCGGGCTTGTGGCCGCCTGGTTTCTCGGGCGCCAAGGAAAGGACTTCCTCCTGCTGGAGGCCAAGGACCGACCGGGCGGCTTGATCCGGACTTCACAAGTGGACGGTTTTCTGCTGGAGCACGGCCCGTTTACCATTCTCCCGAAGTCACCGCCGTTTCGCCGTCTGTTGGAGTACGCCGCCGACGATCTGAAACTCGTTACCGCCGACCGCCGCGCGAAGGCTCGCCGGTTCGTCGTCCAAAACGGTAAACTTGTCGGTATCCACGGACGCCTGGGACCGCTGACGACACGGCTCTATGGACCGGCCGCCAAGGCTCGGATTCTGAGAGGGCTGCTGTGGAGTCGCACCGGCGGAGCGAGCAGCGAAGATTCGATCTACGACGCCGTCTCGCGACGGTTCGGACCGCGGTTTGCCACCTGGGCCGTCGATCCGCTGATTCGAGGGATCGTGAGCGGAGACTGCCGGGAACTCAGCCTACAAGCCATGTTCCCCTCGGCGGCCCCGCTCGACCAACGGATCCACAGCCCGGCTGCGGCGATCGTCCGCACTCTCCTGATCGGCCGTCGCACCGCGACCGAAGCCGCCGAACAACAACTCGATCGCCTCTTGCCGCCTCGCCCGACATCCGTGCTTGCCGGCATGCGCCGCGAGTTGATCAGTTTTCGGGAAGGCCTCGCTGCTCTGCCTCGGTGGTTGGCGATCCAGATCGAGCCCCATGTGCGATACCGCGCCGCAGTCGCGAAAGTGGAACGAACCGGCGACGGCTTCCGAGTCCTGGTTGACGACCATTCAAGCACTGAGCACTCAACCGGCAACCACCTGACCTGCCGACGGATCATTGTCACAACGCCTGCACACGTCACCGCCGGTTTGATCCGGTCGATCTCCGAGCCGGCCAGCATCGAACTCGAATCGATTCCGGCCGCCTCGCTGGCGGTGGTCCACTTGGGCTTTGCCAGGGAACACCTCACACGCCTTCCCGATGGTTTCGGGTTCCTGGTGCCAACCGTGGAACAGTCGACACCGGTCCTGGGAACGCTCTTCGCCAGCCGGACGTTTCCGCATCATGCGCCCGCGGGCCGAGAATTGCTGCGAGTCTTCCTTGGAGGCACTCATCGCCCCGACCTCCTGCGTCGGCCCGATGAAGAACTCACGGAAACCGCACTGGCCGGAATCCGAGAGCTGCTCGGTGTCACCGGAGCGCCGGATTTGGTGCGCGTCGACCGCTTTATCAAAGCCATCCCGCAATACAACATCGGCCATCGGCAACGACTCGAGCGTATCACCGAAGCTCTGCGGCCACATGCCGAGTTGGTACTGGCCGGCAGTTACCGTGACGGCGTGTCGGTCAGCGATCGAGTGGCCGCCGGATTCGCAGCCGCCGACGAATCGTACCAGGCTTAGCCGCCCGACGTTCGCGTGTAGGTGATTTCCATCGACTTCACCCACTTCCCGTCGGGCGTCCCCAAAGTGCACCGGAAAGCCCCTCATTCAAGAAACAGGCTTGGCTCAAGCCTCGGTAGCCCGGTCCAGGCCAATATCTCAGTTCGGTTCGTCGTCGTCCAATCGCCGGAACAGTTTCAGGCAATCGAGTGCCCCACCGACGGTGGCGAGCACGGCCAGCACGGCGAAGGCGACCAGCGTGGCGATGAGAACGCCACCCCACAGCCATTCCCAGCTCATGGTGCTCCCTCCAACGCCCGGGCTGTTTCGCCGTTTTCCCCTCCGGCAGGATCGGATGCCTTGTCGGGAAACAACAGTGAGACGACCACGAACACGGTCACGGTCAAGAGCACGGTCGCGATTCCGACTCGAGCACTCGTGAGGAGTTTCTCGGCCGCCTCGACCGTAGCCTGCTCACCACGCAATCGGAGCCAGGCCAGCCCCAAACGAACCCGGATCGGCTCGAGTCCCAGCACGGCCGAGCTCCCAGCCAACAGAGCACACGCAGCGCCGGCCGAACTGGCCCGCTTCCAGTACAATCCGCCGGCCAGCACCGCAAAGGCACCGGTAAAGTAGATGGCTCCCGTCAACGCCATGTAGTCCCACACATCGTCGCCACCTTGATAGAACAGCCCCCATACCCAGACGTAGATCCCGATGACGACGATCAGGATCCGCGTGAGCCGGACTCGAGCGGCAATGCCGAGCGGCTCTTTTCGCAGTGGATCGACAATGTCCTGGACGATCACACTGCTCCAACAAAGCAGATAGCTGTCGTGAGTCGACATGAAGGCCGCGATCATGGCGGCCGATACCAGTCCGATCAATCCTGCCGGTAGCAGCTTGCCGAAAAACAGAGGCATCGCGTACAGCGCCTTGATTGGTTTGTCTCCCGCCGGCAAGGATCCCGTCAAGCCGAACGCCTCGGCCAGATGCGGAGCTTGCGTCACGAAGAAGACCATGGCGCAGATTCCCCAGAATTGCGGAAGCATCGCGCGGATCGTGAACGACAACGACGACCAGCGAAAACTGGCCTTTACCGCCGACTCGTCCTCCATCGCCAAGGCTCGTGCCACCGATGTGGGCCAGATGGCGCAGCTGACGATTCCCAGAAACGCCATCCACACAACATACTCCCATCCAAACGTGCTGTCGGCCGCCAACGGATCGAAACCTTTGGCACCCTTGTGAACGCGAACTGCCTCGAAAATGTCACTCCATCCCAAGTTGGCAATCGCCAGACCGGTCGCGATCATCATTCCCAATGACAACACAACAAACTGAATGTAGTCCGTGACCAACACCGAGATCATCCCGCCCAGCACGGTATAGACGAGCACCAAGGTCAGGAGTACTGTCATCACACAGGGCAACGCCCAGCCATGTTCGGACATGCCCGTCACACCCACAATGAACATCGAGCCTACTCTCAGGAACAGGCCCATGTTGAGAATGCCGCCTGCCGCCAGCAGAATGCCGCCCAGGACTCGAGTCTTGGGACCGAAACGCCGACCATAGAATTCGGGAATCGTCAAAACTCCCGTCTTTCGCAGCGGGACGATCAAGAAGCCGGTCAGTCCGATCACCAAAGTCGTCATGCCGGCCAAGACGGCAATGTGAAATGCGGCAAAGCCGCCTTTGAACCCCTTTTCGGCGGAATACATTACGGTCACCAGGCCCAGTTCGGTGCCCGTCAGCGAGGCCAGTCCCAACCACCGCCCCACGCGGCGTCCGGCCGCGATGTAGTTGGTCATGTTGGTGGCGTAGCGCTTCACCAACAGGCCAATCACCACCGAAATCATCAGGTAGGCGGCGACGATCACCCAGTCCAGCCAAGTGAAGTTTGTTTGGGAAAGATCGGCGAGACTGGCATCGTTCATGCTCGAGAGGCTCCATCGCTGGAAACATCGGATGGGTTAGCCAAGTGGCTCAACCGATCCACTACGGCACCCGAGCGCGGCCCTCCTGCGATCCAGGTAATCCTGCGCCGAGTGGGGCCGGTAATGTCCAGGTGCACCTCGAGCCGGTCTGCGGGTAGACAATCGATCCATCGATCCGCCCATTCGATGCAAGTCACCGCGTCGTCGGCAAACCACTCGTCGGCACCCAGTTCCCAGAATTCGTCCTCGTCGCTCACGCGATACAAGTCGACGTGTCTCAGCCGCCGAGCCCCTTCGTATTCCTGGCTGATCACAAACGTGGGGCTTGTGACAACTTCGGAAGCAATGCCAAATGCCATGGCGGCTCCTTGAACCCAACGAGTTTTCCCGGCACCCAGCGGTCCAATCAGACCCACCACCAAGCCAGGCGCGAACTCACGTGCTGCGGCCTCCGCCCATTCCCGCAGCTCTCGCTCACTGGCGACCTCGCATTCCAATCGACTGGCCAAATCAACCTCTCATCGAACGTCAACCACCATCGGCAGCCCGACCGCAGCGTGGCCGTGCTGGAAAGCTTGACCTACAAGATGAACTTACTCAGATCCTCGTCTTCGGTGACTTCCTTCAGCCGCTCGGCGACATAGGCTTCATTCACCACTACCTTGCCCATTTTCATGTCAGGGGCCTCGAAGCTCACTTCCTCCAACAAACGCTCCATCATCGTGTAGAGTCGTCGGGCCCCGATGTTCTGAGTCGTCTGGTTGACGCGAAAAGCGAAATCGGCCAGAGCTTCCACGGCATCATCCGTGAACTCGACGGAAACCCCTTCGGTTTCCAACAAAGCCTGGTATTGGCGCGTCAGCGAGTTCTTCGGTTCGGTAAGGATGCGGACGAAGTCCTCCTTCTTCAGATCCGTCAATTCGACGCGGATGGGAAACCGGCCTTGCAACTCGGGCATCAAGTCGCTCGGCCGCACCTTGTGGAACGCTCCGGCGGCGATGAACAGGATGTGGTCCGTCTTCACATAGCCATAGCGAGTCTGAATCGTGGTGCCTTCCACAATCGGCAACAGGTCGCGTTGGACTCCCTGCCGAGACACGTCGGCACCACGACTGTCACTGGCCACGACCTTGTCGATTTCGTCGACGAATAGGATTCCCAGGTTTTCGGCCAGTTCGATCGCCTGAGCGTTGATCTTTTCGGGATCGAGCAGGGCATCGCATTCCTGTTCGAACAGTACTTCGCGGGCCTCGGCTACCGTTATTTCCCGCTGCTGGGACTGTTTGGGAAGGATCTTCTCGAACATGCTCTGCAAATCGACATCCATCTGTTCGAGTCCCATGCCGCCGAAGACGACGGGAGCCGATCTTTGCTCGGTGGTCACTTCGACGCGTCGTTGATCGAGTTCCCCGTTGATCAACATCGCATGGAACTTGGCTCGAGTCCGTTCGTATTGGGCTTTGTCCTCGTCGTCCCGCTCACTGAACAAAGACGGCTTGGGAACCAGCAGATCGAGCAACCGCTCCTCCACTCTCCGCTCCGCCTCTTCCTTCACCGATTTTCGCTCGCTCTCGCGCACCAGGCCGATGGCATTCTCTACCAGCTCGCGCACCATGCTTTCGACGTCGCGACCGTAGTAGCCGACTTCGGTGTATTTCGTTGCCTCGACCTTGACGAACGGAGCCCCCGTAAGGCGAGCCAACCTGCGGGCGATCTCGGTCTTACCCACGCCGGTCGGTCCAATCATCAAGATGTTTTTGGGAGCCACATCTCGGCGAAGTTCCTCGGGAAGCTGTTGGCGGCGCCAGCGGTTGCGAATGGCGATGGCCACCGCCTTTTTGGCATCATCCTGGCCGATGATGTAGCGATCGAGAGCCGTTACGATTTCTCGAGGCGTTAATGAACGACTGACATCCTGCAAACTTCGATGCGTCATCAATTCCGACACGCGATTTCCTCCACGACAAGATGTTCATTCGTGTAAACATCGATCTCCGACGCGATCCGCATCGACTGCCGGACAATGTCCGTCGCCGACAAATCCGGCGTGGCTCGCACCAGCGCTCGAGCCGCCGCCAATGCAAACTGGCCCCCCGAGCCGATGCCGATCACCCCATCACTGGGCTGGATCACATCACCGGTTCCGCTGATCAATAGCACGTACTGAGAGTCGGCGACGGACAGCAGAGCCTCGAGACGGCGCAAAGCACGATCGGTCCTCCACTCCTTGGCCAGTTCGGTGGCCGCTCGAGGCAGATTGGCCGGATAGTCCTTGAGCTTCGTCTCGAATCGTTCAAGCAGCGCAAACGCGTCCGCCGTCGCACCGGCGAACCCGCACAGCACCTGGCCATCGCCCAAGCGGCGGATTTTTACGGCGTCCGCCTTCATCACGGTCGAACCCAACGTGACCTGACCGTCTCCACCCATTGCGACGGCTCCTTGGTGCCGAACCGTCAGAATGGTCGTGCCATGATATACGTCCACTCGGCTCTCTCCTACCACTACTCGCCCGACAACGAGACTACGCTCCCTAGGATAACGATTCGGTCCCCCATCTGTCATTGGGTGGCTCGATCGAACATGATAGAGCCTTGATGCCCCGGTTGGTGCGGAGACGAGACCTCACCGTGCGGTTACCGCGGCAACCGTCCGCCCCCGCCCTTTTGCGGAATTCGTGGGGCCATCCACCTTACCACCCGAATACCGGCTTCCGATCATGAGTCGTCCAGCCCGCAGCCCATTGTTGATGGGCCCCGCCAATTCGGCACTACTGATCATCGACATACAGGAAAAACTGCTGCCGCTGATCCGAGGCCGCTCCCGCCTGGTGTGGAATGCGCGCCGGCTGATCGACGGCGCGGCCATTCTGGAGATCCCCGCCGCCGTCACCGAACAGTATCCCCGAGGGCTGGGAGCCACGGTCGCCGAATTGGCTTCGCGCCTGCCGGCCCCTGCCGAGAAGCTCCGGTTCAGCTGCTCCGAGTGCGCATCGATCTTCGAACAGTGGAAGTCTGCCGGCCGCTTCAAGATCGCGATCGCCGGAATCGAAACTCACGTCTGCGTTCAGCAAACCGCACTCGACCTGATCGCCGATGGCTTCGACGTCTACCTGTGCGTCGACGCACTGGGAGCCCGGCACGCCCTCGACCACGACGTCGCGCTGCGCCGCCTCGAAAGCTCGGGAGCCACGCTGACAACCTGTGAAGCCGCACTGTTCGAATGGTGCCAGCAAGCGGGGACCGACTCGTTCCGCTCCATCAGCCAACTCGTGCGAGAATCCCCACCGGCCCCCTGAAGCCTGACCCCTGACCCCTGAAGCCTGACCCCTGAAGCCTGACACCCAAACAAGGATAGGAAGGTCATGACGGACCAGCTCGCGAAGAACTACCCCGAACTCCGCCCTCCCTTGCGCACACTGTTGGGGCCCGGCCCCAGCGACATCCACCCTCGAGTCCTCGAGGCGATGGCCAAGCCGACCGTCGGCCATCTCGACCCGTACTACTTGGAGCTGATGGACCGCCTGCAGGCCATGCTGCGCACGTTGTTTCAAACTGGCAACGCCATGACGTTTGCCATCAGCGCCACGGGCTCCGCCGGCATGGAAGCCACGGTTGTCAACCTCATCGAACCAGGTGACACGATGGCGGTGTGCATCAACGGCGTCTTCGGACAGCGGATGGCCGACGTGGCGACTCGAGCGGGGGCGCAGGTGATCCGAATCGAGAAAACCTGGGGCCAGGTGTTCACTGCCGACGATCTGGCTCCGGCTCTGGAGCGCAAACCGAAGGTCGTCGGTATCGTCATGGCGGAGACGTCTACCGGGGCTGGCCAACCGATCGAGGAGATTTCGCGTGCCGTCCACGATGCCGGTTCGCTGCTGCTGGTCGATGCGGTTACCGCCCTCGGTGGCATGCCCGTATGTGTCGACGACTGGCAAATCGACGCCATCTATGCCGGCTCGCAAAAATGCCTGAGTTGCCCGCCGGGGTTGGCTCCCGTCTCCTTCAGCGAAGCGGCGATGGAAGTGATCCGCACGAGAAAATCGTCGGTACAAAGTTGGTATCTGGATACCACGATGCTCTCGAGCTACTGGGGAACCGAACGGGCCTACCATCACACGGCACCCATCAACATGACGTACGGTCTGTACGAAGCGGTCCGCTTGATTTTGGAAGAAGGACTCGACGCGTGCTTCGACCGACACCTGCAGAACCACCGGGCTTTGCGGCGGGGTCTGGAGGCACTGGGAATCGGCTACGCACCGCAAACCGGCTACGAGCTGCCCATGCTCAACGCCGTTTGGATACCCAAGGAAGCGGACGACGCCTGGACGCGTCGCGAATTGCTGCGGCGCTACGGAATCGAGATTGGCGGAGGACTAGGAGATTTCCGCGGCCGCGTCTGGCGTATCGGGTTGATGGGATATGCATCGCGGATGAGTAATGTCCTCTGGCTGCTGGCGGCGCTGGAACAACTGCTCGCCGAACAGGGAGTGCCCATCGAACCGGGGAGCGGAATCGCCGCCGCCTCACGCTTCGAATGAGCCGGACCTTCGACCGTTTGCCGCGGATCTTGCGTAACTTGAGTATTCTGCGCAACGAAAAGCACTTCAGCGGAAAGCCTTCACTCGCCGATACAAAGAGGAACCGGCACGGGGACCGGCCGTTCGTGCGTGTCGCGAGTGCGCACAACGGTGCCATCCGGCAGCGCGTCGGCTCGGCAACAACCACGGAGGGGGGATATGACGCGGAACGAGTTATCGGGGCGAGCGCGCGGCCGATTGGCGACGCGATTCTGGATCGTTTGGATCACCGTCACCACCGCCACTGTTCTGACCGCGGGCAGCGGATGTACCAGTCTCCGGCGATGGGCGCACCAGGGCTTCCGTGTCGGCCCCGATTATGCTCGGCCTCCGGCACCCTTCGCCGACGAGTGGATCGACTACCAGAATGCCGACGTCGATACATCGAGTGAGATTCACGCCGCGTGGTGGACCGTTCTGGGCGATGCCAAACTCAACGAACTGATCGATCGCGCGTCTCGACAGAACCTGTCGCTTCAAGCGGCCGGCATGCGGATATTGGAAGCTCGAGCTCGCCTGGCCGTGGCCCGCGGCAATCTATTCCCGCAACTCCAGGAGGCCTTCGGCGGCTTTCAGCGATTCAACCAATCGTCGACCACCGCCAATGCACTTCCCGTGTTGAACTTCGACAACTGGGATTTGGGGCTCAGCGCCGCTTGGGAACTCGACTTCTGGGGCCGTTTCCGCCGGGCCATTGAGACGCAGGAAGCCATCCTCGACGCGGAAATCGAGAACTACGACGACGTGCTGGTGTTGTTGCAAGCCGAAGTCGCCACCGCTTATGTGCAGTACCGGACATTCCAGGAACGCCTCAAGGTCGCCCGCTACAATGTGGAACTCCAGCAGCGCACGGTGGAAATCGTCGAGGTGCAGTTCAAGAATGGGCGCGTCACCGAACTCGATCTGGCTCAAGCCAAGGAGAACTTGGCTGCCACTCGCTCCGTCATTCCCGAATACGAAGCTCGGATCCGACAAACCGCCAACGCCATCTGCGTTCTGCTCGGAGAACCGCCGCGCGATCTGTCGGCCGAGTTGGGCGAGGGGGCGATTCCCGAAGTGCCGCACGAAATCCTGGTCGGCATCCCCGCCGACCTGCTGCGGCGCCGGCCCGACGTGCGCCGAGCCGAACGTCGGGCAGCCGCTCAAAGCGCCGTGATCGGCATCGCCGAATCCGAATTCTATCCCCACATCGCCATAACCGGCAGCGTGGGACTGGCATCGGCCGATCTTTCCGACCTGTTCCGCTCCGACTCGTTCACGGGAGCCATCGGCCCCAGCTTCCAGTGGAACATCCTCAACTACGGCCGGATCCTCAACAACGTACGAGCCGAAGAGGCCGGGTTCTATCAGGCCGTCTACGACTATCAGAACACGGTTCTCACTGCCGCGCAGGAGGTCGAAGACGGGATCGTGGCCTATCTCAAAACACGAGAACAAGTGGAAGCCGTGGATGAAGCGGCCGCCCAGGCGCTTCGAGCGGTCGAGGTGGCGACGACGCAATACCGACGAGGCCGCATCAACTTCCAGCCGGTCGTCTACATGCAGCAGATCCTGGCACAGCGTCAGGATCAGCTCGCCGCCACTCGAGGCTCCGTCGTCCTCAGCCTGATCAACGTCTACAAAGCACTCGGCGGCGGATGGGAAGCTCGTCTTCAAGGGGGCTCCGCGGCCGCAGTTCCCCAGCCGGGCCCCGAGCCTCAACCCCAACCTCCCGCTCAACCTGGTCGGCAGGTCGGAGCACCTCGCCCACAAGACACGGAGCAACTTCCATGATCCCCTTTTCGCTGTTGCGCTCGCGCCTGGGCTCGATCTCGACGTTCGCGCTGATCGTCGGCGCATCGGCAGTCCATGCCGGCGAACCAGCCGCCCACCGGTCGACTCGCCTGCGGCCGGCCTCCACAGCAGCGTCGTCTGCCAGCGATACTCACTCCAAAGACCATTGCCGCATAACTGCCGCCTGGTGTCCCGACCGTTACCGATCCAAGTGCCCGCCACGCCTGTGCCCGCCCCAGTGGTGCGGTGGCGGATGCTACACGCCCAAGTGCGAACCGCGCCTGGTCCTGCCCAATCTGTGCGGCGGCGGATGCTACATCCCGAAGTGTCTTCCCAGACTGACCATTCCGTGTAACTTCCCGCCGTTTTATCGGTGCCCACCTTCCGATTGTCTCCGCGACAAATAGTCGTCCCGGGAGGATCGCCCGGCACCAATCGACAGTCACGCGCGGAAAGTCGCCGAGTTCGTTCGGATTCCGTTCCCGCGTTTCCTTCTGCAAGCCGCCAGACTATTCAAGCTGCGAGGGGTCGTAGGGAACGCGGAACAAAACAGCATAAAACACCGGCACCACCAGCATGGTCAGCACGGTGGCCGCGCACAACCCGGCGATGATCGTCACTGCCATCGCCACGAAGAACGCGTCGGTGAGCAGCGGGATCATCCCGAGCGCCGTGGTGAGGGCGGCCATGGCCACCGGCCGCAATCGGCTGACACCGGACAGGACGATCGCCTTCAGGGCGTTGACACCGTTGCGCTGTTGCGTCTCGATCTCGTCGATCAGCACGATGGCGTTCTTGATCAACATTCCGGACAGGCTCATGAAACCCAGCAGAGCCATGAAACCGAACGGCTGATGGGCGGCCAGCAACCCCGCCGTCACCCCGATCACCGACAAGGGCACCGTCAGCCAGATGATCAGCGGCAGCCGCAACGAATTGAACAAGGCGATCACAATCACGACCATCGCCAGGAAAAAGAACGGCAGGCTCTTGCCGATCCCGCTCTGAGCCTTCTGCGAATCGCGATATTCGCCCCACCACTCGAGTTGGTAATCGGGGCCCATCTCCAAAGCCTCGATCTTGTCTCGGACACGGGCGAATAACGACGGAGCCGTGCCGTAGGCCGGA
The DNA here is from genome assembly GCA_026989685.1 of Pirellulaceae bacterium. GTDB lineage: Bacteria > Planctomycetota > Planctomycetia > Pirellulales > Pirellulaceae > S141-3. Next base: position 4,182 of record JALSIV010000272.1, on the reverse strand, counting down.
TCGGCGTGGACCGTGATCGTCGTCTTGCGATTGAGGCGCTGCAGGATGTCGTCTTCGACGACCGTCTGGAAGTCCTCGACCACCTGCCGCAGCGGTATGGCCTTCTTGGCCGCCGGACTCCAAATCTGCAAGTTGTTGACCGAGGCGACGTCGCCTCGCTCCTCCTGGGGAGCTCGAAACAGAATCGGCAGCAGTTCATTGCCTTCGCGGTAGACTCCGACCGGCGCTCCTTCGAAACTGGCCCGGATGGCGAGTGCCACATCTTGCGCGGTGACGCCGGCGTTATTGGCTTCTTCTTCGGCGACGATCGGACGCATCACCAGCACGCGCTGCCGCCAATCGGTGCGAATGGCCTTGGCGTCCGGATCCTGGTGCAAGATGGCCATCGTCTGCTCGGCCAGTTCGCGCAGCACGTTCGGGTCGGGCCCGCTGAACCGAGCTTGGATCTTTCCGCCCGAACCGGGGCCGAGGAGAAACTTCTTGCCATAGACCTCGATATCGGGGAACTGCTCGGACAACTCCTTCTCGACCTTCGCAACCAGATCGTCGATCAGCTTGTAGTCGTCGACATCAACGACAAACTGGACGTAGGCGTTGTTCTGCTGTTCCGGTGCGTAGGTCACAAGAAACCGAAGCCCTCCCGCACCGATCAACGACGTGACATTCGATGCCCCCTCGAGCCGCGCGAGGTACTTTTCGATTTCGGCGGCTCGAGCTTCCGTCTGCCGGATGTGCGTTCCTTGCGGCAGCCACACGTCGACCATGAACTGTGGGCGCGTCGAAGCGGGAAAGAAGCTGCGGTCGACGAACTGGAATCCCCACAAGGAAACGGCGAACAGGCAGGCGACCACGAGCAGCGTCACCCACCGAAAGCGAATTGCGGCCACGAGGAATCTGCGGTAGATCCCGTAGATCAACCCGTCGTACGCATCGCCTGCCTCCTGGTTGCCCGTCGACTTGGGTGGCTTGAGGAACATCACGCACAGCAATGGCGTGATCGTCATTCCGGTGAGCCAACTGAGTCCCAGCGACAGAAATACCACCTGGAACAACGACCGGCAAAACTCGCCGGTCGAGTCGGGCGAGAGGCCGATCGCTCCAAACGCCATGATGGCCACCGCCGTCGCACCGAGCAGCGGCATCGATTGCTGCGCCACGACTTCGCTCGCGGCCGCAGCCGCGTCCTGGCCCGATTTCATTCTTACCAGCACACCGTCGACCACCACAATGGCGTTGTCGACCAGCATGCCCAGCGCGATCACCAGGGCTCCCAGCGAGATACGTTCCAGAGCCACGTTCCACGGCCCCATGAAAACGAACGTGGCCAGGATCGTCAGGGCCAAGATGGCGCCGATGATCAGTGCGCTGCGCAGCCCCATGAACACCAGCAACACCACGACTACGATGACGACTGCCTCGATCAGGTTCACCAAGAAACCATTGATCGACGTGGTGACGGCCCGCGACTGCATCGAGATCACACCGAACTCGACCCCCAGCGGAATCTGCCCCAGCAGCTCCTGCATCCGCTTCTCGATGGCCTCCCCCATGACGACCACGTTACCCCCCTTGACCGCCGAGATCCCCAGTCCCACTGCTTGGTGGCCATTGTACTTGAGCAGCGTCTTGGGCGGATCGACGTAGTTCCGCTCCACGTCGGCCACGTCGCGCAAATAAATCTGCTGCCCCGACTCGCCGCCGCCGATCAAGAGATCCTCGAAGTCTTGCACCGACGTGAATGTTCCCGACGGAGTCACCGCGATGAAATCCGCGCCGACTTGGACGCGTCCCGCATCCGCCACCAGGTTCTTGTCTCGCAGCTTTTCGATAATCTGCCGCGGGTGGATACCCAACTGCGACATGCGATCTCGATCGGGAATGACGTAGATGGCCTCATCGATCTGTCCCCAAAACTCGACTTTGGCCACATCCTGCACCAGGAGCAACTCGCGGCGCAGCATCTTGGCGATGTCCTTGAGCTCGGCATAGGTGTATTCGTCGCCGTAAATGGCGACGAAAATCCCCCATACGTCCCCGTAGTCGTCGTTCACCACCGACGGACCGGCTCGAGGCGGAAGCTGAGATTGCACATCGCCCACTTTGCGCCGCAGCTCGTCCCAAACCTGCGGCAGCGCCTTGCTGTCGTACTTGTCTTTGATGCGAACGGTCACCGTGGAAAGACCCGGGATCGACTTCGACTCGACTTCCTTGAGCTGCCCAAGCTGCTGGACCGCGCGCTCGATCTTGTCCGAAACCTCCTCTTCCACCTCCTTGGCGGTGGCCCCCGGATACGGAGTGATCACCAGCGCTTCCTTGATGGTAAACTCCGGGTCTTCCAAACGAGACAGGTTGTTGAAGGAAATAATCCCGCCGACGAAAAAAACGGTCGTCAGCACCATGGACGTGACACGATGGCGAATCGCCAACTCAGCAAGATTCATCGAGCAGCCGCTCCTTGTTTCCGACCAGTCACCGGTTCCGCGCCGGCAACCCTCCCTGCCCGGACTCGCGAACAACTTCGATCGTCCGGCCGGCGCCGGTTATTTCCTCTGGTATTTGCGAACCTGCATGCCTTCTCGTAGGAGCGTCACACCGGAAACGACCACCAGATCGCCTTCCTGCACGCCCCCCTTCAGCAACGCTCGGTCGCCCGTCAGCGGCCCCACTTCGACCGGTTGCTTGGCGACTTTCATGATGCTCTGATTGGCCGTCGCCGGATCGATCTTCCAAACATAGGTGTTTTTCTGAGCATCCCCCTGCACGGCGGTAACCGGCACTGAGAAAGCGCTGTCCGGATCGATCACGATGCGCACGCGGGCCGTCATGCCGGGCAGGATGGTTACTTCCTTGGGATTCTTGAACTGCAGCGTGACCGGGAATGTCCGCGTGATGGGATCGGCCACCTGAGCGTACTCACTGATCCATGCATCGAACTCCCGGTCTTTGATCGAAGTGATGATCACTTTCGGAGCAAGGCGTTTGGTGATCTCCTCTTTGGTTTCGGCGCGTTCTCGACTCCGAGCGAAATCCCGTTCGGGGACCGCCACCTCGATTTCCAGAATCGAATCGTCCTGCAAGATCAGTACCGGCTCCTTCGCCACGACGTTGGCAAAGTCGGGAACCAAAATCCGCGCAACCACTCCATCAAACAACGCCCGTAGTTCCGTGTCGGCCACCGCCTTCTGTTGGATCTCCAGTTTCGCCTCCGCCACCTTGACCGCGCGACGGTCCCGCTCCAAGTCGTCTTGCGATATGGCACCCGGGTCTTCCTTGAAAATGTTCTCGCTTCGCTTGAGATCGGCCCGAGCCTTCTCCAGGTTGGCCATCGCCACCTTCAACTCGGCTTCGTAGTCGCGAGGATCGATCTTGGCCAGCAACTGGCCCTTCTGGACTCGATCCCCCTCCTTCACCGGACGCTCGATGATGCGGCCCGCCACTTCGAATCCCATTTCGGCCGATCGGAGGGCCTGGATCGTCCCGGGATACTCCAAAATCGCCTCGGGCTGGAGGGAACCGATTCGGTAGATCTTCACCGGCCGGACGACCGCTTTCTTTTCCGCCAGCGGCTGCTCACATCCTCCTGTGACCAGCCAAGCCCAGCACACAGCGAGAAATCCCATCGCCCGAATACCACTACGCATGTTCCACGTCTCCCGGAAGCTGCCAGCATGATGAGCCGACCGGGACGTCTCCCCGGCCTACGTCGGCTAGCCCAGCTTCGTAAACGCTAGCACAAGCCTTGAGATGGGACCAGTACCGAATCGGCCCACGCGAACGGCAGTTGCCGCGGAGAAAGTGGACTTTTCCGGAAAACCGGCCGATAACGATACCGTGGAGTTGCAGGCCCCTCAGCCTCCGAGCAGGACCTCATGGAAGATATCACCGACACCGTTGCCGGCACCAACAGTGCAGCGATCGTTCTGCTCGTCCACGGAACTTTTGCAGCCGACTCTCCCGATATCGGTGATGCGTGGTGGCAAGTCGGCAGTCCCGCCTGGACGGCACTCACGCGAAAGCTGCCCCGCCATGCACGACTGGCCGATGTCGGCGAGGTGTTCCACTGGTCGGGTGAGAACAGCGAGCGGGAGCGGATGCGAGCCGGCAAGGAGTTGCTCGACTATCTGCTCTCGCTCGAATCCGCCGGTCGTCCCTACCATCTGGTCGGACACAGCCATGGGGGAT
>JALSIV010000271.1 GCA_026989685.1 Pirellulaceae bacterium | reverse complement strand
CCGCCGCAGGCCGAACTGTGCGAATCATGATGGCAGGCTCCTCGAGTGGAAAAGACGGGCGATCCGGTTCACAGCCGAAACTCCATTCTACTTTCGATCGGCGTCGAAACGAGCCTCGGGTGCGACCACAATTATGCAATCCGTGTGCCACGTCCACGGATTGCCGGCTCATCCCACCGAGTCGGTCGCCGCATTGGGCCCGCCCTACTAAGCGCCGACGCGCTTTCCGCACGCGACCGGTCGCCCTGTCCGGGCATTCTGACGCATCGCGTTGGGCCGGACCTGGAAAAACCGAGGCGACCGGGCGGGCCGAAGGTTGGAACGCAAGTTGCAGCTTATTCCCGCATTGGTTGGTCGGTTTGCGACGGGGGCGTGAACTGCGTGCGTGGAAGGGAGGGTGAGACGATGAAGCGGTTTTTGGCATTTGCTGGGATTGACGGGAAGCTCGATGTGCTGGAAGGACTCCAGACGGCGATTACCCAAAGACGGCCCGATGCGCTGCTGTTCGCCGGCAGTGTCAACTGCCGAAACGGCGTATCGACGGCCAAACGTCCCGATCTGACTCCGGAACAGGCTCAGCGGTATCAACGGTTCTTCGAGTGGCTGGGGGAGTGCGGGATTCCGTCGGCCGTGATACCCGGTCCGTACGATGTGCCGCTGGAGGCGTTCCTCAAGACGGGAATGGGTGCGGAAGTCGAGACCGGAAACGTCCATTTGGTCGAAGGGACTTTATGGGAGACGGGAGACACGGCGGTCTGTGGAGCCGGCGGTACGCTGACCGAGCATATCACGGCCGAATATCCCGAAGTCAAGTTGTCGCGCGTGATGGCCGAGTATGCGCTGCGGTCATTGGCCAGATCGGACCGAAGCCTCAAGGTCCTGTTGCTTTCCACGCCGCCCAATGGGAAATTGGGAGGTGACGCGGGATCGGAGATCGCGGGCGAGTTGATTGACAGCCTGCATCCGCACTTGGTGGTGGTTGGTGGCCCGAGCGACTGCCGAGGGATCGAACGAGTCGCCCACACTTGGGTCGTCAATCCTGGACGGATCTGCGAAGGTCACGCCGTCTGGATCGACTGGACGCGGCCCGGCGACCAGCGTGTCGAGTTGATCGATGTGCCATCGCTGGCCGCTCGCTGATCGCTTTGAGAGGAAGCCGGGGACATGACAAACACGAACCCTCTTCCCGACAATGGGGAACTGGAGCAGGCCACGGAGCGAAACCTGGTCGCCGATCCCGAATTGCGGCTCGATTCGCCCTATGTGGTACCGACGAAGTACTGGCACAAGCTGGAAGATGGTCGTATCCAGTGCGACGTCTGTCCCCGCTATTGCAAGCTGCACAACGGCCAGCGAGGATTCTGCTTCGTGCGAGCCTGTGTCGAGGACCAGATCGTTTTGACCACCTATGGCCGCTCCAGCGGGTTCTGTGTCGATCCGATCGAAAAGAAGCCGCTCAATCATTTTCTCCCTGGTACGCCCGTGCTCTCGTTCGGCACGGCCGGCTGCAATCTCGGTTGCAAATTCTGCCAGAACTGGGATATCAGCAAGTCGCGCGAAGTCGATACACTGGCCGATTACGCTCCGCCCCGTACGATCGCTCAGACTGCAGCGCAGTTGGGTTGTCGGAGTGTGGCGTTCACTTACAACGACCCTGTGATCTTCCTGGAGTACGCCGTCGACGTGGCTCGCGAGTGCCGCGAATTGGGCATCAAGACCGTGGCGGTCACTGCGGGCGAAGTGTCCCCGGAAGCTCGCAAGGAGTTCTTCGATCACATGGACGCCGCCAATGTCGATCTCAAGGCATTCACCGAGGAGTTTTATCGCAACGTTTGTCTGGGATGGCTCGAACCGGTACTCGATACGCTGAAGTACCTCAAGCATGAAACCGATGTCTGGTTCGAATTGACCACGCTGCTGATACCCGGGCACAACGATTCGAGCGAGGAACTGGACCGGATGACGCGGTGGGTGGTGGAGGAACTGGGCCCCGACGTTCCCATGCACTTCACGGCGTTCCACCCCGACTACCGGATGATGGACGTGCCGGCGACGCCGCGAGAGACTCTTCAGCGGGCCCGCCAGATCGCCATGCGAAACGGCGTGCGCTACGCTTACACGGGCAACGTGGTCGACCATGAAGGAGGCACCACGTTCTGCCACCACTGCGGCGCTCCCTTGATCGGGCGACTCGGTTACAACATCTCCCACTGGGGACTCAACGAACAGGGGGAATGCCGGCAATGCGGCACTCGCTGTGC
>JALSIV010000270.1 GCA_026989685.1 Pirellulaceae bacterium | reverse complement strand
GAATTCGCCCGCCCATATCGGCCGCTTGGCGCTAGCCGCGGTTCGATCCGCCGCCGTTTCCGCGCTGCGAGAACAAGAGGGCCACTTCACCGTGCCAGCCGGCAACGGCCGTGTTCGGGAGAACGCGGCCACGGGTGGCGCCGTGCGGCGGCCAGAAGCATGTCCTTACCAACGATGCGACGACGAAAAGTCAAGAAGGCGGGAATCAACCGGTCGATTGAAGGACGAACCGAGCGACCTGTTTCCGCGCCGGCAGCCCCCTCGCCCGATACGCCCGAGGCGGCGCCCAGTTCCAGGGGAGGAGCGGTTCGTCGCCCCGCGCAGCGGTCCAGCACCTTCTGAAGGATGTCCGCAAGGTCGCGCCATACGTCCAGGTCGTTGCGCCAACGGAGGGGCACTGAGAGGTACGGCGCGTTACGCTGGCCCCGCCTTTCGAGTCACCGGTTGAGTCGTCTAATCGCGCTCCGAATCAGGCGGTAGGTTTCTTCGGCATCGTCTACATTCGTGTGTGTCGTGCCCTTCACGATGTGTTCTTCCGCGCCGGAAATGCGAAACCGAGGCAAGTCGACGTTTCGGCCGACACTGAAAACTTCTTCCGCATAGATCACCAAAACGCTACCAGTCGTTGGAGCGGGCTCCCGCATGACCCTCATATCCACTTGAGGGTCATCCCAGGTAATTGGTCCGCCCATGCGAGTTTCCATATGCGTCCGAATCAACAGTTCACTCACTGCCTGGACGGCCCCGGTTGGTGCGACAGGGTCGATCGCAACGAGCAAGTCGACAGCCACGCCTTCTTGATTGAGGCGGTGTGTCAGATCGACGGCCGCGGATCCGCCGAGAGAATGTCCGATAACGACGATTGGACGCGTCGAGTCAATGAATGATAGACGTTTGATCTTTGAAATGGTTTGCTTGCCGGCTGCCTTCGTCCAATCGGTCTTGATATCTGGAACCACCCACAGGCCGGGCTCCTCCGAGATGGTGCAATCTTCATTGTACGTCCACAGATCTGGCGGACTCGATGTTCGCGACGACCATGCGAACCCCCCGATGAGCACGAGGATCGCCTGTGGTGAGACGTCCTTCATGCAGCGGTGCAAGCGCACGACGCTCGTCTTGACAGGCGCATTGGCGCTTTCCGACTGAAGCCCGTAAACCCAGGCCCGTTCAGCACCGCATTCTTGAAACCATTCCTCTCGGTTGATTATCCTCAAGCCATCAGACAGCGTCCATTCATAGATTGTATCGTTGTGAAGAATCGCAATGCGTCGTTCCGTTGCCAACAGGAAGGTCCCCTTGGAATGACGCTCGAGATAGCACCGGACTCGGCCGGGCGACGATGGACCAAGTGGTGCACCGTTCAACGGATCACGGCATTCGAACCAGGTCACGCCGCGCAGAACGTCTCGGATGGTGCGAACGGTTGTACTCGACGCCCCCACCATCGAAGCCGCATAGGACAAGGGATCAAACCCGCGATGCTTCGGGCAGACTTCGAAACGATCCTCGGTACGGAAAAAGCGAACTCCTTCGATGGGAGCGCTAAGCGTCCGTCCCGTTCCCAGTTCCAGCGGAAGGGCATCACATGGCAGCGTGGTCAGTTCGTCATGGGAGATCGGCCGTACAGGGGCACAAACATATACGTCGTTCGCCAGGTCCGTCGGCAGCGGCTCCTGCGGCTTGTCGGCGCCTTGCCACAGCGTGACACGAACCGGAGATCCCCAGACGTTCGGCTCTTCTGCGGAGATATCGAGCACCAATCGACAAAAAGCCGGAAACGAGAGAGCGTTTGCTCCCGATGTACACGGCAGGTGATTAGAAGGCCGGTCGGCAAACACGAGAAAGAGCCGATCGCCTTCTCGCAGGCTGCCGTTGACATGGACGCGAAAGACAAGGCCGAGATCGTGCGAATGAACCGGCGGTTCCAGAACCACCTCGAGCAGGCCATCGAATGGACCGCTCGGAGACGATGGTTTCTCAAAGGGATCGGGCAGTCGATCGGACGGCTCTTCGGGATCTGGCTCGATATTCGGCAGGATCGCGCCTGGCAGATCGGTGAACAGCGGAAACTCCTGTTGTAAGCGGCAGACATGAATCGACAGCGAATAGCGGACGCCAGGCCAGATATGCCGAAAATAGACGGCGTTGCCCGGTCCGTTATAGGGGCGAACGCTCGTTGCAATCGCAGAACGCAAGATAAAACGATCCGCACCTATCGAAATGAAGCCGGACGCGGACTGTTGCACGAGATGGTCGCT
>JALSIV010000269.1 GCA_026989685.1 Pirellulaceae bacterium | reverse complement strand
CGCGAACGGCCGCCGCCTCGCCTGGTTCGGACTCGATCAGCGATGGTATGCCACGGGCGACTTGCACGACCGGCCCGCGCTGTTCGCCGCCAGCAACTGGCTGGCGCTGGCTCGAGCCGTCGCCCAAGCTCTGGATGAGCCCGACGCGCTGCTGCTGGATGTCGGCTCGAGCACAACCGACATCGTGCCCATTCGACAAGGCATGCCCGCACCCCACGGGATCACGGATACCCAGCGTCTGCTCCACCGGGAACTGGTCTATTTGGGAGTCCAGCGCACACCCTTGTGTGCGGTGATTCGCGAAGCCCCCTACCGGGACGCGGCCGTCCCCGTCGCCTCGGAGTGGTTCTCCACCACGCTCGACGTATTCCTCACTCTGGGAAGACTCCCCGAGGGGACCGGTGCGGAGCATACCGCCGATGGACGCCCGGCCTCTCGCGAAGCGGCGAGGCAACGGCTGGCTCGAACGGTGCTCGCCATCGGCGAAGGCGAATTCTCGGCACACGACGCCACTCGGTTGGCCGAACATGTCGAGCGTCGGATCGTGGAGCGAATCACCGCTGCGGTCGAGCAGGTCGCCCGCAGCCGGGACCTCCCATTGACTCACATCGTTGTGGGAGGCGGCGGGGCATTCGTGGCCGAGCAAGTGCTGGGGCGGCTCGGCGTCAAGCGATCATTGGCGACGACATCCCAACTGCTGGGAGCCGCAACGCACAACTGTGACACAGCGCTGGCACTGGTACGGCTGTGGCAGTCCGGCTCTCCGGAGAAACCGCCGGATGAACACAAGTGATCACGCTGGTCGACTGAGGATCGTCAAAGTCGGCGGCAGCCTGCTGCGGTTGTCCGACTGCGGTGCGCGGTTGCGCTGTTGGCGGCAGGCGCAGTCACCCGCCCAAGAACTCTGGCTGGCCGGTGGCGGCGAAGCGGTCGACGTGGTGCGCGGCTGGGACCGGCGCTTTCAGTTGGGAGACGCTGCGGCGTACTCCTTGACACTCGCTGCTCTGCGATTGACCGCTCCCCTACTGCGGATCGTGGCCGGACTTGCCGAGGAGCAGGTGCTGTCGCTGGACGAGGAACTGGCACGCTTCCCGCCAAACTGGCACGACCGGTATCGGCTGTCGAGCTGGGAAGCCACCAGCGACACGCTGGCCGCTTTGATCGCACGGGCACGCCACGCGGACGAACTGGTGTTGCTGAAGGCTTGTCCGATTCCCACGGCCGTGCACACCGACCTGCCGGCGCTGGCACGACTGGCGTTGGTCGACCCGCTTTTCCCGGAAGCTGCCCGAGGAATCCCCGGCATCCGCATCGAATCACCGCCGACACCGCCCTTCCCGGAAGGACTCCGAAAAGAGATCTGCGATGACGGCGAGCGCTAGTTCGACCACCAGGAGGAAACGGGCCCGCCCATGAGATAATTGCCGCGAGTCCGCTGCAATTCCTCACTCACCGTGTCAGCCTTGGCCAGTTCCCAAACGTCGATTTCGACGCCACCGGAAGCCGTGACCAACACACCCCGCCGAACTCGCACGATCGAACATTCCGGGGGCACACTCTTGGGGGAATGCCAGCGGGAGGCCGGCAATCGCTTGTCCAAACCGGTCAGCAAGGGCAAGCTGGCCCCCGATTTCTCGAGCAGTTGGTAACGGTCGATGATGGCCGCCACCGTAGCCAGCTCCATCAAGTTGCGGAGCTCGGCGAAAACGGGAATCTGCTGCGACAATTCGTCGTAGCGCTCGGTAACCGCCTCGGCGAACGCCGCAGCCGCTCGGCTCTTTCGGCCCGTCTGCTTGAGCGTGCCGTCTTCGGCCAAGTACTCGTCTTCCGTCATAATGCGAACGCCGGATCGCCCGATGGCGAACGCCAGACCATCTTCACTGCGGACAATCGGATCGAAATCCGGAGCCAGCCACCAGCGAGGCTGCGTTCGGGCTACCGAATTCGGATTCTTCTTCAGAAACGAAATGTAGTTGGGCAGACGCGGAATGGGAGACCGATCCAACCCCATCGCCAGCCTCTTCATACGGTAGTCGGCAGCCACCAGCACGTGAGCGAAATGGGACGTAGCCGGCACTCCCGTCACGCGCACCATCTGCGGTCCGTAGGCCTGCTTCACGGCTACGGACAGCTTTCCAGCGTCGAGCCGCCCACGGTTCTTCTTCAGTTGCTCGAGCAGCGCTGCCAGGCGGCGGTGCCCCTGCTCGGTCGGATCGATCGAACAGGTGATCTGTTTCCCATCCTCTCGATCGACCGTCCGCAGCGCGACCACCAGATCATCCAATTGCAGCACGGGACGCCCGGTGGTGACACCGACCACATTTCCCTCCTCGTCGACTCGCCACCCTTCGGCCGGCCCAGCCAAAATCACATCATTGTGCTCGGGATCCGCGATGACGTGCTGGATGCGAAGCAATCCACCCAGATACCGAAGTTCGTCCGGAAGGGGTTGGCTGGGGTGCTCGGTCACAAACGCCAGACAGGCGGCTTCCAGTCGTTTGAGAGAAATCCGACGCACGGGAACCGCCTGGTCCAGTCCCGGTGCCGCACCGTCCACGACCTGCCGCATCTGTCGGACCAATGCATCCCGATCGGCAACCGTCATCCGGCGCAAATTGCCGTTCGCGTCGATAGCGACACCGCCCACGGCACCCCGGTTAAACCCAAACTGGGCCTGCAGGTTACTCTGCAGTCCGATCGTGGCGACGAGTAGGGCAACGAGCGACCAAGCCCGGGGAACGCGCGCTGACATGAACTGACTCCTTAATGGGGTGGCTGACAAGGCATACGAATCTCGCCCTCCTCAGCATACTCGGGTCCCACCATCTTTTCAAGAATAATCCTCGCCAGCTTGCCCAGCTTTCCTGGGCGCGAACCCGATATTTGTCCAGCGTCTTGGCGGTGGCGGCCCGGCTTATACATTACTATAGAGAGAGAAGAGACCCTCCAGGGCAGTCGAGCAGCGATGGCGAACGAATCACCCAATTTGGCTTACTTGATCGTCCGGGACGGAACGAAGTGGTCGGACGTGTTTCGGCTGCAGCCGGGCCGAACCGTCACTTTGGGCCGTTCGGCCACGAACCAGATCGTGATCAAGGACGAACGTGCCAGCCGGCAACACGCCGAGCTGTTTGCCGCGGAGGGCCAGTGGATCCTCAGAGACTTGGCCAGCCGGAACGGCACCAAGGTGGGGACTCAGGCGATCGCGGGCGATTACGTTCTCAAGCCTGGCGACGTGATCCGTATCGCCCAGTACCAACTGACTTTCGTCGAGAACTTGGAAGAGGGGCTGGGGCGCCGGCTGGAAGAGGATTCCGCCGAGGGACTGAGCGGCGCCGGGGCCAAGGCCAAAGGTGCAACCACGGCGACCGGGGGCGACCTGCACGTTCTGCAGCCGGATGAGCCGGCCGTGATTACCCATCGCCGCGATCGCACTCGGTTCCTCGATTCGTCCGAGGATACGTCGGAAGAGTCGTCCGAATCCGGGGTGACGGGTCGCGCAGCAACCATGCTCTGCCGCATCGCCTTCGAGCTGGCTCAGCAACCGGACGACCACGCCGTCGCCCAAACGGCGCTGGACGGCCTGTTTGCGGGAACGGAAGTCGACGGCGGCGGCGTCTGGCTCTGTCAACCCAATCGGAGAGATGCCGCCGGACTCAGCGGACTGAAGCTGGTGGCGACGCGCAGCGAACTGCAGCCTCGCTACCACAAGGTCACGGATTTTCTCGCACGCACGGTGCTGGCCGATGGCGAAGCCGTGTTGGCTCGCAACATCTCCGAAGACAGCGCCTTGGGAAGCCGAGACAGCCAGGGGCATATCCATTCCACCAGCGTGATCTGCGCGCCCATTCGCCACGGTGATCGGGTGATCGGACTGATCCACACCTATGCCACTCGCGACGAACGCGAACTGACGGTCGAGGATCTCGAGTTTACGCTGGCAGTGGCGGAAAACGTGGCGCTGGCCCTGGCCAATCTGCAACGGCAGCGCGAACTGGCGGACGACCTGTCCCAGAAGCAGCGGGAAATCGTCCAGCTTCGCGAGCGTCTGGGTGTGGAGAGCGAACTGGTGGGAACCAGCCAGGCTCTGCAGCAGGTGCAGCAGCAGATCGCTCGAGCCGCAGGGAGCAAGGCCACCGTACTGATTCGCGGCGAGAGCGGAGTCGGCAAAGAACTGGTGGCTCGAGCCATCCACTTTTCGGGCCCCCGTCGCGAAGGCCCCTTCGTTTGCCTCAACTGTGCCGCACTTACCGAAACGCTGCTGGAGAGCGAGCTATTCGGCCACGAGAAAGGGGCCTTTACCGGAGCCACCGATCGCAAGATCGGCAAGTTCGAGGCGGCGCACCGCGGCACGCTGATGCTCGACGAAATCGGAGAAATGAGTCCCACCATCCAGGCCAAGTTTTTGCGAGTCTTGGAGGGCCACCCGTTCGAACGAGTCGGTGGTACCTCGCCGATCAAGGTCGACGTCCGAGTCATCGCCGCCACGAACCGCGACTTGGAGCAGGCAGTACGCGATCGAGAATTCCGCCGCGATCTCTATTTCCGTTTGCGTGTATTGGAAATCCGAGTGCCTCCGTTGCGGAAGCGCCCGGACGACATCCGCACGCTGGCGGCGTTCTTCCTCGAACGGTTTCGAGCTGAAACGGGACGGCGCATTCTCGGTTTCACTCCCGCCGCACTGGCACGCATGCAGCAGTACCGTTGGCCGGGCAACGTCCGAGAACTCAAGAACGTGATCGAACGGGCCGTCGTGCTGTGCCGAGGCGAGTACCTCGATGTGGAAGACTTGGCCCTCTCGGATCTGACGACCGCCAGCGAATCGGCGCTGGAGATCCGCCTTCCGGGAATGACCTACGAACCGGTGTCACTCGACGAAATCGAGCGTCGCCATATTGCCGCCACATTGAAGGAAACGAGGTGGAACAAGAGTCGCGCGGCCGCAATCCTCGGGATCGAACGCTCCACACTCGATCGCAAGATCAAGAAATACGGTCTAACCAAGAGTGCCATTTGAACGGAAGCGAACGGGCCTCATGCGAGTCGTGCTCTGTTATCAAACCCAGCCGCATCACTTGGACCTTTACCGCGCTACGGCACCCGATTGGGAATTCGTCGACGCTGGACAAGAGGGAATTGCCGAAGAGCTGCCCAAGGCCGACATCATGATCGGCCATGCCAAAGTCCCTGTTCCCTGGAACGATGTCGTAAGGCAGGGGCGCCTGCAGTGGATTCAGTCGACGGCCGCCGGCATGGACCACTGCCTGGTACCGGCCGTGATCGGCTCGCCCATCCGCGTCACCAGCGCCTCCGGACTGTTCGCCGACGCGGTGGCCGAACAGACCCTGGCCCTGCTGTTGGGCCTGCTGCGCCGGTTACCCACGTTCTTTCACGCGGCGACTCGCCGGGAATTCACCAGGCGGCCCACCGACGACTTGCATGGACGCACCGTGGGGATCGCCGGATTCGGCGGCAACGGACGGCGAATTGCCGAAGTGCTGGCGACATTTCGGTGCCGCATTCTGGCCACCGACTTGTTCCCCATCGATTGCCCCGCATACGTGGACCGGCTTGTCCCGGCGGACCAACTCGATGCGATCCTCCCCTTGCTCGACGTGTTGATTCTGGCGGTTCCTCTCACCGACCAGACACGGGGCCTGATCAACCGCCAGCGACTGCGGCGTCTCCCCTCGCACGCCTGGCTGATCAACGTGGCTCGCGGCCCCTGCGTCGTCGAAGCCGATCTGGTGGAGGCGATCGAGTCGGGACAGTTGGCGGGAGCCGGGCTCGACGTCACCGAAGTCGAACCCCTTCCGCCGACCAGCCGACTCTGGGAACTTCCTCAAGTCATCATCACGCCTCACGTGGGGGCGCAATCGGCCGATCGATTCGATAAAGTCACCGCATTCGCCTGCGAAAACATCCGTCGTTTTCGACGGCGGCAACCGCTCTGGAACGAAGTCGATAAACGGCTGGGAATACCCAGGCCGGAAAACCGTGCCCCTCGGAACTGGGAGCCACCATGACGACTCCGCGGCAGTACGTGGTCCTCGATCTGCCCGAGGCCATCTGGATGAGACGGGTGGAGAAACGCGAACCGCTCTTTTCAGCGCACACGCGCGTCTCCACAATCTGGGACAAGCGTGGGGTCGAGGTCGATCGCCCGGACGGAAAGCGGTCGGAAATCACGGCTGGATCGTTGATCGATGGCTCCCCGATGGAGTCCGTTTTGGAACTCGAGTGCCGGTGGTTGATCCAGCCGTACGCATGCAACTTTGGTTGGACAATGGTAGCCGACATCGACGCCGAGCTACGCCGCATCGATCAACTCAAATGATGGGAGAACTCCAATGTTGCAAACTAGACGGACGAAACTGGGATCGGCAGCGCCCTTCGTCGCGATCGTGATGAGCCTATTGGGCCGGTTGACCGACGCCGCCCCGCAAGAGCAGCAGCTCCCGGTACGGGTAAGAAAATATGTCTATCGAACAGTGGGCGACGTGAAACTCAACCTGTTCGTTTACGATGTGCGAGATACAAACAGGGAAGAGTCGGACAAGAGTGAACCTCGAGCCGCCCTCGTGTTCTTCTTCGGGGGCGGCTGGCGCAGCGGCAACGTGCGGCAGTTTCAGCCTCACGCCGAATACCTGGCACGTCGAGGCATGGTAGCCATCACCGCCGATTACCGCGTCTCTTCCCGGCACGGCACGACCGCCGACAAGTGCGTGGAAGACGGCAAAGCGGCACTCCGCTGGGTCCGGAGCCACTGCAAAGAACTTGGCATCGACCCCCAACGTATTGCCGCTGGCGGCGGCTCCGCAGGCGGTCACATCGCCGCCGCCATTGCCATCGTTCCGGGGTTCGAGCCCTCGGACGGAAAGCACGACATCTCCTATCTGCCCAATGCTCTGGTCTTGTTCAACCCGGCCCTGGTCCTGGCGGAAGTAGACGGCGCAGCTCCGTTTCCCAAAAACAGAATGGTATCCCTGGCTCGCCGATTGGGCACACAGCCTCGCAAGCTCTCTCCTTACCACTACATTCGTCCCGGATTGCCACCCACGATCATTTTTCACGGTGAAGCCGACCAAGTGGTAAA
Source organism: Pirellulaceae bacterium (assembly GCA_026989685.1). Classification (GTDB taxonomy): domain Bacteria; phylum Planctomycetota; class Planctomycetia; order Pirellulales; family Pirellulaceae; genus S141-3. The sequence continues at coordinate 8,053 of JALSIV010000269.1, read as the reverse complement.
ACTCGAGACGGCACGCTGGTTTCAACGGGCCATGGTCAAAGCGGGCAACCGCTGTGAACTGAAGACGTACCCCGGGCAACCTCACGGGTTTTTCAACTATCGCAACGGCGAGAACCCCTACTATGACCGGACCGTAGCCGAAATGACTCGTTTTTTGAAAGAGTTGGGGTACATACCGCAGTGATTCCCGCCATCCGAGGTTGCATTTGGTGGGGGGGCGGATAACAATAGGCGCATCCGTGGTCCACGACCGGGATGTCGGTTGACGGAGAGAGGCGAAACGACATAGCCATCAGTGCCGCCAGTCGCCGCAATGGTGACCCGGCGCAACAGTCTGGGTTCCAGCTATGAAGGGTTCGCCATGGGTCTGCTTTCCAGAATCTTCGGATCACTGACGCCTCGCGGCAAGGCGATGTCCCTCTACAAAGACGGAATCCGCAAGGCCGAACAGCGGGATCTGGAAGGGGCCATCGCCGCCTATTCGGCCGTGGTGGAGATGTCCAACGCGCCGGGAGACGTCAAGGCAATGGCGCTGTTCAATCGCTCGTTGGCCTATTCACGCACGCACGATGAAGAGCAAGCTGCCAAGGACTTGGAACTGGTGTTGGCCATGGAGGAGGCGACCCAGCAGACCAAGACGGCGGCCAGGGAACGAATCAAGCGAATGGAGTTCATTCGCAAACGCCGCGAGCAAGCATCGTGATACCGACAACGAAAAAGGGCTCCCCGTAAGAGGAGCCCTTTCGCGACGTTTTCTTGCCGAATCGGCGGCCGGATATCTTGAAGCCGGTAAGAAAGACCGCTGTGCCGCTTCCCTACTTCAGGAACGTTGCTTGCGGCGCGAGGTCTTGGGACCGCTTCTTATTTGCTCTTGAAGTCCAAGAACCACCAACCGTCATCCCATTGCAGCGTGACCTTCCGCCATCCCAGCGGAACCTGAGGATAGGGATAGAAGGGGCCGATGTAGGGCCACGCGGCCGGCGAGTACTGCTTCGGGTATGTCACCGCGCCGTAGTTGGGATAAGCGGCATAGCTGGGCCATGCGTATCCGGGCATCGTCGGATGGTCGAAACGAGCTCGAGCGATTCCGGAAGCCGCGTTCATTGCCACGGGCTGCGCGCCGGCGGCGGGAGCGAAGGCGACCGGCATCTGGTTCGCGGGAGCCTGGCGAAGTTGCTGCGGCGGCTGCGCCACCGATTGCAAGCGGGCCGCCTTCAGGCGACTGTCGACGTTGGCGATCGGCTCGGCCTGGATCGGCTGCGAAGCCAATGCCACTTGCTGCACCGTGATGTCGTTGACGACCTGGGTCACGCCGTAGACTCGGCGAGCCACTTCCAGAACCAGGTGCTGTTGCTGGGGAGAAGCCACCGTTCCTTTCACCCACACCGAACCGGCGTCGACCGTCACGTCCAGCGTGAAGTTGCGGAGCGCTCCGGACTGCTGCTGTTGGCGCAGCCGACCAATGACCTCCTGGGCGATCTCCTCATCGCTGGGGCGCGTCGCCACGGGTTCCCGGTGGTGCAGGCGGTGCGTGGGAGCCGGCGACGCGGGCGCCACCATGTGCTCGGCCTGCGCAACCGGCAGCGTCTCGCGCGTTACTACTTTCTGAACTGTTTCCACAGCCGGGGCCAGATGCGTGGGCTTCGGAGTAGCAGCCGGCTTCGGAGTGGCGGCCGGCTTCGACTGGCGCGGCGCCGGTTCACTCTTTCGCAAGCCGGTCAGCAGCGCCGCCGCATTCAACAGCGACGATTTCTTCGCCCTGGTAGTCGTCGTCCGCGTCTGAGCCTTGCGAATGGTGATGTCGTCAATCACCTCTTCGACGCCATCGATACTCTTGGCGAGCTTCAGAACCAGATCGCGGTGCTTGGCCGAAGCAACGTGCCCCTTCAGCCACACCACGCCGTGGTCGATCTCCAGGTCGATGCCGAACTGCTTCAGTTCGCCCGACTGCTTCTTCGATTGCAACTGCTTGACCAGTTCGTTCGCGATCTCCTGGTCGCCCGCCGCGGCCCACGTCGGGACCGCCAGCATGGCCGTGGCGAGTGCCAATCCAACAACAAAACGTCGCATGAGTCCCCCCTCCTGAGGTCGGTTCCTTTAGCTTTTTCCCGCGCTGCCGCTGATGAAGCGATGCGGGAAAACTGAATCAAGGGATCCGTTCCATATTCCTAGTCGGGCACACGGCGATGCTCGAGTCCGTCTCCGGCCGACTGCGGGATTCCAGGGCCTTCCGGCCCCGGCGCCGACCGATGCGGTCCGAGCGGGTGACAACGCGCCCGTAGAGTTATGATCGGATCGAACCTTGTGCGAACAGAAGGTTTTTTGGGATTTTGCCAAATTCCCTGAAACAGCGTAACCTGCCAATCGCAACGGTTCTGGTTCTAGTATCGGCCGCGCACCCTGGCAGGATTAGGCGCAGCGGCAGGGTGCTGCCGGTTAACCCAGTATGGCGCTGGCACAGATTCCCTAGCCGGAAGAGTCGACCGGCTAGAGCGAAGGAGAGGCCTGAGGACGGGGGGCGATCGTCCCGATCAGGCTCATGAAAAGCAGTGATCCGCTGCCGGTGATCCAGCAATTGGAACCGATCCCCAGAGCCAGCAAGGTGGTGCTGGCTACCAGGATCATCGAGGCAAAGAACAAACTGGTCGCTGCACGACCGTGGTGCGTTCCAAACAACAACCGGCTTGCAAACGCCGAGAAGCCACCGATCGCGGCCAGCGACAATGTGGCGAACAGAATGGGAGCTTCGAGTTCGTATTCGGGCAGCACGAGCGGACTCCTTTCCATGCCGATCATCTCGCGAGAGCCAAGTTGGACTTTCCCACTTTGCCCTCTTTGTGCCAAACATGCATCCTGCATCGTGGCAGCTCACTCCGCATCTGTCGATGCCAACCGAGTCCCGGTCACGCGGTGCGATTGCCGTGCCAACGACGCCTCAGAAGCCGAAAAAGCACGGTGTCAAGGCCAAATCGGCACTCCGATGCCCATCTCAGGCACTGTTTTTCAGGATTATACTCGATTTCGACTCAAGTTCTTGCATCCGGCTGACGACATTACCGCCTCGCTGACCGGAAAAGTTTACAAATTCGCTTCTTCACGGAATTTCGTGGGCGATGTGCCGTGGCAATCGGCCAACTGATCATCCATGAACCGGCGGGGCCGTCCTGAGCGGAAGCCGATAGCGGCTGATGAGAAGCGCCGTGGACGAAGTGGATAGCATGGACAAAGTGGACGGAGGGGGAATCTTTCAAATCTGAGCGCCCACTCACCCTCCATCCTCCACTCTTCACCCTCCACCCCTTTTCAAGAACCGCCGCAGCCAGGCCAGGACGGCGACGACCCCCAGCAGCGGACCGATTACCAGCAGTGCTTTGGGCCGAGCGATCAACACGATCAACACCACGGCAGCCAAGCCGAACCAGATCGGCGAAACTCGCCGGGTAATCGCCTCGACTTGAGGAAACGCCAACCAAATGGCACCCAATGTCAGCCCGAGCCGCACACACGTGCTGAACAGCATGCTGCGTTGCAGAGTGTCCCACTCCTCGGTCGCCATCATGGCACCGGCGGCCAGCAGACAGGAAAGCGAGACCACTCCAATCAGGCGGCGGCGCATGGCATAGCGAGAACAAATGGAATGGAACGGCCCGCGGCCGAATCAGTCAATGACCGGCATCAGACAACGCCCAGCTTCTGCTTGAGCTGACTGAGAAGTTGCACCGCATGCCCGATCTCGGCCTTTTGCCGCTCGGGCTCCTGAGGAATCTCCCGTTCGATCGTCAGCGGTCCGTCGTAACCGATCTCGAGCAGCGTTCTCAAATACGCCTCCATCCCCACGTCGCCCTCGCCGAGAGGGACTTCCGCACCCCACTCTTCACCCGGACGGTCAGCCCATTTGCCATCCTTGCAGTGTACGCTGCGCACATAACTTCCCACCTTCTGCAGCGCCTCGATGGGATCTCCCGTGCCATACAGAATCATGTTGGCCGGATCGAAGTTGATGAACAAATTGTCCTCGCCCACATCTTCAATGAACTGGAGTAGCGCGTCGGCCGTCTCTTGGCCGGTTTCCAAATGAAGCCGCTGCCCGTTCCCCCGGCAGTGGGCGCACAGATCACGAGTGACTCCCACCACTTCTTCATACAGGGAAACCGAACGATCGTGAGGAACGAATCCCAGGTGGAGTGCTACCACATCGCACTGGAGCATCTTGGCGAAGTCGGCGATCTCTTTCATCTCGATCGTTCGTTCGGCTCGAGTCTCCGGCGGCACCAGCCCCACCGTCTTGGCCACCGTCGGAATGTCCGCATAGCTTTCACCCTCGAAGCCTCCGAACACGGCCGTCAACACGATTCCCAGCTCATCGAGTTTCCGCAAAAACGCTTCGGCGTTCTCCGGTGTTCGAGTCGTTTTCGCGGGAGCGTGCAGTTGAATCGTGGGCACTCCCAGGTCATGAGCCACCTCCAGCTTGACCCCCAGACCGGCATCAATACTGGTAAACACTCCGATCGGCCACTTTTCCATCGATGTTCACTCCCGTCATGCGGTGTCGCTTGCCCTGTTACGGCTGCCCCGTCACTGTCCGCGACCTCAGCAGATTCTTAGAGCCTATAACAAAACCTGCCGTACCACCTCCGAAGCTCGGATGTGTTGCTTGCGGCAGGGAGTTTTGTGACAGTCTCTTAAAGCCTGTAACAAAACCCGCCGCGCCGCGTTCCGGCGTCGGGCGTGTTGCTTGCGGCAGGGAGTTTTGTGACAGTCTCTTACTTTATCACATCTGCGCGCCGCGTGCACATCCTGGACTGGCTTTCGATGGTCACCAGCGCCCCGACAGCCTCCGGTCTCCCGCCTCCAGCTTTGCGGGCGCAGCCCGCGTTAGGATACCCGCCCGGCCAACCACTTGAAAGACGGGGGGATTCAATCCTCCCCAGACCAAATCGCCAGCAAATATTGATTTTCGCCGTCCGCACTGCCACGATGGTTGGCAAGCGGCATTGGCAGGCCGAGCCTCCGATTTGCGGCGCGTACCTCGAGCTGCAACCGATGACGTCTTTCCCGCTCTTAGTCGTCCATCATGAGAAATTCAAACCGCGTGGCGTGCTTCCCCGACCGGTAAACACGATGCACGGCCTTGACGAAGTCTTCCGGCTTCGCCCGATAGATGTTTTCCACATACTTTTGCGGATTACGGTCGACCAGAGGAAACCACGTGCTTTGAATCTGGATCATCAACCGGTGCCCGGGAAGAAAGGTGTGGCAGATGTCCTGCAAGGGCAGCGTGACACGAGTCGGCGTGTTGGGCCGGAACGGCTGAGGACGCGACGTATCGTTGCGGAATCGTCCTCGAATCACTTCGCTGCGAACCATCATCTGATACCCGGCCATTTTCTTACCCGGCGCCAGATAATGGTGGTCCGTTGCGCCGTCCGGAAAAACATCGATCACTTTTACGATCCAGTCGGCATCTCCCTGCGACGTCGACACCCACAGAACGGCTGTGATCGGGCCGACCAGCGTTAGCGGCTTGTCCAGAGGAGCGGTCTGGTAAGTCAACACATCGGGCCGTCGCGAGGCGAACCGCTGGTCATCCGTCATATACTCGCGCGTCATGCCGACCGCAATGGCCTCGGTGAAGGGCACCGGATGAGCCGGATCACTGATGAACTCGTCATAGCCCGCTTCCGCCGACTCGGGCCGATCCACCAGTCGCCCGCCACCACCCGTGTAAAAGACGCGCGGTTTGCCCTGCTTGGGAGGCCAAGCATCGAACATCCGCCAACGGTTCTTTCCGGTCTCGAACACGTACGCCTCGGGCAGATCACCATCCCCCCTCCCCTTCAGGTGTCCCTCGAAGAAACGCGTCTCGATCCAATCCTGATAGAACTTCGAGTGGCTGCCGTCGAAATAGACATTGCCCAGATGGTCTCCCTTCCGCCGAGCCCATCCACCGTGCGCCCACGGCCCCATCACCAGCGTATTGGTAATGCCGGGATTCTCCTTCTCGATCGTGCGGTAAATCTGTAACGGCCCAAATAGGTCTTCGGCATCGAACCAACCTCCCACCGTCATTACGGCCGGAGCCACCTTGTGCAGGTGAGGCAACAGGTTTCGTCGCTGCCAAAACTCGTCGTAGTTCGGGTGTTCGACGATCTGATTCCAGAACGGCACTCGGTCCTTGAGATACTTCGTGTTGGCATTGGACAACGGCCCCAGCCGCATATAGAACTCGTATCCGTCCGGTGTCGGATAGGCAAAACGCGAGGCATGCAGGGTCGTCGGTCTGGGGCGCGGCTGGCCGAAACTGGAAAGGAAGTTGAACGCGTGAGGCAAGAAAAATGCGCCGTGGTGATGAAAGTCGTCGTACCACCAATCGGCAATCGGCGCCTGCGGCGATACCGCCTTGAGTGCGGGATGGGCATCGATCATACCGGCAGCGGCGTAGAACCCCGGATACGAGATGCCCCACATCCCGACGCGCCCGTTGTGGTGCTCCACATTGCGGATCAGCCACTCGATCGTGTCATACGTGTCACTGCTTTCGTCGACCTGATCGGGCGACTGCTTCCGGTCGATGTGCGGTCGCATGTTGACGAACGCTCCTTCCGAGAGATAGCATCCTCGCACGTCCTGGTAGACGAAGATGTAACCGGACCGCTGCAAGTTGCGATTGGGCCCGAGACTGCTCCGATAACGGTTCTCGCCATACGGAGCCACCGAGTAGGGCGTGCGCAGCATCAGGATCGGGTAGCGTTTCTTGGCCGACGCATCTCTGGGTACGTAGACGGCCGTGAACAGTTTGACCCCATCGCGCATCGGGATACGGTATTCGTGCTTGACGTATTGTTCCTGAACCGTCGGCTGCCGCTTCGTTGGCTGAGCAACCAGGCGTCCCGACATGAGGCAACAGGAGACACCCCACACAACGATCTGCAGCGGCAGGTGGCGATACCGATAGCAAAGCCGACTCATGGTGACCTCTCTCCGATGGCTACTTCGACGGGGAACGACGGCACACCTTTTGGTGGTGCGCCATCTATGGTTCCGAGCGGAGCGTCTCTGGCGACTATGATGAACTTCCGATCGCTAGCTTGCTTGGGACAGCCCCGCTCGTCAAGCCGGCTCCTCACACCCCACACCGCGTTGAGCTGCTAGACTTTTGGAAGTATTCGCGGCCTACCCCAAGTCCGCCGTTTTTCGCCATGATCCTCTTGCCAAAGACTCGTTCCGCCATGCCCTTCCAATATCGTCCCTTTGTGTGTAGCGTCATCGTCGGCCTGCTGCCAGCCGTGGTGGCTCTCGCCACCGAACCCCCGGCCAAGAACCGACGCCCTGATCCCAAGCGATTCGAACAGGCGATCGTCGCGTTCGAACGGCGGGACCGCGAAAACCCTCCCCCTCGCGGCGCGGTGGTGGTGACCGGCAGCTCGAGTGTCCGCATGTGGCACGATACGATCCGCCGGGACCTGGCTCCGCTGACGATCATTCCTCGCGGTTTCGGCGGAAGCACGATGAATGACTTGCTTTATTACGCGGACCGAGTCATTGTGCGCTATCGACCTCGAGCCGTCGTCATCTACGAAGGTGACAACGACACGCACTTCGGCCTCGCACCGGCAGAAATCCGCGACACATTCACCCGGCTCGTTGCCAAACTCCACCAGCACGATCCCAACATGCGAATCTACTTCCTGGCCATCAAACCGAGTCCTCGGCGGCAAGCCATTTGGCCTCAAGCCCGCCAAACGAACCGACTGATCGAAGAACTCTGTCGCAATGACTCGCGGTTGTTCTACATCGACGTAGCCACTCCCATGCTCGACGAAGCCGGCAACCCCAAGACGGAGTTGTTCATCGACGACCGACTGCACATGAACCGCAAGGGCTATGAACTCTGGACGAAAATCGTGCGTCCGGTCCTGCTGAAGCACGAGCAGGTCGCGAAATGAAAAATGAAAAATGAGAGTGCCGGGATAAACCGGCCTGGAATAGGGATTGAAAGTGTCCTACGAAGAAGAGTTAGCCACTAGCTTCGGCCTCGCAAGGAGGGCGACAT
>JALSIV010000268.1 GCA_026989685.1 Pirellulaceae bacterium | reverse complement strand
GGTATGGCGTGATTCGCCTTAAGAAGGTACCGACTCGAGTGGCCGCGTTGGGAAGTCGATCGACGAAATCGATGGGGAAGGGAACCGAGCGCGTGACATCCAGCGGGACGATGGTTTTGGCCATCGGCGTCTGCAGCACGGTCCGAGCACTCGCCACGTCGCAGAAGATATTGAATTCGGCCGTCGGTCCGACGGTGCCGGGTGCGCAAACGGTTCCCCCGCAGATGATCAGCTCCTTGATCAGGTCGGGGAGTTCGGGATCGCGTTGGAAGGCGGCCGCGATGTTCGTCAGTGGCCCGAGACAGAGAATCGATGTTTCTTCGGGGGCCGCACGGACCGTATCGCAGATCAACTTGTCGGAGGGATGCTGGTGGTGCAGCTTGGAGGTGGAGAACCGGCAGTTTCCGAGTCCGTCGGCACCGTGGAGCAAGCGGCCGTTGGCCAATGGCACTCCTTCGACTTCTCGAGCCGCGCCGACTCGAGGCAAACGGGGAGCATCCGTTTGTTCAATGACCAGTTGCACGTTGAGAGTGCTCTGTTCGGCGTCGACCGTGCCGGCAACCGCGGTGACGGCCACCACTTCGATTTCCGGTGCGAAAAGTGCAAGGCTCAAGGCCAAAGCCCGGTCGATTCCCGGGTCGCAGTCGATGACAAACTTGCGAGCCATCCTGTCTCCTGTCGGTTGGGTTCCCGTGCGGCCGGCTCGAGGCTCCACCGCTAGCCCTCTTGGCAACTGACCGTAAGGCATTGTAGGTTCTACGGTTTCGCGCTGCAACCGAGCCGTCGGAGAGAGTGGCCGTTGGAGGAGTTCTTGGCGAGCTGGCGGCAGTCCGAGGGGAGTCGGCGATGAGATTGGACGAACCGATCAAGCAAGTCGAGGCGGGAGTCGATTTGACTCGCGAGTCGATGCGTCAGGCCATGGACCTCATGATGCAAGGAGCTGCCGACGAGGACGCGATGGCGCGGCTGCTGAAGGGGCTGCACGAGAAGGGAGAGACGGTCGACGAGATCGTCGGTGCCGCGCAGTCGCTGCGGCGGCACATGCGGCAAGTGGCGGTGGATCGCGAAGGACTCGTGGATACCTGCGGAACCGGCGGCGATCGCAGTGGAACATTCAATATCAGCACGGCTGCCGCGATTGTCGCCGCGGCAGCCGGCGTGCCGATCGCCAAACACGGGAATCGCAGTGTGACCAGCCGGTCCGGATCGGCCGACGTACTGGTGGCGTTGGGCGTGTCGATCGACCTGGAGCCTGAGGCCGTAGCGCGGTGCATTGAGCAGGTGGGGATCGGGTTCTGTTTGGCTCCTCGTTTCCACCCCTCCATGAAGCATGTGGCGGCCGTCCGCCGATCGCTGGGGATCCCCACTATCTTCAATCTGCTGGGACCGCTCTGCAATCCGGCCAATGCTCCGTGTCAACTGATAGGTGTGGGGATCCCATCGCTTCATGTTCGATTGGCCGAGGCCCTTCAAAAGTTGGGAACTCGCCGCAGCTATCTGGTCCATGGGGCCGACGGTCTGGACGAAGTGACATCGGCGGGGGAAACAGCGGTATGGCGAGTCGACGCGACCGGTGTGGAATCGACCACTTGGACACCCCGGCAATTCGGCGTGCCATGCCGGCCGTGGGCGGAGGCGGTGGTCGATTCTGCCGAAGAGAGCGCCGACCAGATTCGGCGCGTACTGGCGGGGGAATCGGGCGTGGCTCGGGATCTGGTCGTACTCAATGCCGCCGTGGCGATCGCTCTGCATCGCTCGAGAGAGGATTGGAGTTCTCTGCGAGAGGAAGCGGCAGCGGCCATTGACACAGGCAACGCGGCTCGGCTGCTGGAAAAGTGGATCGAGGTGAGCCGTTCATGAATGCAAAACAGTGGCGTTTGATTCTGCTCGTCTCGTGCGCTCATGCCCTCGTGCACATCTTCGAGTTGTCATTGCCGGCTGTCGAAATCGATCTGGCTCGCGAGTACGGCGTGACTCCCAAGACAACGGGGCTGCTGTCGTCGGTATGGCGGTTTCCGTTCGGTATGGGGGCATTGCTGGCCGGCTGGCTGGTCGATCGCTTCGGGGCTCCCAGACTGCTGGTCTTCTACCTGGTCGGATGTGGAGTCGCGTCGGTGCTGGTAGCCCAAACCGTCCCGTTGCCGATGTTGTTTCTGGTGATGTTCGCCATGGGGGCGGCCGCCAGCATTTACCACCCGGCCGGGCTTGCCCTGCTGTCGTATGAAACCACCGCGGAGAACCGGACGAAGGCGCTGGGCATCCACGGGATTTTCGGTTCCGCCGGAATCGGTGGTGCTCCATTCTTGGCTGCGGCCGTGCTTTTTTCCGGGGGGAGCTGGCAGGCGTTCTACTGGTGGCTGGCGGCGGCGGGAGTCGCCTTGGGCGCCGTGTTTTGGAGTTGGGGGCGTCGTCATCCCCGGGTGGCCGAGCACCGTCAGCGCAACCAGGTCTCGGCCGAGCAGAATGCCGTCGACTGGAACTCGTATGCCATCCTGGTGACGCTTGGAATGTTGCAAGGTTTCACGTACTCAGCCGTGATGACGTTCTTGCGGCGCTATGTCCATGCCATTCCCGGAAACCTGACGCAGTGGGCCGGCGAAGATGCGGCGGTGACCGGAGCGATCCTGCTGGTTGGCTGTGTCGGCCAGTTCATCGCCGGTACCTGGGCTAGACCTCGCAAGCTCGAGTCGCAGCTCTTCTTCGTGATCGTCGCCACGATTCCCGCGCTGGCATGGATGGGATTGGCCCAAGGACCGCTGCGCATCGTGGCGGCGGCCCTGTTCGTTCTGGTTCATTTCATGCACCAGCCGATCTACAACACGTTGGTTGCCAAGTACTCGTCGCTGCGGCGACGCAGCCTGGCTTACGGATTCAGTTTCGCCATGGGCTTGGGAGTCGGCAGCGTCGGCGCCACGTTCGCCGGGTTCATGCCGACACCGGCCGCAGCCTATTTCCGATTGACCATTGCCGTCCTGATCGGAGCGGTAGTAGCGTCGGTGCTGTGGTGGCGGAATCACCGCCTTGCTGGTTGATCGTTGAGGCTCCAGTCGTACGTGAGGTATGAGACGGTGACGCCGCCAGTCGATGCGACTTGGGAGGCTGACTCGGGCAGGAAAGGAGCGATGGCGCGCAGCACGGCTCGGTCGTCCTCTCCAAAGTCGCGTCCGAACCATTTCAGGATTGAGGAGAGCTCGAAGTGGCGGCGTGCAGGATCGTAACGGAAGTTCTGCCGTTGAGCGAAAAAGTGGCGAGCGTTATCGTCAAGTTGTCGTTCGAGTCGTTCGGCCGTGTACGCTTCGTTTCTTAGACGCGGGCATCCTTTCGAAGCACATACGATGGCAAAGTGGATCCGCGGGTCCCTCATGTGACGCAACACCTTGTGCTCGATGTCCTCCAACGAATAGGAACGTCCGCCGACGACGAGCAACAGGTCTTTCCAGATGTTGTAGCCGAAGATCTTCGCCGTGTGATTGCGAATGCTTGTCGTGGGATACTCGCGCAGAATCCCGCGAACGGTGACCGCATTGTAGGCATTGATCCAGAACGCCATGCGACCTGCGCGGCCTGCCTCCTCCTTTGGCCGTGCTTCGGGAGTCGTCTGGTTCTCGTGGCAAGTCCGTTACGGCGCGGTGGTGCCGAATTGGAAGGCGTACAGATCGGCATCCTTGAGGCGAAAGCGGACGCGGACAGGCTTGCCGGCCAGAGAGCCGACATCGTGGCCGCCCTTCCAGGTGACCTCGCGGTCGACGGCATCGCCGAAGATTTCAGGGCACGATTCGAGTTCGTATCCGGGGATCGGCTTGCCGGTTTCGTCCTGGAGTTCCACCCGGATCGAGCCGGCCGCCGAGGTGGAGAAGTTGAGACGAAGCCGGTTGCCGGAAAAAACGAGGGGGCGCGTCACGAGTTCGCCGCCGGCAAACGAGGCTCGAGCCGAGACGAAGCCGTCCAAACGCAACGTGTACCGCCGCAGTACGGAGCCCTCACCGTGCCAATAGCGTTCGGTAGCGTAAAGAGACAGTTCGTTGGGAGCTCCCGGCAGCGAACTACGAGTTTCCACCACATGCCAGGCGATATATTGCTGGCCGTATTGCCACGTGCCGGGGCGCTGGATTCCGGGCCGCAAGAACGCTTCGTTCCAGCGGTGGAAATGGACGCCGTCACGGCTGGTCATGAAAAGCCCTTCCGTAATGGCGGTCCCGTAGCGGCGTACCGAAGATGCGCGTTTGCGCCGCAGTTCGAGCTGCGGAAGAGCTTCCGTGGACGGAGACCAGCCTCGGTCGACATATCGCGTGGGAAAGCCGATGAGAATATGGGGAGCGCGGTAGTAGGGTTTGATTTGGTTGGTGTAGAGATGTTCGGGCGGTGAGTCCTCGTATTGCAGGTCTGCGAACTGAGACCAGTGGACCAGGTCATCCGAAACGGCCGTGCGGATGGCGCGCACGCCGGCAGGCTTCCAGGTCTTCTTGTTGGTGGTTCCGCGAGTGAAAATGCGCCAGTAGGCGCGGTATTTTCCCAGCGCGGGATCCCAAAACGCGAGGTTCTGCGAGTCGAACGCTCCTCGTTTCCCCAGGACTGGTTTTTCGGTGAGTGGACTCCAGTGGAAACCGTCGGGGGACTGGAGGATGGCCAGACCGTGTTCACCTCCCGAGCGGACGACGGCCTTGAACCGGGCATTGCGGGGGACGTTGGGCCGGTCGTCCAGAAACACCGCCGGGTGACCCGCATCGATCACCAAGGACCCCAGCTTGCCCGAAGCGAGCACGATGTTGTTTTCCTTCGATCCGGCGAAGTCGTGCAGGCCCAGATTCGGTTTGGTCCAGTGAATCCCGTCGGTGCTTTCCGCATAGCAGCAGAACAGCGGATGCCGATTGGTTTTCAGTTTGCCGGGGAGCACGTCGAGCTGCCACGCCTTGTAGTACATGCGGTAACGCTCACCGTCGTAGAAGACACTGTGGTAACCGCAACCGGTTCCCTCCCACGGTTCGTCGTGGACGATAGCCACTTCCCGCGGTACTGGATGATGCAATCGCAGTTCGACACCTCGAAGCGTCTCGATCAAATGGCGATCGACCAGCAGTTCGCGCCGATCACCGATATCCACAGCCGGCTCCGATGCAGCCAATCCCTGCGGCATGATGAGAAGCAGCAGGAAAAAAGCAGCACGAACGATTGGGGACCGCGCGACGCCGTGCAAGACCGTGATCATGGCGGGGACTCCAGCATGTGGTGGGAAGACAGGAAGCGGATCCGAAGTGGGACTGTCATCTTAGCTATGCGCAATCGCGGCTGCAATGCACGATCCCCGTTGCCATCGTTTCCAAGCCATGGATACTACTCGGCGCCTCGCCTGTCGTGTCCTCCGGCGTCGGCTACGACTTCCTCGAGACACGCGTACAACCGGTCGACTTCTCGCGCCGTCTCTTCATCCAACGACCAGCCGACAGGTCCTCTACGCCGATCCGACGGCAGCACGCCTTGTTTGACCAGCAAGTACTTTTCGATGGCCAGAAACCCTTCCAGCCCCGCCTGCATCTGAAGTGTGACGAGGGCGGCCAGCGGAAAGTAGACCTCGTAGGCGCGGCGGTCGTCGCCGGTTTCCAGAGCCGACCAGAGAGCGACGATGGCTGCCAGCAGGTCGACTGCCGGAATGGTTCCGACAGTGCCTCGACGATAGGCATCGATCAAGAACACTCCGCCCGATCCATCGAGAATCCGAGCCTGTCCGGCCGTGGCGTCCCGCAGGGCCGACAGATTGGGGCCGATCGGTTCCGCTTCCGGTTTGAACAGGATCTTGTCGGGGCCGAACGCGTCGAGCAGTCGAGCCATCAGTTCCACGCTCAGTGGTCGACCCACGTAGCCCGATGCATCCTGCAGGATTAGCGGTAGCGACGTTGCTTGAGCGATCCGACGATAATAGGATTCGGCTTCACGTTCAGGCAGGCGGACGGTTATCGGTGGAATGGCCATCACGGCATGGCAGCCCGCATCTTCGGCAGCTCGTGCCAGTTCTGTCGCCTCCCGTGTGCTCTCGGCACCCACACTGGCAATGACACAGCCTCGTCCCGCCGTCCCATCCACCATCACGCGCATGTATTGTCGCCGTTCCCGGTGTGTGAGACGGAGCCACTCGGATACCATGGCGGCGCAAACTCCGTCCGCCTTGTTCTCGAGCGCCCAGTCGATCTCGTTTTCCAGCGACTCCCAATCGATCGACTCATCGTCGAGAAAAGGTGTTTGCAGGACGGGAATCACTCCTCGGATCGCACAAGTCACGGTGAGGTTCTCCTAACGCGGGCTGCGCCCACAAGACCGGAGGCGGGAGGCCGGCGACTGTAGGGATGATAGCGACAACCGAAAGCCGCGACAACATGCGCGCACGGCGTGAGCATGTGACGACGTAGGCCCGTACTGGATCCAACGCAGTCTGTCACTTGCTGGATTCCGCTCGCTGCATGCCCTCGATGTGCGTTTCGATCGCCCGGATGACCGATTCGAGAGAACCGCGGGCGAACGGTGTTTGCCAGACCTGGTAGAGATCGCTGCCGTACAACTCGGCCGGCGGCAGGTAGCCGATCGAGCCGTTGATCAAGTTGAGGCAGACGACGGCGAATCGGGGGAATCTGCGTCGCAGAGACCGCTGCAATAGCGAGTAGCTTTCCGCCATCGAGCCGACCCACAAGATGTCGCCGGTTCGCCAAAGGGATACCGGCATGGCAAAGGTCTCGCCGTCGCCCAGCGCCCGACGGACGGCCAGTCTGCGGGTGATACGTTCGCGGAGCGCGCGATCGTCGCATCGTTCGAGTTCCGCCTGCAGTTGGTGGGAGGTCGGCCACTGTTTGAGCGGCAGCGAAACCAGGCGGATCGATGCAGAGACCTGTTTGGGAAAACTCGTACGACTTCGGTGTTGCCAGACGGCCAGCGGGGCTCCCGACTCCACGCTCTTTTCGAAAGCCAGTTCCGTGCCGGGAGGCTCCATGTCGGCGAGGGTCGCCAGGACGGCGTGTCCGAGCTGTTCACCGTGCCGGTCTGCCACGGACGTGTCGCCGGTGTATTGGTGGCGAGGGGCCAACTCTCCCGAGGCGCCCTGGAGGAAGAATGCGGACGCGCCGGTGACATGTTGTTCAATGGTCGCCCGCATCGCGCCGACGAAGTCAGGGGAAAGGGACCGGTTGCCGAACGCAAGCGTGGTGGGATGACAAGCGTAGTTCACCAGTATGGCTCGCACCACGCCGGCGCGATCGGTCACTCGCCCGACCAGAAGCGTCGAGTCGCTTTCGGCGTGAGGATGGAATCCGCAGAGGTTGCGGGTGCCGTTGCTGGTGGGATCGGGGAAATCGCGGTTGTTCGCCAGACGACACGAGCCTGTGTGCCATTCCATCAGGCAGTCCACCGCCGTCGATGCGGCTGTCGTGACCAGTTGTTCGGCTTGACTTCGAACGTCGTCGACCCACTGGGCGAGTTCCCCGGCGCCGGGTAGTCCGGAGTCGGGAGCCTGCATCAAGGGAGGCGAAGCGTGCGAGTGAGTGAGCGAGAAGATCAACGATTGGGGAGGAATGCCGATCGACGCAAGGAGCAGATCACGAAAACGGTGCCAGGTGTCCAGCTCCCGCCACCAACTCAGGTCCCCTTCGATCAGCACCAGTTTCGGCTGGGAGTTGTCGTCGGTAATGACCATTGCCGAGAGAGTCAGCGGCCGGTGGACGGACTCCGCTCGGTCGTGTTCGGCGGCACCCCAGTTCCGGGCGTAAACCGTAAGGGGCGGGGTGATATCGGCGCGAGCAAACCCGATGCGACCTGCGAATGCCGGATGGCGAAACGTCATAGGCGTGTTGAGGTGATTCACGGTTACCAGTCTCCCACGCTTCCGTCGGGGTAGTCGACGAACTGGTGGACTTCCGGCTGAAAGGGATGTTTGCGGATCTCGTCTTCCCGGACTTCGACTCCGAGTCCAGGTCGCGGGTTGGGGTGAACCAGGCGAGTCGTCGGCTCGACTCGATATCCTTCGCTCACGACGTCGGCGCGCCAGGGGACATCCGCGTGAACCGTTTCGCAGATGACGAAGCCGGGCTGGGAGAAACCGAACTCGATGGCGGCCGCCGTGCTGATCGGTCCCTGCGGATTGTGAGGTGCCAGTGCGATTCGGTGTGCATCGGCGAGCGCGGCGATGCGGCGGGCTTCGCTGATGCCGCCGCAATGAGTCAAGTCGAGCTGACAGACGTCGCAGCCCCCGACGGCGAACAGATCACGAAAGGGGGCCAGATGCGTCAGGCGTTCTCCGGTGGCGATCGGTGTCGATACGGCCTGGCGAATCCCGGCCAGGTCGGCAACCTGTTCCGGCCAGCAAGGTTCCTCCAAGAAGAACAAGCCGTACGGGTCGAGTGCACGAGCGAACTTCATGCCCATTGCCGGGGAGGGGCGGGCGTGGCAGTCGACCATGATGTCGATCTCATCGCCGACAGCGCGGCGCATCGCTTCCACACACCGCTCGGCAGCTCGAACCGGCCGGAGTCCTTCCACCGGCAAGGTCGGCGGGACGGCCATCGCCTTGAACGCGGTGAACCCCTCGTCGACCGCCCGGCACGCCAACTCGGCGAATCGATTCGCCTGGGTGACGTCGGTACCATAGAACGCCTCCATTTCGCCCCCCCCGAGATGACAATAGAGCCGGATCGTATCGCGGACGCGGCCACCCCACAGTTGGTGGCAGGGAACTCCCAGTCGTTTTCCCGCGATGTCCCACAGTGCCAGGTCGATTCCGGCGATGGCCGTGCTGCGGACGATTCCCGACCCGTGCCAGAAGTGCTGCCGCCACATCTTCTGCCAGAGATGTTCGATCCGCCTGGGATCTTCGCCGATCAGCAACTCGGACAGATCTTCGATGGACGCCAGGACTCCCCGAGTGTGCCACTCGAGTGTGGCTTCTCCCCAACCAACGAGATCGGGCTGGTCGGTCACGACCTTGACGAAGATCCAGTTGCGCATCCGTGCATGGCAGACCAGTGTGTCGATCCGTTCGATTTTCATGCGGCGATTCAGACTTTCGAGTTCAGGGCATGCCGGAAAAGGCGACGATCAGCGCCACGATCAGCAGGACAAACAGGCCCCACCAGGTAATGACGCTGGTGTACCAATGGTCTCCCAACTCGGCAAAGATGTTCAGGCGTTTCCAATTGAACGTGAGTTGGTCGGTGACTTGTTCGGGACGGGGCGACGGCGTGAACAGGCTCACGGCGATGCAGACCACGGCGCAAGCTCCCCAATTGAGAATCCCCTGCATGGCGTACGGCTCCAGCCAGGGAGGATGCGAAGATATCTGCTGCACGTAGACCTTCATGGCGATGCCGAATGCGAATCCGAACAGGACGGCGGTGAGCGCTCCGATGCCGTTGATCCGGCGCCACAAGATTCCCAGTACAAACACGGCACTGAAGGGCGGAGCGAAGAAGGCGTACAGCGACTGGATGTAGACGAACAGACTGCTCTCGAGTCGCCCGATCATCATCGCGATGGCGATGGAGATGGCCAGGATCATCACGGCCGACACCATCCCGACTCGCACGAGGTGCTTTTGCGAAGCCCGAGGATGCAACAGGCGCTGATAGATGTCGAGTGTGAAGACGGTGGCCGTCGAATTGAGCACGGAATTGACCGTCGACTGGACGGCTCCGAACAGGGCGGCCAGAAACAGCCCGCGCCAACCGACCGGGATCAGTGTTTGCAGCATATGAACGTAACCTTTGTCCGCCTCGCGCGGAACTTCCTTCCACGGGAGTGCCAGCACGTCGGGATTCTGCGCAAAGAGGATCAGGCCGGGAACCACCACGATCGCCGGCGTGAGGATCTTCATGTATCCGGCCAGCACGATTCCCATGCGAGCATGGTACATGTTGCGGGCGCCCAGCACGCGTTGGATCATGAATTGATTGATCACGTTGTACCAAATGCTGACGGAAAACAGGCCCAGAATCAGGCTGGGCCAGGGCGTCGTCGCGTGAGTCATCGGTTGGATGACCGACAGCCGGTCGTAGTGAGCTGTCTGGGCCAACTGAGGAGCCGTTTTCTCCACGACCTCCCGCCAGACACCGCCGGCAGCCTGATTTCGCTGGATCATGACCTTCCAACCTTCGACGATCGAATGCGAATCGCCGGCCAGCATTCTCAAACCCAGGATGGTGACCATCAGACCGCCCACGATCATCACGATCACCGTGAAGAAATCGGTCCAGGCGACGGACTTGAGTCCGCCGTAGATGGCCCACGATCCCGCCACCACCGCCAAAGCCACGATGGAAAACCCAAGACTCCAACCGAACAGGTTTTCCAGTGCCAGTCCACCGCCGTACAGCAGCGCCGCCAGAAAGGCGACCACATTGCTGACGACGGTCAACAGGGCGAAGATCTGTCGTAGCCACGGGTGAAATCGCTTCTCCATGAACTCCGGTGTGGTGAAGACTCGCGACGCCAACAGAAAGGGAATGAAAAACCAGATCAACACGGAGAATGAGAGCACGTTCCCCCACTCGCTCATGGCCACGCAAATACCGTAGATGTATGCGGCCCCGATCATGGCGATGAAGTGCTCGGTGCTGATGTTGGACGCAATGAAGGAGCTGCCCACCACGTACCAAGGCAGCGTGCGTCCGGCGAGAAAGTAGTCGTCGGCTTCTTCCTTTTCATGGCGTCCCGTCCACCAGCCGATGACGCACAGCACCACGAAATAGCCGGCGAATGCCAGGTAATCGAGTCGCGTCAACTGAAACGAATCCATGCCGCGCATGGCGGAGCCTCATGTCGGCGTTTGCCGTGGCGAGCTACTTCCGATCGAAGCTGGGGATCTTGAGCCGTTCGCCGCCCTTGAGTGCCGACTGGTGAGCGACGATTCCCGGCGCCGTATAGGCGACCGCCTCATAGACGTCGACCGCCGGCTTGCGCTGCTCGATGATGGCGGAGATAAACTCGTGGGTGATGAACGTGTGGGATCCCTCGTGGCCGCTGGGATGACGCAGCGGTTCGGGCAACATCTCGGTTTTCCACCACTGCGGTTGAGCATAACGCTCGGTCTTCGCGGCGGCGCGAGCAAACCCGCCACTGTCCAACTCGCGCTGCCGAGACGAACGAACGATGGTCGCCGGCTGCCCGTAAGGCGTGGCGCTGATGAAACTCATCTTGTCGCCGTACCACTCGGCTCGCTCGCACCCCCGGTGTGCTCCCGCCCACCAGATCTCGACTCGAAAAGAATGCCCGCGATTCGTTTTGAACTCGGCCGATTCATTCCAATAAGGATTGTTGTACGCGTTTCCCGAAAGGGCACGGGAACCGTCGCCCCAGCCGTGGCAACAGACTTCCGTCAGGCGTTCCCCCGTTACGCCGATCAGGTGAGCCGTGCAATGAGTCGGATAGTGCATCGGCGGAAAACCATGGCGCCATGTCGGCTTGCCGTTTTCGAACCACAGAGATTCCAAACCCGGGTGGCGGTACATCGAATAAACGGAATAGAGCTCGCCGAATTCCCCAGCCTGGTGGAACTTGCGAGCCGAAATTGTGGGTTGTTGCCAGTAGCTCGTCTCCGCCATCATGAATGTCTTCCCCGTCTGCTCGACCGCCTCGATCAACTCCTGGCACTCTTCCAGGTTCATGGCGGCAGGCACGGCGCAAATCACATGCTTGCCGGCTCGCAATGCCATCACGCTATGCTTGACGTGATTGGGGGCTTCGGTGAAGATGGCAACAGCGTCGAGGTCGCCGACAGCCTGCTTGAGCATGATTTCCATCGAGTCATAGGCGGTGTCGCAGCGGTAGACTTGCTGGAGCCGCTTGCGGCGCTCGGGACGCAAGTCGGTCACCGCGGCCACCGTGCAGTGAGGATGCTCGTGCCACTGGAACGAGCAGCCGAACCGGCCCCCCACGATGCCGATGCGAACCTTCTGTGAGGGGATCGCGGTGTGAGCGACGGGGGAACCGGCGGCCAGCATGCCGCATCCCACGGCAGTCGTCTTCAAGAAACAGCGGCGGGCGGCGAGGTGGCGGGCGGGTGACGGCGCCATGATCGACTCCTGGTGGCAAAGGACCGGTTGGACGATATGTGATATTGACGACAATGTTATATTCTGCGGGGGAGGCTGGCAAGTTGTGAGTGTGAAGTCGGGAATGACATTGGCGCAGTACATCGAACGGGACCTGGGGGAGCGCGTGAGGCGTCGGCGAGGGTTGCCCGAGCCGCTGACGTTGGCGGCACTGGCCGAACACTATCAGGTGAGTGTGACACCCGTTCGACAAGCGGTCGACTCGCTGGTGGCTCAGGGCGTGCTCCGCAAAGGAGACAATCGCCGATTGGTGCCGGGACGCCCGACGCGAGGCAAGGCCACCCAAGGGACGCGGCGGAGGTCGGCCCGGCCGCCGGAGAGTGCCGAGGCGACGACGCGGCGGATCCGCGAGGACCTGGTGCGGGCCAGTCTACGGGGCAGGGCGAGGTTCTTACGCGAGGAAGCATCGGCCAAACGGTACGGGATCAGCCGTTCGGCGCTACGGAATGTCTTTCATGAATTGGCGGGACAGGGCCTGCTCGAGCACGTACCGCGGCGCGGGTGGAGGTTGCGTCCCTTTCGGCAAGATGACATGCGGGCCTTTCTAGAGGTTCGCGAGTCACTGGAACTCAAGGCCCTCGAACTGGCTCGCGACCGTCTGGAGCCGGACCGCTTGGAGCGGATCCTGGCCGGGAATCGGATGCCGCGCAGCAGTACCGACGCGCCTCGAGTCGACAACTCGCTGCACGCTTACATCATCGAGTGCGCGGGTAATCCTTACATTCGCGATTTCTTCGAGCGACATGCGCCGTATTACGACCTTCTCTTCGAGTGGGAAGATCTGGATCGGGAAGCGGCTCTGGAAACGGTGCGCCAGCACCGGAGCATCCTTGTGGCGCTGTTGGCGGGACGTTGGTCCATCGCCCGTGAAGAACTGGTACGTCATATCCGAGACAATCACCCGGTGTTGTCACGAGTTGGGAAGGGAGGTTGACATGGCAAGTGGAACGGAACGGGCGGGAGTTGCGTCGATCGTGAGTCGGTTACCTCGCGGCGCAGCCGTGCTCGTCATCGCGGCCGGCTGCTGGTTGGCGGGCTTGGCGACGACTCAGGCCGGGCCGCCCGTGCCGGTGATCTTCGACACCGACATCATGGGAGACGTTGATGATGTGGGCGCCGTCGCGGCGCTGCACGCTCTGGCCGACCGTGGTGAAGCGCAGATTCTGGCCATGGCCGTGTCATCCAAACATGAGTCTTCGCCTGTTTGCTTGAGCGCACTGAACCACTACTTCGGTCGTCCCCATTTGCCGATCGGTCGTCCTCAGGGAGCCGCCTTCTTTCGCGAGTCGAAATATGCTCGGCAAATCGCCCGCGAGTTTCCTCATGAGCTGAATTCGGCCAAGGACGCCCCGATCGCGTCGGTGGTCTACCGCCGAGCGCTGGCGTCGGCGGAAGACGGCTCGGTGGTGATCATCTCCGTCGGACAACTCACCAATCTGCGCGATCTACTCTACACGCTGGCCGATCAGCACAGTCCGTTGACGGGTCGGGAACTCGTCGCCAAGAAGGTGAAACGGTTGGTCTGCATGGGAGGAAAGTTCCCGGCGGGACGAGAGGCCAACCTGGTCCACGACGGGCCGGCCGCCGCCGACGCCATCGCCCATTGGCCGACTCCCATCCTGTTCACCGGGTGGGAAATCGGTCGCACCATCAAGACCGGCGGAACATTGAAACGGCTCCCGGCGTCGAGTCCCGTGCGACGGGCTTATCAGTTGTACAACGGACTTCGTCCGCACTCCAGTTGGGACCAGACAGCGGTGCTTCTGGCTGTGCGACCTCAGGTGATCGCGCTAACCCCGCCGTCTCCCAAGGCCTGGTGGGGACTTTCCAGCCGCGGAACCTGCCACGTCTTTCCCGATGGCAGCAACGTCTTCTTGACGAATCGGCATGACTCGACAACCGATCATCGTTTCGTCGTGCGGCGGCTCGACGAGCAGGTCATTGCCGCGGCCATCGAGGAATTGATGCGGCACCAGCCGAGCCGGAATTAGCGCTCCGTCTGCTCGGTGTGGCCGTCATCCGTCCTGCGGATTCAATAGCAACTTGACACAATCCCCCGCCCGCGCTCCGAATCGCCGGTAGGCTTCGGCTCCCCGGCGCAGTGGAACGTCAGCGTCCGAGATGAGGCAGGGGGTTGGCAGGATCAGTTTGCCCGCTTCCAGTGCCGATAAGATGCGGGGAAGCAAAGAACGGACGGGGCAGCGGCCGGCCCGGTAACTCAGGTTCTTGTCGTAGGCCGCGATCGGAGAGAATGCGAAGTGCTCGGCCGTGTGGACGCCGATCGCCGCGATCGTGCCGCCGGGTCGCACCAACTCCAAGGCCAAGGCTTGAGCCGCCGGAGAACCGACGGCCTCCAACACCGAATCGGCGCCGGTTTTCCCCGTCTGTTCGGCGGAGTCCATCACGCGGTCGAGAGCTTGATCGGGAGTGACCGATTCGGCCCCCAATTCGGCCGCTCGATTGCGTCTCGCGGCGACCGGATCGACGGCCACCACGGTGGCTCCCATCGAGCGCGCGGCCACGACGGCCGAGAGCCCCACGCAGCCGCAGCCGATCACGGCGACCAAAGCCTCGTCGCGGATTTGTCCCAGCGTTGCACAGTAGTAGCCGGTAGTGAAATTGTCACCCAGCAGGATGGCTTCTTCCAGCGAGACCCGCTCCGGGATCTTGTGCAGTGTTCCATCGGCCAGAGGCACGCGCACGAATTCGGCTTGAGCTCCCTGCAGGCCGCGGCCGCCACCAGCTTGGATAGTCGGCGGCCGATAGCCGAACAGCTCTCCTCGCCGACAGCGGGCACTCAGGCCGTCCCGGCAGTAGAAGCATTCGCCGCAACTGGTTGTAAACGGACTGAAAACGCGGTCACCGACTCGGAAACGGCGCACATCCGGTCCCGTCTCGACGACTTCGCCCGCGAACTCGTGACCGGGAATGGTGCCCCACGCGATCGGCTCGCGCCCGAAGTACGGATGCAGATCCGATCCGCACAGTCCAGCTCGGTGGACTGCTACGATGGCATCGGTCGGATGTTCGATGCGAGGTTCGGGCAGGTCGTCACGAAAAACGATCT
>JALSIV010000267.1 GCA_026989685.1 Pirellulaceae bacterium | reverse complement strand
GCGTGGCCGGCGGCCAGCGTGAGGAACATCGCATTGCGCGCTGGAAGAAAGCTGGCGGGAAGATCCGGATTCCGCTCGTGACTCGCCGACATGTCGAGATCCTTCTCGGTGAGCGCCGAGCCGCGCAGCGTGCCGCGAATGTCGACGACGTGGAAAGGAACCTGCGCCCGCTCGGCGATCAGTTGAGCCTGATCCAGCTCCACGCGGTGACGCTGGCCGTAGTCGAAGCCGATCGTCTCCACCCGCTGGAACCGCTGCTTGGCCCAGTACAATGCTGTCGTCGAGTCCTGTCCGCCGGAAAAGAGCACCAGCGCGGACGAGGCAGTCCTCTCGGTCACGTTGCCGTTCCTCCCGACCCGACCGCCGATCGGGAGTCGCAGCGACTCAGCCGACCGACGGCAACACTTGCTTCAGCGTTTCGGTGAGACGTCGGGCGCTGTTGCGAATTCCCTGCACTTCCTTGGGCCACAGTTCGATCTCCAACCGGCCGAGCACTCCGCTGCGTCCCACCACCGTGGGCACCGACAATGCCACATCTCTTATACCGTAACAGCCGCTTTGCACGGTGGAAACGGGGAGAATCCGGCGTTGGTCCAAGGCGATCGAGTGGATCACGTCACGGATGGCGATGCCGACGGCGAAGCCGGCTCCTCCCTTCTTCTTGATGACCTCGGCTCCCGAGCCCTTGGTGCGCGTGAAGATCTCATGGGCCAGGTTGGGACGCCAGTTCGGATGGCGGTCGAGAGGGAAGCCGCCGACGGTGGCCGACGACCAGATCGGCACCATGCTATCTCCATGTTCGCCGAGAATGCGGGCCGACACTTGCGTCGGCGCCACGTTGATCGCTCGCGCAATGAAACTGCAGAATCGAATGGTATCGAGCTGTGTTCCCAAACCGATCACCTGATGATAGGGCAGGTTCAGTTGTTGCGCCGCCACGTAAGTGAGGATGTCGACCGGGTTGGAGACCACCAGCACGATGGCGGAAGGTGCCGGCCCGGCGGCCGCCACGTCCTTGAGGATTTGCAGAAACAGTCCCGTGTTGCGATGGATCAGATCGAGCCGGCTTTCGTTCGGCTTGCGGCGAAGCCCGGCCGTAATGCAGATCACATCACTGTCGGGGATCTGCTCATATCCGCCAGTGCTGATCGCCTGATCCGCTACGCTGGGCGTGCCATGTTGCAAGTCGAGAGCTTGCCCCTCGGCCAAGTCCCGATTGACGTCGATCAGAGCGATTTCGCGGACCACGCCCCCGCACTGCAGCGCGAACGCAGCGCTCGAGCCGACCAGACCACCGCCTCCAATGATGGCGACCTTCATTCGTGTTCTCCTTTTTTTCGGTTCCACCGGGACGACGTCACACCGACTGCGTCTGCAACGCGGCTAGAACCCGGTCGGTGATTTGTTGAATCAACTGTTCGGTAACGTCGTCGGCGCTCGGTGATGTTGCCGGAGCGTTGTCGGACGAAGCAGCGGACGACGGTGCCATTTGCGGCGGCGGATCGAAGGCCCGGCGCTCGACCCCCGTCTCCCGCCAACTATCCCGGAAGATGTCATTGGCGCAGATGTCGCAGTTCTCATATTCCTTCGTCAATCGAGGATCGGTGAATCCCCATTTCCGCTTGAGTTCCAGTAGTTCCCGTTCCTTGTCCTCGGGGAAGTAGTGGACGCGCCCCAGGCCTCGGGCCAGCATCAGGATGCGGCAGTAGGCATCGAGGATCTCGGTCCACCAGTAAGCCCGCTCGACGTCTTCCCCATAGCTGACCGTTCCATGGTTGGCCAGAATGATGACGTTGGTCTTGTCCACGAAGGGGATCACGGTGTCCGCGAACTCCTGCCCGCCCGGCGTTTCATACTTCGTGATGGGAACGTCGCCCAGAAAGACTTCGACTTCGGGCAACACGCACTGCGGAATGGGTTCGCGGGCCACGGCGAAGGCGGTGGCGTGAGGCGGATGGCAATGAACCACCGACTTGACATCGGAACGCCGTTTGTAGATCTCCAGGTGGAGCAGCGCCTCGCTGGACCGCTTTTTTCTCCCCGCGATCTGTTTTCCCGTCATGTCGATCGTGCAGATGTCGTCCGGCTTGAGGAAGCCTTTGGAGTGCATGGTGGGTGTGCAGAGCACTTCGTTCTCGCCGATCCGCACCGAAATGTTGCCGTCGTTGGCCGCCGCGAATCCCTTGTTGTAGAGCCGGCGGCCGATGTCGCAGATGTCCTTTTTGATCTGGAATACGTTGTTCATCGAATGACCCTCAAAGTGAAAGTGTTGTACGGCCTGGAATTGGTGAGCCGGGCGACTCAGTCGGCCAGCTCGATATGGTCGAGGATCGCCGCGTTGTAGGCGTCGACAGGTTTGATCCGAGGACGGAACGGCTGGGCGGCTTCCGGCCCTTCACTGAGAGCGATCGCCGATCCGATGCCGGCTCCCAGCTCGTCCCACACCACCACCGTGTCTCCGCGATAGGGCGTTCCCTCGGCCAGTTCCTCGCAGGTGAACGGGACGGCCAGCCGGAGGCGAGCCCCCGCGAATGACGGATGGCACTCGTTCAGGGTCACGGTACCGACGATTTGAGCGATTCTCATGGGATGGTTTCTCGTTACGGATTCGACTTGCGTTTGCGAGCCATCTCGGCCAGGTGGCGACTCCAGCGGGGCGGGAGGGCTCGAGGGGAATAGCGCGGTGCGACCAGCACGTTGGGCAGAAACCCCGGTTCACCGAGTGACTCTTCTTGGCCGGCGCGAACGACCGCCGCCTCGATCCGGCTTTCTCGGTTGAGCTGCGTGGCCATGCGATGAGGACGCCGGGCCAGGACCAGCACGCCGGCGGCAGTGTCGATGGCTTGGATCGTCCGGGCAATCAGTTCTTGCTCCGACCGAAGTTCATCGGCACTGTCTGTCTGCGTGAGGATCGGCACGTCGGGACGCGGATCGGCGCTGGGGACGCTCGTGCGAACCAGTTCGATTCGTCGCTGACGCAGTTCGTCTCGAGCTGCCGGAGTGATCACCGTGGCGGCACCGATTTCGAGTCGGCTTCCAGGTGGGAGGGACTCGACGTCGGCCAGCGTCAGTGGAGCGCCGGCCGGAGCCGACGGAATTCGGCCGCGGTCGGTAGTCAGCCGGTCCAGCACTTCGCGCACGATCCGCTCGACCAAGTCGGCGTTCATGCCGGCCGGAGCGGGAATCGCCGCATTGTCTGCCGATCGACTCACTTGGATTCCCTTTGCGGATCTCGGATGCCGATGACGGTCCAGCGCACCGGAGTCACATCGTGGCCCAGCAGTTCTCGAGCGCCTTTGCCGTCGCTGGTGATCATCACGTACTCTCCCGATCCCGCTCCCACGCCGTCGACGGCCAGCAGCGGATCGCCGTCGGCGGCTTTCCGGTCGGCTCGCAGCGGCTGGACGATGAGGATCCGCCGCCCCTCGAGCGACGGGTGCTTGAGTGTGGCGGTGGCGGTTCCGATCACGTGGGCTAGTTGCATGGCGGTTTTCCGATCACCCACAGGTCGTCGATCATCGAGCAGCGGCGTTCGCGCGTGAACGTCAGCGGCGTGGTGACTCCTTCCCCCGTCGGTCCGGCGATGGAGAAGGAGAGATAACCTTCGCCTCCCAGTCCCAAGGCGGCCATGCAGGGCCCGTTCTTCACGAACAGCGTGGTATCGAGGATTTGACCCATGCGTGTCATGTTGCGGACGTTGTTGGAGTGAATGATGCTGGTGTGCCGGAAGCCGTGTTCGTATTCGCGGGCCTTCTCGATCGCCTCGTCGACGTTGCGGCAGCGCACGAAGGGCAGGAAGGGCATCATCTGTTCCACCGACACGAACGGGTGACACTCTTCCGTCTCACCGAACAGCAGCTCGACCGTCTCGGGGACGCGCCGACCGGCCGCGGCCGCCAGCTTGGACGCATCCTGTCCCAGCAGTTCCTTGCTGGGTGCCGGGTGGCGGTGGTCCCCTTCCCCTACGGTGACGATGGCGGCATCGGTGAGACGTTGGATCTCGCTTTGGGAGAGTCTCACGGCACCCGCTCGCTCCATGGCGTCCATCATGGCGTCGAACACCGAGTCGACCACGAAGACTTCTTTTTCGGCGATGCACAGCAGGTTGTTGTCGTAGGAGGCGCCTTGGATCATGCAGCGTGCGGCCCGGTCGAGGTCGGCCGTTTCGTCGACCACCACCGGCGGGTTGCCGGGGCCGGCCACCACGGCGCGCTTGCCGCTGTTGAGTGCGGCTCGAGCCACCGCCGGGCCGCCGGTCACGCAGATCAGCGAAATGCCCCGGTGTCGGAACAGAGCCTGCGCCGTGTCCAACGTCGGTTCGGTGATCAGGCAGATCAGGTTGTCGATTCCCACTTCGCGGGCGATCGCTTCATTGAAGCGCCGCACGCCTTCGGCCGCCACGCGTTTGCCGCTGGGATGAGGATTGACGACCAGCGCGTTTCCGCCGGCGATCATGCTGACCGCATTGCCGGTGATGGTGGGGAGCGAGTGGGTGACCGGCGTAATGGCGCCGATCACGCCGAACGGGGCTCGTTCGACCACCGCCAGGCCGTGGTCGCCGCTGAACGCCTCGGTGCGGAGAAACTCGACCCCCGGCGTCCGTTCGCCCAGCGTCCTCAGTTTTTCGATCTTATGCGGCAGGCGTCCGATCTTGGTTTCGTTCATCTCCATCGTTCCCAGTTCGACCGCCTGCTCGATCGAAATGCGCCGAATGATCTCGATCACCTTGCGGCGGGCTTCCATTCCCTTGCGTCCCAACTGCCGGTGCGCTTCGCAAGCGGCGCTGACGGCGTCGTCCACGTTCTGGAACATTCCAAACCGCTGGTGGTCGGCACGGGATGTCGGAGCCGCTTGGCGCGTCACTTCGGCAAGCACTTGCGCCACGACGTCCCGGACAAGTGATTCGTTGATATGCATGGTTCTAGACACCTCACCGTGTGGTTTCTCGCGAATAAACGCAGCCGTGTTCGATGTGGACCGAGTCGACGATACCGACGATGACGGCATCGATGGGCAGATCGCGCGTCTCGGGCGTCAAGCGGGCACTCGATCCTTGCGTAATCAGTACGAAGTCGTCTTCGCCGGCTCCCAGAGTGTCGACGGCAATGAAGGTTCGGCCGGTACTGATCAGTTGCTCGCGCTTCTCCGGATCGAGCCGGAACGGCTCGACCGAAAGCAGCTTGAAGCCGACCAGCGACTCGACTTTCTGAGTGGCAACGACCGATCCGGTGACACGAGCGATAAACACGACCTACTCCTTGAGCAACCGATAAGTCTGCCGGGCCACCACCAGCTCTTCGTTGGTGGGAATGACCCAGATCTGAGTGGACGACGATCCGTCATCGATGCGGGTCTCCCCGTCCGCCGCCATGTTTTTCTGCGGGTCGATGTTCCAACCGAGCTCTCCCAGATCGGCGCAGATCGCCTGGCGGAGATCGTGCCCGTGTTCGCCGATCCCGCCGGTGAAGACCAGCCAGTCGACGCCACCCAGCGCGGTCAGCATGGAGCCGAGGTGCCGGCGGACATCAGCGACGAAGACGTCGAGTGCCAGGCGAGCCTGCTGGTTGCCCGACTCGGCCGCCTTGTGCAGGTCCCGCATGTCTCCGCTGACGCCGCTGATTCCCAGCAGTCCGCCTTGGGTGGCCAGAGCATGCAAGACCTCTTCGAGGGACATGCCCGTGGCATCCATGACCAGCGGAATGGCAAAGGGATCGAAATCGCCGACTCGGTTGTTGTGCAGCAGCCCGGTTTGCGGACTCATGCCCATCGTGGTCGCCACGCTGCGGCCGCCGCGGATGGCGCAGAGGCTGCTCGAGCCGCCCAGGTGACAGGAGATGACGCGCAGGTCGTCTCGGGCCGATCGCTGGGCCGTCCGCTCGGCGATGTACCGATGGCTGGCTCCGTGGAAGCCCCAGCGTCGGATCCCCAGTCGCTCCGACCAATCGCTGGGAATCCCGTAATGGCTCCAGGCTGCCGGAATCGTCCGGTGAAAACCGGTTTCGAATGCGGCCACCAGCGGGATCTCGGGAAGCCGCTCGGCCAGGAGTCGCATGGCGGCGATATAGGGCGGGTTATGAGCGGGCGCCACGGCGTTCATGGCCTCCATGGCATTGAGCACGTCCGCCGTGATCCGCTGCACGCCGCTGTAGCGCCCGCCGTGGACGGCCTTGAAGCCGATGGCGGCCACTTCATCGGCCGACCGCAGGCAGCCGGAACCGGCATCGGTGAGCCGCTCCAGCGTCCAGCGGACGGCGACCGCGTGATCGGGCACCGCTTCCGTTCCGGAGATTTCGTTCTCTCCGATGTGGAATCTCCAAGGGCTGGACGCTTCTCCGATCCGCTCGATGCCGCCTCGAGCCAGCACGCGCTCGTCTTCCATGTCGAACAGCCGGAACTTGAAGCTGGTCGATCCCAGGTTCGCCACCAAGATCTTCATTCCAATTGCGCCTTCCGCTACGCCAGGAACGTATCGATCAGCCCTTCACTCGGCCGGGGAATCACGTGCGTCGACACCAGTTCGCCGACCTGCGAAGCCGCTTGCGCTCCGGCATCCACGGCGGCTCGCACACTGCCGACATCGCCGCTGACGACGGTCGTGACCAGACCACCGCCGATCCCGACCCGTTTGACGATCTGTACGTTGGCTGCTTTGGCCATGGCGTCGGTGGCGTTGACCAGACCGACCAGGCCTCGAGTTTCTACCAAACCAATTGCGTTGTGCATGGTGCATGCTCCTTGAAAGTAAACTTGGGCGGAGATGACATGGCCGCGCCGATCTTGCCAGATTTGAGATTTCAGATTTCAGATTTGAGATTTGAGATTTGAGATTTCACATTTCACGTTTGAAATTTGAGACTCGAGAGCGAGCGCGGTGGGACGGTCGTCAATTCAGCGGGACGCTGCCTTCTTGGGCGTGGTGAAGGGTGCCGGCAGTACCCGATTGAGGTCTTCGTGGGGGCGGGGAATCACTTCCACGCTGACGACTTCGCCGATCCGTCCGGCCGCTGCCGCACCGGCATCGGTGGCCGCTTTGACGGCAGCCACATCGCCGGTGACGAATGCCGCCACCAGACCGGCTCCTACCTTGTCCCAGCCCACGAACTGCACGTTGGCTGCCTTCATCATCGCGTCGGTCGCCTCCACCAAGGCCACAAAGCCCTTGGTTTCGATCATCCCGAGCGCCTCGAGTGATTTCGCCATGAAACCGTTCTCCCATCAATGGTTGCCAAACAAAACAACATTTCCTCTGGTTCATGCCTGCCGGCGGCAGCGGCAGGGACTGCCGGGCCGCACCAGTTCGACATGGGTCGCCGCATCCAGATTGCAGGCGTTTCCTTCATCGGTGTCGATGTGAACTTCCAGCTTGCTCGTCTCGTCCGCTCGCACCAGCAGGTCTTCAAACAGCACGCTGCACAGCGGCGAACGAACACGGAGGTTCATCGTGTCTCCATTGGCGACGCCGAACGCTTCGGCATCGCGGATATTCATGTGGACATGGCGGGCGGCACGAATCACGCCCTGGGACAATTCGACGGCGCCGGCCGGACCGACCAGCACACAGCCCGGAGTTCCCTCGATGTCACCGCTGTGGCGTACGGGAGCGTCGATGCCGAGCGAGATGGCGTCGGTCAGGGCCAGTTCCACCTGGCTGTAGGACCGGGTCGGGCCCAAAATGCGCACCGTGGGCAACATCCGCCGGCGCGGGCCGACGATCATCACGGTTTCCTTGGCCGCGAAAAAGCCGTCTTGGTACAGCGGCTTTTCCGGCGTGAGTCGGTGGCCTTTGCCGAACAGGGTTTCCACGTGCTCGTCGGTCAGGTGGACGTGCCGAGCCGAAATGCTGACGACCAGCTCCGGACGCTCGTCCCCGGAGGCTGCCTCCAAGCCCATCTGGCTCAGCAGCACGCGGCGGACAATCCGCTCGACCACTTGCCGGTCAATCACCTGGGACGAATCGGCGGCTTGGATCATATCGGTCGGCTTTCCTTTTGGTGCAAGGAACGTGTTGTCACAAAACCGCAGGCCACGGACCATACGCTCGATGGCGGGCGCTACTGCGGCGGGATGGAGGACATGTTTTCGAGTTTCGCTTTTCGTAGCCTTGTCTTTCGTCAGGTGCGTCCGGTTACTCCGTCTCTTCGGCGATGACCAGCTCCGCGCCGACGCCGGCCAGATGTTCGCGCCACCGTGCGTCGAGTCGGCTATCGCTGACCACCGTGTCGGCCTCCGCGAGGCCGCACAATCGAGCCAGACTGCGGTGGCCGAATTTGGTGCTGTCGGCCAGGATCATCACGGTGTCGGCCGACTTCATCATCTGCTGTTCGGTTTCGACCAGCAGCAAGTTGCTGTTGTAAAATCCCTCCTGGTTGGCACCCGCCACACTCAACACGGCTCGTTGCACATTGAGTTGTTCGAGCATCTGATTGGCGTAAGGCCCCACCAGCACGCCGGTTCGACCGTGCAGGTAGCCCCCGATCAACACCAGGTCGATCGTATCGCTGGCGGTGAACAGGTTGGCCACCGGCAGCGAATTGGTCACGACCTGCAGCGGGCGGTGGACCAGCAGCCTGGCCAGTTCATACGTGGTGCTGCCACCATCGAGCAGTACCGTCTCACCGTCCGCAATCAACTGCGACGCCGCCTGCGCGATCTGCCTCTTCTTCTCCCATTGCTGCGATTGACGCAACTCGAAATGGTCCAGCCGAGGCGACGGGCCGGTGTAGAACACGCCGCCGTGAGTCCGCTTGGCGGTTCCCGACGCCTCGAGATAGTCCAAATCGCGCCGCACGGTGGACTCGGAGACCTCCAACTGAGCCACCAGCTCGGGCAACGTGGCAAACCCTTTGCCTCGAACAAGTTCCAGCAACCTGGCCCGGCGCTGCTCAGCCGACATTCTCGCCTCCCGAAGCTCCCATTCGAGCCCGAATCGACTCACTTCATGATCGATTATGCTGGATTTCATCCATGATATCAAGTGTCTGTGACAGATTTCGTGCATGATTTCTGTCTTTGTCATGTTGGGCCAGGTTGGGACGGCGGGCGGGGCGAACGGGGCGCCGGGGAAGTCGATACTCGATGGAGCGTCGCTCAGCACTCTGCCCGGAGCCGGCATCCGGCGCGGCGGGTCTTGTAATGGGCTCTAGGAAACCGTAGGTCACGCAGAGCCGTGTTGGAGGAGCGTTTTCGATAGGCGGAAAGAGCATAGCCGAGTAGAGGTTGGCGTCCGCTCTTCCATGTGGGTGGTCCACCCATTGCAGGGGGGGGCGTGTTGGTTGCGGCCAGGATTTTTGTGACAGCCTGTTAAACGAAACAGTCTTGTGAACGCACGGGCAGGTCACCCATGACCCGGGATAGATTGATATGCCGAACTGACAACCGCAGCACCGCTCCTTACCGCAGCGCGCGTCTGACCGCTGCGGCCGACAGTCGCAACACTCGCCTCACACTTCACTCTTTCGGGCGCAGCCCGCGTCAAGCGATGGAACCGGCAATCGCTTCGCCTCGCAAGTTGGTTCCGCGATTCCGGTTGATCCCGAGTCCGTTCGATGTCGCATGAAGCCTCTAGTCGCCAGCTTTGTCGTCTTTCTGTTGGTCGCCGAAGGGATCGCGATTTCGACGGCTGGTGTTGAAGACCAATCGGCGTTCATCTTTTGGACGGTCCCGGCAGCGGTGCTTATCGCGGGCGCTTCGCTGGGAGTGTCTCGCCTGACGAGGCGATGGAGGCCCGTTCCAGCTTGCAGCGTCTTGATGATCGGAGGCGGTTTGCTCGGTTTGCTCTGGACTCTGTGGGTCACGCGTTTATTGGGACCGTGGGTCGGCGGATTTGCCGTACCGATCCTCCTGTGCTGGATCGCCGCGGGAGCTTCGGCGGGCTCTGCCGTCTGGTTCCTGAGGAACGGGACGCCGGTGCAAGCGACTCTCGGCATCGTTACCGTTTCCGCAGTGCTATCCATGGCGGTGTTTCTCATTCCGGTCGTGGCGAAAAGAACGGCGAATGACCAGCAAATCGTTACATTCTTCTTTCGGTACGTCCCTGGAAAAGGAGACGTGACCATCGAAGAACAACCATCGTCATGGACGCACGAAGAGGACTTGACGGATGAGGAGAAGGCGATTCTGGCGAAACGATATCCGGCAGGACGTCTGGTCCTGGAGGCACGGCACAGCGACGGGTCAGGCCCCCAATCGCGGATGATCATTGTCGTCGAAAAACCTGTAGACCGGGGAATCCAACTCGCTCGGCCTGACCATGCCACGGTCTTCTACTTTCAGGCGGCAAGCCGCTTTGATCGCTTTCCACGAGACGTGCCGCTTCTGGATCGATCCATCGCCCTTGCGGTCAGGGAATATGCCTGGAAGGGCACCGAGTATGTCGCTCTCAACTGTCAGATCGACCTGGGGGACGGCAGCGCGATCGGCCGCGACGTGATGCGCTGGCGCAAAGAAGACATCGAACAGACCGGTGAACGGAATCGGAATTAGCCCCCCGCCTCCTTCCCGTGTCAAGTGTCAAAGTGAGATTGCGGCGACAAGGGTGCACGACAGGGTCTGCACGAAGTGGCACGGCCAGCCCGCTCGTGGAACACCAACATGGCCGAGCCGGCCATGCCACGCAGTTCCAAGTGGTGCCTTGAGCCTTACAGCCGCCCGCGTTTTGCCAGATGAAACTCAAGAAAAAGAGGCAAGACGAAGGTCCGGGCGATTTCCGGAGGCTGTCCGTATCTGCGTGGGATTAAGCCCACTGACCAAACAGAACACACGCCGGTTCGCCCAGTCGCGCTTCAAGCTCGAAAGAGGTAGTGGCTTCGGCTTGTTCATTAGCCGGCCGCCGAGTCAAATAGCGATCTCATGCGGATCATGCTCGGCGTGGCCGGCGCCATCCTTCGTTTTGCCTGATACCAGTAAATCGCCGCCACCACGTCTTCGACAACTGGTGGTTCGCGATGTGGCAAGGGAAGTCCCTATCAGGGCCGGTAGTCGCCCTCCTTGAGGATTCGGCGGCGAAAGGGCATATCCGACTGCACGCCGTAGGGCGTCATCAGTTGCTGGTAAACGTGGTAGTCGAGGTTTTCCTTGAGGAACATCGAGCTGTTGTCGGCGAACTGCACGTTCACACCGCCGGAGTGGTAGGACGAGGGGCGAGCCATCACCGGACCACCCGGGCCTCGGCCTTGAGGCGCGCTGAACGCATTGCCGTTGATGCGGGCATTGGGAGGGACCGGAAAAGCCTGAATCACGGAGTTGTTGACCACGTGGGGATGTTCCGTGCCGGCATTGGGTTCTTTGGCGTAGAGCCAGACGAACAGTGTGCTGAATCGCTGGCCCGTCTTCGTGGTGACCGGTCCCACGGGAGTGGTCGATCCGGGTACCGCGTAAGTGAAGGAAGTCGTATTCCACTCGAGCGGCCCAAACAGCGTCCACAAATCGGCTTGAAGGTTCTCCGACAGCATGATCGTATGCGAGGTGCCGTCTCGGATATCGGGCATGGTGACCCGGTTCTGCGCGGGATAACCGTTGGGCAGTGTGGAATAGACCTGCGGGATTCGGTCGAGGAAAAGGCCGTCGGCCGACCGCTGAGCGAAAGGCGTATAGTCGGGGTGGTTGATCGGCGAGGGGTTTTGCAGGGGAGCGAATCCGCCGTTGGCCACATAGTAGTTGGTGGGTCCGCCCTTGTTGGAGACGTTTCCGGAAGGACACACGGAGATGTCGATGTACAGGGCACCGGTTCCCTGTTGATTGAGCAATCCCGCCTTGGCCGCTTCGATAATGTCCGATCGCTCGACGTACTCCAGCACGGCACCGACCCAGGTGACGGGAATGTACCCGGCCGAGGTGTCGACTTTCAGGAGTTCCTGCGAACCCGGCAGCCGCTGCTTGGCGTTCTCGTAACCGAGCACGGCCAGTCCCCAGTTTCGCATGTTGTTTTTGCACTGAGTCCGGCGAGCGGCTTCGCGAGCCATATTGACGGCCGGCAGCAGCAACCCCACCAGAATACCGATGATGGCGATAACCACCAGCAGCTCCACCAGGGTGAAGCCCTTGGAATGATGACGCGACATGAACAGAATCTCCTTGCTGACGACGGGGCCATCGAAAAGCGCCACGATCCCACTCGCAGAAAGCGACCCCGCCTCTCACCGCTTCAGTATACTGGCCCGTGCCTCAGACCGCAACCAGCGACGGCATCGATCCCACCCGTTGGGGGTTTGCACATTCGACCGAAGTGGTGCGGCCGGTCGATCCGCGGGTCGGCGTTGCCCTATAATGGACGCTCGTGGATGAGCTCAACTTGCACCTTTGTCAGCACGCAGGAGGAACCCACTGATGTCCATTTGGTCCCTTGGCATGGCCGTGGCGGTAATCGCTCTGGCCGGATCGCTCTCCGCCGGCGAATTGAAGGTCGGCGACCCGGCCCCCGATTTCAAGCTGGTGGGGAGCGACGGAAAAACCTATCATCTGGCCGATTTCCGGGGCAAGAAGGGAGTGGTGATCGCCTGGTTCCCCAAGGCGTTCACCGGTGGCTGAACGGCCGAGTGCAAGTCGCTCCGTGCGAGCGGCCCGGAACTGAAAAAGTATGATGTGGTCTACTTCGCCGCCAGTTGCGACGATGCGGAGACCAACCGCAAGTTCGCTCAGTCGCTAGAGCTGGACTATCCCATTCTGAGCGATCCCGACGGGACGACCGCCAAGGCGTACGGCGTCTACGTGGAAGCTCGCGGGTTTCCTCGGCGCGTGACCTTCTACATCGGCAAGGATGGCAAGATCGCGGCGATCGACACCAGGGTCAACGTGAGACGACACGGGGCCGACATTGCCAAGAAGCTGAAGGAGCTGGGGCTGGAGAAATAACACCAACGGCGGTTTTCCCCGGTCGATGCTACGATCCGTCTCCGATCATGGCTTCGAACGCTTGTTCGTCCAGGACGGTGATCCCGAGTTGGCGCGCCTTGTCGAGTTTGCTGCCCGCATTTTCCCCGGCCACCACGAAATCGGTTTTGCGGGAGACACTCGAGGCGGCATGGCCGCCCAGCTCGTGGATCAACTCCTGGATTTCCTTGCGTGAATAGCCTTGCAGCGTTCCCGTGACGACGACGGTCTTGCCTTCCAGCGGCCGCTCCTTGCGCTTGCGACGGGGTTGTGTCATCACCACGCCGACACTTTGGAGTTCACGAATCGTCTCCTGCCCCTCGTCGCTTTGAAAGAAGTCGTAGACGCTTTCGGCGATGATCGGTCCGATTTCGGGGATGCTCTCCAGTTCCTCCAAGTCGGCTTCCATCAATCGTTCGATGCTGCCGAAGTGTTCGGCCAGGATCGTGGCCGTGTGGGCGCCGACGTGGGGGATCGACAGTGCGTTGAGGACTCGCGCCAGGCCGCGTTGTTTGCTGGCGGCGATGCTGCGCACCAGGTTTTCCGCCGACTTGACTCCCATTCGAGGAAGCGTTTCGAGTTGATCGACGGTGAGCCGATAGAGGTCGGCGAAGCCCGACACCAGTTCGTGTTCCAGCAGCAGGTCGATCAGTTTTTCCCCCAGTCCGTCGATGTCCATACCTTCGCGGGAGGCGAAGAACTTGAGTCGTTCTCGCAACCGAGCGGGGCAGGCCCGGTTGACGCAACGGATGTAGACGCCGCCGGGATCGCGCACCAGGGCCTGGCCGCAGACGGGACAGTGAGTCGGAAAGCGGAATTTCTTCAGCGGTTCGGTTCGCAGGTGCTTTTCGACGCGCACGACGTGAGGAATGATCTTGCCGGCTTTTTCGACCACCACGATGTCACCGATGCGGATGTCTTTCCGTTCCAACTCGTCGGCGTTGTGCAAGCTGGCTCGGCGGACGATGGTCCCGGCGAGCTGCACCGGTTCGAGTTCGGCGACGGGAGTCACCACCCCGGTCTTGCCGACTTGCACGTGGATGCCGAGCAACCGCGTCGCCGCTTCGTATTTGGTGAACTTGTAGGCGACCAGCCAGCGGGGGCTTTTCGAGGTGCTGCCGAGGCGCTCCCGCTGATCGAACCGGTTCACCTTCAGCACCAGACCGTCGACTTCATAGTCCCACTCGTGGAGCCGCTCGATCAGCTCGTCGCAATAGGCCAGGGCCTGCTCGAACTGGTCGAAACAGGCGACGTGAGGAACCGTGGGCAAACCGAGCTGTCGGATTTCGGCGAGAAACTCCATGTGCGTGGTGGCCCGCAGTCCCTCGCAGTAACCGTGGCTGTGGCAGAAGACGCGCAGGCGGCGTTCGGCAGCGATACGCGGATCGAGCAGGCGGAGCGTGCCGGCTGCCAGGTTTCGCGGGTTGGCAAACGGGGGTTCGCCCCGCTCGTGCTGCCGCTGGTTGATCTCCACCAGGTCGGAGTTGCGGATGTAGACTTCGCCGCGCACCTCCAGCACGCGGGGCGGTTCGTCGCCGATCAAGTGGAGCGGCAGGTCCATGATGGTTCGAGCGGTATGGGTGACGTCGTCGCCGACGCGCCCGTTCCCTCGCGTGGCCGCCTGCGTAAAAACTCCGTTCTCGAAGGTCAACGAGATGGCGGCGCCGTCGATCTTGGGTTCCACCGCCCACTCCACCGGTTCCCCCTTCAGCCATCGATCGACGCGAGCCCGGTATTCCAGCAGTTCCTCGCGACGATACGTGTTATCGATCGACAGCATCGGCAGCCGGTGCTCGACCGGTGTCAGCCCGGGGACCGGCTGGTCGCCGATTCGCTGAGTCGGGCTGTCGGGCGTGACCAGTTCGGGGTGTTCGGCTTCCAGCTTCTTGAGCTGTTGCATCAGGCGATCGTATTCCAGATCGCTGATGACCGGTGAGGCTTCCACATAGTATTTGTAGTCGTGGAAGCGGATTTCCCGCCGCAGTTCCTCGATCCGTTGGCGAACGTCGCTGGTCATGGGTGCGCTGAACCGGCAAGGGGCGTGCAGCGATGCGGCCGATGCGGCTCGGTCACTCGGTGCCGCACTCGGGAATCACGGGAGCGTGGTAGACCGAGTTGGGGACGAGGCAGAGGAATTTCAAGGGGCGATCTCCCGTGTTGCGAAACTGGTGCACCTCGTTGGGGGCGACGTAGACCACGTCGCCCGCTTTCAGCGGATGTTCGTGATCTCCTTCGAGTACGGTTCCCTCTCCCTCGAGCACGTAGACTTCGTGTTCGTAAGGGTGGTGGTGTTTGGGAGTGAAGCCCCCCACTTCC
>JALSIV010000266.1 GCA_026989685.1 Pirellulaceae bacterium | reverse complement strand
AGCGGATCAAACTGGTGGTGACGATCAAGCGAGGCGTCGAGCGGGAAGTCGTCGCGCAAATCACTCACGTCAGTCCCGAAGTCGACAGCGGCGGTTACTTCTACGCTCACGCCGAATTCGACAACCCCGTGGAGAACGGGCAATGGGTGATCCGCCCCGGCTTGAAGGCTCGAGCCGAACCGCTGGACGACTCCGCCGCACGGACGACCCCGCGGCGATAGGAAGCCGACCGGACAACAGACCGCGACCTCTTGGCAACGCGGATTCCCTTGAAGAATTGATCACGAACTACGATGGCAACCTTGGCGGACAGCTTGGTGAGCAGTGCTTCTCGGCCGCTTGCGCTGCGCATGCGACCCGACTTGACGGCGCGCCAACAGCGGTACCAAGGCCGCACCTATTGGGTGGTCAAGGAGCCGGTGGGCTTGAACTACTACCGGTTCCACGAAGAGGAATACGCGATTTTGTGCATGCTGGACGGCCACACCAGCCTCGAACAGATCAAGGAGGAATTCGAACAGCGGTTTACGCCTCAGAAAGTGACCTTTCACGATCTGCAACAGTTCATCGGCATGTTGCACCGCAGCGGCCTGG
This sequence comes from Pirellulaceae bacterium, assembly GCA_026989685.1. Taxonomy (GTDB): domain Bacteria; phylum Planctomycetota; class Planctomycetia; order Pirellulales; family Pirellulaceae; genus S141-3. The sequence continues at coordinate 1,743 of JALSIV010000266.1, read as the reverse complement.
TGATCAGCAATGCGCCCCGTCAGGGCATCCAACTGCGCAAGCGGCGGGACCAGAAGAAGCGCCGCGAGTGGCTGGGGCGGCTTTCCAATGTGTTCGCCGTGCGTTGGCGAGGCATCGACCCCGAGCGGATTCTCAACTGGCTCTATCCGTACACGCGATGGTTCTTCCATCCGGTCACGATGGTGCTCGTGGCGCTGTTGGCCATCTCCGCCCTGCTGCTGGTCAGTGTGCAGTTCGACGTTTTCCGTTCGCGGCTGCCGTCGTTCCAGGAGTTCTTTTTCGGCTACAAGAACTGGCTCTACCTGATCGCCGTGATGGCGGTGGCCAAGGTGCTGCACGAGTTCGGGCACGGACTGTCGTGCAAGCACTTCGGCGGTGAATGCCACGAAATGGGCTTCATGCTGCTCGTCTTCACGCCCGCCCTTTATTGCAATGTCTCCGATTCGTGGATGTTGCCCAACAAGTGGCATCGCGTGTTCATCGGTGCGGCGGGCATGTACGTCGAGATCTTCCTCGCCTCGATCGCCACGTTCGTGTGGTGGTTCTCCGACCAGGAGACGCTGGTGAACCAACTGGCGCTGCGCGTCATGTTCATCTGCTCGGTGAGCACCATTCTGTTCAACGGCAATCCGCTGCTGCGGTTCGACGGATACTACATCTTGATGGATATTCTGGAGATTCCCAATTTGCGGCAGAAGTCGACGGAGATTCTCAAGCGGTTCATGGTCGACCTGTGTCTGGGGATCGAGCAGCCGGAGAACCCGTTTCTGCCTCGCGAGAACCGCTTCTGGTTCGGGATGTATACCATCGCGGCCGTGGTCTACCGCTGGATCGTGGTACTGTCGATCTTGCTGTTTTTGAACAAGGTGCTCGAGCCGTACGGGCTGCAAGTGATCGGGCGGATGATCGGTGCCATCGGCTTCTTCGGGCTGGTCGTCCAGCCGCTGTGGCAACTGGGCAAGTTCTTCTACATACCGGGGAGGATGCACAAAGTGAAACGACATCGAGTGGCCATATCGCTGGCCGTGGTGGCCGCACTGATCGCCGGTGTGCTGTTCATCCCGCTCCCGTACCACGTCGACTGCTCGTTCAACGTCAAACCGGGCGACGCGGCGACCGCCTATGCCGCGGTTCCCGGTCGGCTGGTCGACGTGCAGGCCATCCCGGGAAAGTGGGTCGAGCAGGGAGTGGTGCTGGCGAAACTCGACAACGCCAATCTCCACATCGAGGTGCTCGACTTGAAGGGGCGGATCGCCGAACTGGAGATCGAACTCAAGAGCGTGTGGCGGCAGGCCCGGCACCGGCAGGCGGCCGGCCTGCGGGTCAAGGAGATTCAGGAGCAACTGCAGGCCTATCGCAAACAACTCGAGGCCAAAGAGAAGGAACTGGCCGAGTTGGAGATCCGGGCGCCCGTTTCGGGCATCGTCTTCCCGGTGGCCGAACGTCGCGAGGGCACCCAGCCGGGAGAACTCGGATCCTGGTCCGGTTCGCTGCTGGAACCTCGCAATCGGGGCGCGTTCCTGCAGCCCAGCGATGCCATCTGCCAAGTGGGCGATCCCAAGCGACTGTATGCCGAACTGCTGATCGATCAATCGGTGATCGAACTGGTCCGCAAAGGACACCAGGTCCAATTGATGTTCGAAGCCTATAGCGGGGACGTTTACGAGTCCGAAATCGAAAAGGTGTCGTTGCCTCAGGTGCAAGCCACGCCGCTCAGTCTTTCCACCATGGGAGGCGGCGACG
>JALSIV010000265.1 GCA_026989685.1 Pirellulaceae bacterium | reverse complement strand
CCATCGAATGACACACTTGTGACAGATGTTCGAAATCGCAACCGGAACCGATGTGCATGTGGATGCCGGTCACGGCAAGACCGAACCGATCGGCTCGCCGCAAGCATTCCTCCAGCTCCTCGTGCCAGATCCCATGCTTCGATTGAGGGCCCCCGGTATTGGTTTTCTGCGAGTGGCCGTGCCCGAACCCGGGATTGATTCTCAGGGTAATCGAGCTGCCCGGCGCCACTTCTCCCAATTGACCGATCATGTCGGAGGACCCGCAGTTGACATGGATGCCGTGTTCGACCACCAAGCCGAGAGCGTCCCGGTCGAAGATGTCGGCGGTGTAGACGACCGGCGGCGGATCGCCGTGAGGAGAATAGCCGGCCGCCAACGCGCGGAGAATCTCGCCGGCACTGACCGAGTCGACCAGGACATTGCGTTTTCGCAGCCAATCGAGCACGGCGATGTGCGACCAGGCCTTTTGCGCATAACGCACGACGTCGAATGGCCGGAGGCGTTCGACGCGAGCCGCGATCGCGGCAACATCGTAGGCATAAAACGGCGTCCCATAGGCGGCGACCATCTCGGCAACGGGAACGCCGGCGATCCGGGTGACCAACAGAGAATTCGGCATGGGAATGGCAGCGGCAGTAAATCAGCGGCGTGGTGAGGACTGGCGTCCCCAGGACGCCAGCAGTTTGAAGACCGGTGCGTCGACCTCCAGGTCGTACTGGATGGAGCGAGTCGTTTGCGAGACCGTCAAGTGAATCCGGTCCCGAGGCCGGCCGTTGTCGGTTTCGAGCAAGCGAGCCAGTCTTCGGATCTGAGCCCGTTTCGTTTCGTCGGCCTCGGGCAGATTCCTCAGCAAGGGCTGCAAGGCGATGACGATTTCCGAGACGACTCCCTCAGGGAGTTGAGAAGGTTGCGGCCGGGAAAGCTGCTGTTTCAGCCACTCGGCGCTCTCTTTGCCAAGCACCAGGTAGATCGTTTTCTCTCCAAAACCGAACGTGACGACAAGCTGCGGTCCGAACACCAAACGGGCCTCTTTTTCGGAGTCGGGCAAGTCGAGTCGCAACTGGTGCATCACCACCCCGTCGACTTGCGCAACATCCAGCGCCGGTTGCGGCTTTCCCGATCGATCCCCCAGCTTTTCCAGGAATTGCCGAAATGCCTTTTCCACGGCCGGCCCATCGGCGACTCGAGCCGCCACGCCGAACCGTGTGGTGTCGTCCTCCAGCCACAGCGTGCCCGAGACGGCCAGGTCCCGCTCGTTGATCGTCTGTTGGAACTGGTCGAAGAGTCGATCCGCGAACGCCAACACTTCCTGCTGGTCGGCGCCTTCGGCATCGGAAACCGACAGTAGTGTCGCCACCTGCTGCTTCATGATGGCGATCGACGTCTTCCAGGTCTCACAGTCGTCGGCGCTGAGGTGGTTGCGCAGAAAGAATGTAAGGGCGGCGTCGGGATGGCGCAAGGCCAACACGCCGCCGCTCGCGGCTTGTCGCTGCTTGGCCTCTCGGAGGAGCCGCACCCATTCGCTGTCGGCGGCGAAATGCAACCGAAGACGAGCGGAAACCCGGTCGTGTTCGGGCTCCGCTCGCAGGCTGAGTGTGACGGTTTGGGCGTCGCGCAAGAACCGCCGGACGGTGCGCAGTTGTTGCTGCTGCAATTGCAACCGTGGATCGCCGGCCGCGTCGGGAAGCGACGGCAGCTCGCCCAAGACGTTCAGCCATCCGGAGACGGTCTCATCGATGCGGCGGCGGACCCCGGGGGAAAGAGCGGAGAAGTCGAAGCGGAAGGCGGCCGTGGCGCCGTCCATCCAGTCGCCCGCGAAAGTTGCCGGGGCCGGGGGGACGTTCAATAAGTGCCGCCGGGCATCGGCAATGTAGACCCATGGATCGACGTGGCGGAAGTAGACCGACGTCTGTCCGCCCACCTGAAAACGGTAGATCTGCTGCCCGGTGTCTTCGGCATTGCCCAGTTTCTCTTCGATCCGCTTCTTCAAGCCGGCATAGTCCTGGACGGGAAGGAAGCCGATCCCTCGAGGACCGCGCTCCTCCAGATAAAACAGCACGCCCAGCGGCTTCGAACGGTCGACGCCGTTGAGCCAGGCGGAAAGAAGCGTGGTGGCGGCACCCGCATTGGGTCCAGCCATCTCTCGCGCCAAAAACGTGGCGTCACCCAGCAACCGATCCAAGCTGGCTGCGGCAACGACGGCTACCGGTCGCGAGCTTTCGGGCTCGGCGGCGAAAGAGAGTCCGCATGCCAGGGCGACTGCGAAACACGAACCTATCCAACCCGCGACGGCAGCGATTTTTCCCAGCATGAGGGCTTCCTCGACGAAAACGAGAGGCGGGATCGTGACAGCGATTGCCAAGGCCGGTAGCTACTACCCGAATCGGCTGCTCGCGGTTTCAAGGAACCCGCACAGCGCAGTGGTCGCCGCAGCTTCACCGCTCTCGGTAAGTGATGCGCCCTTTGGTCAGGTCATAGGGCGAGAGTTCTACCCGCACGCGGTCCCCCGGCACGATTCGAATGAAATGCTTGCGCATGCGACCGGCGACGTGAGCCAGGACTTCATTGCCGGTGTCGAGCTGCACGCGGAATCGTGTGTTGGCCAGGGCCTGGGTCACGACCCCCTCGACTTCCAGAGCTTCTTCTTTCTTTCCCATACAGTACCCTTCCTTTTTCCCTTACGTGAATCCTCGGTCGCCTTTCGCCACATCCCCATCTGGGTCGTGCGCCCGGCGGCCACTCCCGGCGCAGAGAGGCCCAGCACCGAAGTCTGCGTGAGAGCTCCGCGCTGGACGGAGCAGGGGTGGGAAGCCATTCGCGGTGGGAAGGTCCAGCGGACGCACGAACTCCGACTACGATGGTTATAGCCTATCACTTCCGAGGGGCGCTCGTCCACCCCGCTCCCCGTCCCGGTCGACCGAGCCGGCGGCGACCATCCGCGAGCGCAGGTCTGCCGCCAGGAAAAACGACCCCGCGACGCAGATACCCAGCCCGCGCTGCTCGCGCAGCCGGCCGGCTTCCTCCCACGCCTCCACCGGCGACTCGCGAACCCGGCAACTCGACGGACCGGCTTCGGACACCGAATCGACGATTTCCTTCAGTCGAGTCGGAACGGCACCACGAGGATTCGACTGGTAGCGCGTCAGAATGAGGTGACGGGCGAAGGGAGCCAGCCGGGTCAACATGGCAGCGGCATCCTTGTCGGCACTCGTGCCGAACACGACCACCCACGCTTGCCGGGGAAAACAGTGACGGAGCGTGGCCAACAGGGCGTCGATGGAAGCCGGATTGTGAGCGGCATCGAGCACGATGGGAGGATCGACTCCCAATAACTCGATCCGGGCGCGGCACTGAGCCCGCGCCAAGCCGGCGGAAATCCGACTCCAACACAGCGGCGGACAGCCGCCGGCAACCCGCCGCTCTTCCCATACGCGCAAGGCCGCCAATGCCACCGCCGCGTTGCCTGCCTGGTGCGTTCCCAGTAGGGGGATTCGAGCCTCGATGGTCCCCTGTTCGTCCCGGTAGCGAAACCGGGTCCCCGCGGCCTCCATTTCCAGCGTCTCGACGGTGAACTCTCGACCGAGCCGCCACAACGGTGCATTCCGATCGCGACACGTTCGCTCGATCACCGCCAGTGGCCCAGGATCGACGACTCCGGTGACGGCCGGTACACCCGGTTTGATGATCCCCGCCTTTTCGCCGGCGATCTGTTCGAGCGTCGACCCGAGCTGGCGAGTGTGGTCGAGACTGATGCTGGTGACAATGGTGGTACTGGGAGAGCAGACGTTCGTGGCATCGAGCCGGCCCCCCAAACCGGTCTCCAGCACGCAGACGTCGACCGACTTCCGCTGGAAGTAGACCAGTGCCATCGCAGTCACCATCTCGAAGAACGTCGGCAGCTCTTGCCAACTGGACGCTTCGGTGTCGAGCGCGGCCACTGCCGGCCGGACCATTTCCACCAGTGCGACCAGTTCGGCGGGCGAACATGCCATCCCGTCGATAGCGAATCGCTCTTCGAGTTTTTCCAAATGCGGACTGGTAAAGAGGGCGGTACGATAGCCGGCGGCGGTGAGGGCGGCGGCAACCAGCGCGGCCACCGATCCCTTACCCTTGCTCCCGGCAATGTGGATGGGTTGAAGGTCGCGGTGGGGGTCGCCGAGCTGCCCGAGTAACCGGCGCATCCGATCCAATTTGAAGTACCGGCTTTGATAGGGCACCGGTGCTCGACGTTCGTAATTGATCCGTTCGTACAGGTAGCGGATGGCGTCGTGGTACCCGTCCGTGGCTTCGGCGTCGGTCATTGGCACAGGGAGAAGCGATTGGCCCAGTGGTAAAAATGCGTGCGTTGCCAGCCCGCCCGGTCCGACTTATACTAGACCTTTCCCACTTGGCTGGGCAATCATGCTCGTGCCAAGGAGTGGCGCTCGCCCGCCCGATCCGCTCCTTCTCCGAGCCGCCGAGGGTGGTTGGCGAGCCCGTGGGGGCTCCGACCCGCCCGGGGCGAACTCGAGGATCGATTGCTGCGTAGGCAAAGGTCGGTGTGATCCTGGGCGGCGGCCAAGTCGTGGAGTCGTCCGAATCAATGCAACTTCTCAGCGAGACCTGCCATGGCAACTGACGTCGCTTCCGAGACTGCGGCGACCGAATCGACGGCCACTCAACCGGTCATTGAAACCCAAAGTCTGACCAAGGTGTTCCGGGACTTTTGGGGGAGAGAAAAGGTGCGAGCCGTCAAAGCGCTGGACCTCAAGGTCCAACCGGGCGAAATCTTCGGACTGCTGGGCCCCAACGGTTCGGGCAAATCGACCACCATCAAGTTGATCCTGGGGTTGCTGTTCCCCACCAGCGGTCGAGCTCTGGTATTCGGCAAGGACGCGACCGACGCCCGCAAGAACGACCGCATCGGCTATCTGCCCGAAGAATCGTATCTCTACAAGTTCCTCAACGCGGAAGAGACGTTGGATTTCTACGGCCGGTTATTCAACATGCCGGCCGCCGAGCGGCGTCGGCGCACGAATGAGCTGATCGACATGGTGAAGCTGAACTGGGCTCGCCGCCGGCCTCTGCGAGAATACTCCAAGGGAATGACGCGCCGCATCGGCCTGGCTCAAGCCCTGATCAACGACCCCGATCTGGTGCTGCTCGACGAGCCGACGACGGGGCTCGACCCGCTGGGAACCGATGATATGAAGGAGATGATCCTGGAGCTCAAGGCTCGCGGCAAGACCGTGGTGATGTGCAGCCACTTGTTGCCGGACATTCAGGACGTTTGCGATCGCGTGGCGATCTTGTACAACGGCGAGTTGAAGGAACAGGGCCGGCTCAGTGATCTGCTCACCGTCAAGGACGAGATCGACGTGCGGCTGCGGGCGTTGCCTCCGGAAGGTCGCAAGGAACTCGATGCATTGGTCGCCAAGTACGGATCGGAAGTCGTGCACGAGTCGCAGGCGACAAGCACCCTCAAGGACTTGTTCATGAGAATCGTACGCGAAAGCGAGGCTCGACCGGGCAAACGAGCTCCCGGAGCCTCTTCGTCATCTTCGGACTCCCACTAAGAGGCTGTCACAAGACTCCATGCTGCAAGCACACGCCCGAGGCCGGAAAGCGGCGCGGCGGGCGTCGTTACAGGCTCCAAAACGACTCGGTCCCTTCACCGCTGATGCTGATCCGCCATGGAAATCGATCTTAGCGATTTTAGTTCTTTCTACGACTGGATCGGCAGCGCCATCCTCTTCGCCCTGATCGCATCGCTGATCTTGACGATCGTGGGAATCGTCATCGGGTACATCGTATCGGGTATCCGTTACGGTCCGATCGAAGGCGCTGTTGCCGTAGCCCGCGGCATCGGTACGGCCTTCGCCCACGACTTCGCGTATTTTTCCTTGCGGCGGACCGGCGCGATCGCATACGTGGCCATCAAGGAGGCCATTCGGCGGAAGGTCCTGGTGGTGTTCGCGGTGTTCGCCATCTTCTTCCTGTTCGCGGGTTTCTTTCTCGATACCGAGAGCGAGCATCCGGCGCGGCTCTATCTGAGTTTCGTGCTGACGACGACTACTTTTTTGGTGCTCTTCCTGGCTCTGTTCGTCAGCGTCTTCAGTCTCCCGAGCGACATTGCCCAACGGACCATCTACACGGTCGTCACCAAGCCGGTTCGCGCTTCGGAAATCGTACTCGGCCGGATGTTGGGCTTCACCGCCGTGGGAACGTTGATCCTGGCGGGAATGATGGCGGTGAGTTACGTCTTCGTGGTGCGCGGCATGAGGCACCACCACACCGTCGAAGGGGCTCTGGAACCGAAGACGGGGAAAGACGGCAAGCAGGAATGGCAAGGGAAGACGACACGGGACCGGTACCACCGCCACAAGTTCCGGATCGGCCCGGACGGAAACGGCACCACGGAGATGGTGCACCAGCACTGGCACTCGGTCCAGCGGTCGGGCGACGGCAAGGTGACCTTTTCTCCGCCACGGGACCAACTGATTGCCCGCGTTCCCAAGTTCGGCCGGCTCCGCTTTCTGGATCGCCAGGGCAATCCGACCAACAAGGGCGTGAATGTCGGTTACGTTTACGAGTACCGCTCATACATCGAAGGGGGAACCAAGCAGGCGGCCATCTGGACGTTCGACGGGATCCGCGAGCAGGATTTTCCGGATGGCCGAATCGCCTTGGCGCTCAACCTGCGAGTCTTCCGCACCTATATGGGAGAGATCAAGGTGCCGGTGCGGGGCGTGCTCTATATCCAGCATCCCGACCCGACGAAGAACCTGATCGCCGAACCGATCAGTTTCGCCTCGCAGGAATTCCAGGAACAAATCATCTACATTCCCCGCAAGCTCTACCGCTATCGAGTGACCGGGGAAGCGTCGGAAGAACTCGATCTGTTCCGCGATCTGATCTCCGACGGCCGGATGATGATCAAGATCCAGTGCGACGATAACGCTCAGTACTTCGGCATGGCGGCCGCCGATGTGTACATCCGCATGCCCGACGGCTACTTCTGGTTCAACTTCATCAAGGGATACATCATCATCTGGCTGCAGATGGTGATCATCATCGCGATTACCGTGATGTACAGCACGCTGCTGAAGAGCCCGATCGCTCTGGTGGCGACCATCGTGACGTTCATCATCGGCTATTGGCAAGCCTTCATCGAGCGGATGGCGAAGGGGGAGATCTACGGCGGCGGGCCGCTGGAAGCGTTCATCCGTATCGTCAAACAAGACAACTTGATGACGCCGCTCGAGCTGAAATGGCCTTGGGTGGAGTGGACCATCAAGAAGGCCGACTGGATCTTCTCCCAGATCCTTCACGTCTTCTCGGCCATGTTGCCGACGTTTCGGAACATCACCAAGATGACCGAGTTCGTCGCGTACAACTACGATATTCCGGGAACGATCGTGGGACGGCATGCCATTTCCGCGCTGGCGTACGTGCTGGTCTTCTCGTTGGTGGGATACTTTTTCCTCAAGAGCCGAGAGGTGGCGGGATGAATGCTCGCACCGTGTTGTATCGCAAGGTCGCCTATCTGGGCGGGATCGTGTTGCTGCTGTTTCCCCTGTTCTGGCTGGGAAGGCCGGAGGTTCGCGACGACAGCGGCCAACTGCAGGGGGGCGGTACGCTGGCCCAGATGCGCCACGACATGGGACTGTCGCCGGCCGAGTTGGGCGAGATCGATCCGGCGAGCCAGACGATGAAACTGGCTACGCTCGGTCTGCGAGGCATTGCGGCGTGGATTCTGTGGAGTCGAGCCGACGATTACCGCACGAAGGAAAACTGGGACAAGTTCGCCGCCACGCTCAATACGCTCCGCCGCTTGCAACCGCATTACATCTCCGTCTGGGACTACCAAGCCTGGAACGTCTCCTACAACGTGTCGAAGGAATTCGACCACTACGAACACCGCTACTTGTGGGTCAAGCGCGGAATCGAGTTCCTCATGACGGGTACGCGCTACAACCGCCGCAACCCGAGATTGCTGTGGTCGCTGGGGTGGTTCACCGGTCACAAGCTGGGAACCGCCGACGAACACCGGGAGTTCCGCCAACTGTTTCACGATGACTCCGACTTTCATGAGAAACTGAACGAGTATGTCAATGTCGATGAGAGCCGCGGGGCGGAAGGCAAGCCGGACAATTGGCTGGTGTCGAAACTGTGGTATGAACGTTCCATCGACGTCGACATCGCGGGGATCCCCGTGCAATGGATGAGACTCAACGAAGAGTCCGAATCGATCACCAAACGCAAGCGAGGAGCCGTGCTGTTCTTCCATGACCCGCACAAGCAAGTCATCAATTACGCGCAAGCCATCACCGACGAACTGACTCCCGGTGAAATCACCCGCAGCGCCTGGGGCTGGGGATACCGGGAACTCAACGAGTTCGGCAATGAGGAAATCGCCCTGTACGATGGCCGCACCATCCGCCTCCACGACCTCGACCGGATCGTCAAGGAAATCGAGGATTTGCAGGCCAAACTCGACGCGTTGGAACCGGGCTTGCGAGAACGCATCCGCAAGGAGCGCGAGGCCAAGTTGACCGACGAAGAGCGGGAGGCTCTGGCCACTCCCTGGCGGCAGCGGACCGCCGAGCAGAACGAAATCGTGGGAGGCCTGCGGCACATGCTGCTTGGGGACGAGATCTTCGTCGGCGACGGCGAAGTTGTCGACCGCCTTCCCGAGGATAAGAAGATTCGGGGACGGGAGTTGATTCGGCGCATCGAGGAAAAGAGGAAGGCGGCGCGAGCCATCGACAACCAGCGAGCCGTCATCAACTTCGAATACTGGCTGAAACGCTCCGACATCGAACAACAAAAAAACACTGCCGAGGCCCGGCGACTCGTGCGAGAGGGCGATCGGCTGAAAGCCAACGGCGATCCCGAAGGCGCCGTGAAGGCGTACGAGGCGGCCTGGGACCGCTGGGCGCGCATTTTCGACGCTCACCCCGAACTGATCACCGATATCATGGCGGAAGATCTCAAACCGTCGATCGACAACTACGAGTCCGTCCTGTCGCAACTGGACCTTCCGTTCCCCAGCGACTTCAAACTCCAGCGACTGCGCGAATACTATCGGCAACGGGACGAATGGGAGTACATTCAGCAGCAGCAACAGCAGTGACACGCCGTGACGAGACGCCGTGCCGATCGCTCGGACTCGAGTCCCCGTCCGCCCGGACCTCTGCGAGCCTCACCCTTTGTTGACAAGGTCGAACTCCACGGATGGCCGCCCCCACCGCACCACTGCCGCCCCCCTGGGAATCCGATCTGACACCCGAGCAACTCGATCAGATCTCCGTCGCCACTCAGGACATCGGCCGCCGGCTTTTCGACCAGTTTCGTGCCGATCGGCCGCGCCTCTGGCAGCGTCGCTGGTGGGACGACCGCGTGATGGCGTGGGCCATGCGCGATGAGCATCTCAAGGTCGAATTGTTCCGCTTCGTCGACGTACTCCCCATGCTCAAGTCCAGCGAGGAGATCGCCGGGCACCTGTTGGAGTATCTTGATCGCGTGCCGGATGCCCTTCCCTGGTGGCTGCGTTCGGTTTTGGGCTTCGGCCGCAGCAACGCGCTGACCCGCGCCATGCTGGCTCGTGCCGCCACGCTCGCGTCGTCCGACTTCGCCCGCCGTTTCATTGCCGGAAGTACCACCGCTCAAGTCCTCAAGTCGGCACGACGGGCCCGCAAGCAACGCCAGACCTTTACACTCGACATCCTGGGCGAAGCGGTGATCAGCGAATCGGAAGCCGAAGCCTACTTTCGCGCGTATGTCGACCTGATCGAGGGTGTGGCCCCCCAAGTCAACCAATGGCCCGCCATCGAGCAACTCGACCAGGGAGTGTTGGGACCCCTCCCCCGTTTCAATCTCTCCATCAAACTCTCGGCGCTCGACTGCCACTTCGACCCCATCGATCCGGCCGGAGTCTTCGAGCGGGCGGGGGAACGATTCCGACAACTGCTGCGGATCGCCCAACAACATCAGGCCTTTATCAATGTCGACATGGAGTCGTACGACAAGAAAGACTTGACACTCCAAATCTTCCAGGCCGTCTTGATGGAAGACGAATTTCGCCAGGTGGCCGATGTGGGCATCGTCATCCAGTGCTACCTCAAGAGCGCCCTTCACGATCTGCACCGGTTGGCCGAGTGGGCGAGGCAGCGCGGCACGCCGGTATGGGTGCGGCTGGTCAAAGGCGCGTATTGGGACTACGAGACGGTGCATGCCCGAGCCGAACACTGGCCCATCCCCGTGTTCCAACAGAAATGGCAGTCGGATGCCACGTTCGAACGAGCGACGCGGTACGTGATGCAACACATCGATCATCTCCGCCCGGCTTTGGCCAGCCACAACATCCGCTCGCTGGCTCACGGACTGGCAACGGCCCAGGTTCTGGGGATCCCCAAGAACGGCCTGGAAGTGCAAATGCTCTACGGCATGGCCGATGTCGAGAAACGAGCACTCGCCGAGCAAGGCTACCGGGTGCGGGTCTACATGCCGTATGGCGAACTGATTCCCGGTATGGCTTACCTGGTGCGCCGACTGTTGGAAAACACGTCGAACGACTCCTTCCTGCGAGCCGGCCTGTACGAACAGGCTCCGGTGGAGGTTCTCCTCCGCGACCCGCTGGCAAGTGAAAAAACCGACGGCCGCCGCACCCGCATTTCATCGAATTCTCCCGCATCCTAGGACCAGGACCCCACCATGACGGACGCCGATCCCCACTCCTGCAACGCGGAATTCGCCAACGAACCGCATGTCGATTTCGCCGTCGAAGCCAATCGGATGGCCATGCAAGCGGCCATCAGCCGCGTCGGCGCACAACTGGGCTGCCACTGCCCGCTCGTGATCGATGGTGAATCGGTCGATACCGAAGGGCGGCTCGCTTCCGTCGTCCCCTACGAGTTCACTCGCCAGGTCGGAACGACCGCTTCGGCCGATGCCTCCCATGCCGATCGCGCCGTGCAGGCGGCCCGGTCGGCTCGAGCCGATTGGGCGCGCCTGCCGGCCCGCCGGCGAAGCGACAAGTTGCGCCGGCTGGCGGACTTGATGCGGCGCGACTTCTTCGAGCTGTCCGCGTGGGAGGTGTTCGAGTCGGCCAAACCGTGGCGCGAAGCCACCGCCGACGTCTGTGAAGCCATCGACTTCTGCGAATACTACGCCGAAGGCGCCGAGCGGCTGGCGGCTTGCCGAGGCGCCGACGTTCCCGGAGAGGAAAACCGGTTCGTCTATCTGCCTCGCGGGATCGCCGCCGTGATCGCTCCTTGGAATTTCCCTCTGGCCATTCTCACCGGCATGACGGCGGCCGCCCTGGCCACCGGCAACGCGGTCGTCATGAAACCGGCCGAACAGTCCCCCATCATCGCCGCGAAACTGATGCAACTGGCTCTGGAAGCCGGTATCCCGCCCGGGGTCTTGCACTACCTGCCCGGCAAAGGAGAGGAGGTCGGGGCCGCGCTCGTCGAACATTCGTACGTCCATCTCATTGCCTTTACCGGGTCGCGCGAGGTCGGCCTTGCCATCCATGCTCGAGCCGCCCAGGTTTCGGGCAAGCGTTGCAAGTTCGTGAAACGTGTGATCGCCGAGATGGGTGGGAAGAACGCGGTGATCGTCGATCGCGATGCCGATCTCGACGAAGCCGTCGCCGGAGTCGTCTACAGCGCTTTCGGATTCCAAGGCCAGAAGTGTTCCGCCTGCAGCCGCGTCATCGTGCTGAAGGACGTCTACGATGCCTTCCTCCACCGCTTGATCGAAGCCACCCGCTCGCTGCCGATCGGCCCTGCCGAACAACCGGCCACCATCGTCTCGGCCGTGATCGACCAAGAGGCCCGCGACCGAATCCTGCGATATATCGAAATCGGTCGGCAAGAAGGAACCGAAGCTCTCGCAGTCGACGTCGGCGAGCTCGCTCGCAGCGGCTACTACGTCGGCCCGCACATCTTCGCCGATGTGGCTCCCGACGCTCGGCTGGCTCAGGAAGAAATCTTCGGTCCGGTGCTGGCGGTTCTCTCGGCAGAAGATCTCGACGAAGCATTCCGCATCGCCAACGGCGTCGATTACGCGCTGACCGGCGGCATCTTTTCTCGCAGTCCCGCTCACCTCGATCGAGCTCGCCGCGAAATGGAAGTCGGCAACTTGTATCTCAACCGGGGCATCACGGGAGCTCTCGTGGGCCGCCAGCCCTTCGGCGGCTTCAAACTCTCCGGGATCGGCAGCAAGGCGGGAGGCTCCGACTACCTGCTCCAATACGTGATTCCCAAGACCATCACGGAGAACACTATGCGGCGCGGGTTCGCTCCGCCGGAATGAAGGCCGGGACCGCGAGCCGCTCTAGTTTCCGAACAGCCGGTTCAAGCCGCTTTTGAGCAGCTCATCGGCGGCTCCCTGCATCATCCGTTCGCTGATCACCTTCAGCGCGTCGGAACTCATCTTCGGGTTCTTCAACGTGCCCCGCAACGGGAACACGAGCGTCTGGCCTCGCAATGAGGCCAACAGCGGCCGACCCGCCAGCCAATCCTCGGGGATCTTCACCGCCAGCACGACGTCGATCGTCTCATCCAACCCGACCGAGCCCTGGCTCGTCAACTCCAACCGCCCCATCCGCATCTTCAACGGCTGGTGATGAATGCGACCTTCGACCATCTTCCAGTTCACCGTCTGCCGCGGCACTTCCAGCCGCCGCTGACGGTTGGGATCGACGCCGCCTCGACCGTTGAGTTTGGCGGCGATATCGAGTGCCGCCAACATCTGGCGCACCTGGGGACTGGCGCCGATGCGAGCTTGCTCGACTTGCAACGTCCCTTCCATGCTGGCCTTCCTCGCTTCGCCGATCGGCCAGTCGAATCGTTGCGTCTCCACCGAGAACTCGCCTTCGGCCGTCGTCGCGTCGGCCAGCAAGGGAATGGCGTATTGCAGCCAGCCGCGGCAGACTTCCGGAGTCAGCTTGACTCCCGTGACGGCAGCCGGCGGATCGAAGCGCAAATGAGCCGGCTCGCCGCGCCAATCGAGCCACGGTCGCAGCGTGAGTCGCCCCGTTCCCACGGTGGTGTCGATTCGGTCGCAGGTCAGCATGCCGCGCTGATAGCCGACCCGAGTCGTCGCCGGACCGATCTGCAAGTCCCCCACCTCGAGTGCCTCCCAGGAAACGGTCGTCCGCGCCAGCCAGTCGCGGCGCAGGGCGTCGACCCACGAGCCCTCTTGCGGCAACGTCCCTTCCCACTGGATCGGCTGTTCGGCTTGCCCCCTGGCGCGGACCTTCCAGGAGGCCGGGAGGTACGGCCGCAACGATTCCCAATCGTACTTCACCGTCCCTTTCAGTCGGAACGGCCGGTTCGGCCGATCGAGATGACACAGACCTGTCATGCTGACCGAAAGAGCCTCCGGCAACTCCGCCTGAAACTCGGAGATGCGGAGGGCACCCGTTTCGTCCGAAGAGACTCGTGCAACTCCACGAAGCTCGGGCGCGGCGAATGCGGGCCGAGTCGCCTCCTTCCGGCGCGTGTCGACGCGCAGCGATCGAGCGGTCCACTTGGCCTTCCACTCGGGACGACCACCCTGCTCCTTGCTCGCCCAGAGATTGGCCACCAGCTCGCCCGACACGTCGGCCGGCATCGACGATCCTCCCCACACTGCGGCCAATCGCTGCAGTTTGCGCAAGTCTCCCCGCACGAGAGCTTTTCCGGTGACGGCGGAAGGATCGGGCGGAGTGGTCCACTGACACTCGATCAACGAGGCGGCGACACTGGTCGATTGCACGATGATACGTCCGGCCCGTATGCCGCGGTCGAACTGCCATTGAGCATCTTCCGCAGTCAGACGCCACACCGGTTCGTGCCACTGGATGCCGCGAGGCGTCCAGCGCAGTTCCTGGCCCGAAGCACTGGCTTGAGCGACTTCCAGGCTGTCGGCCGTGACGACCACGGTGGCGTCGGCGTGAAACGTGCCCTGCGGCAGTTGTGGATCGGAGGCAGCCGGCGAGATCCACGGCCTTAGTCGCCGCGCCCAGCCTCGCAAGTCACCCTCCAGGTGAAGTTGCAGCGGCCATTGAGTGGCGCGGCCTCTCCAGGTCGTCGCCTGCCGTAGAGATGCCACAAGTGTGTCGCTTCCTGATCGGAGCCGGCAGTGGGCCGACCGGAGATCGGTCACACCGTTCTCCCGGTTACGGCGCAGCCAACTCATGGTCCCTTCCAGGCGTTCTTCCAGCAGTTCCCGCTCCGGCCCCAGGGCGATGTGCACGCGCAAGCCCACCCACTGCAGGCTTCCCGACAGGCCGGTCTCCGTTTGCTCCCACGATCCGTTCACGTCGGCTTGCCCGCCGATGGCAACGCCTCGAGGCAGCACCGCGCTGCCCAACAGTTGTTGAAAGCGAGCCAGGTCGATCGTGGCCTCCAACCGACCTTGCTCCACCGTTCCACTGCCGGTGGCATCCATGAACGGCGCTTGGGCCGACACGCGACGGACCTCGATCCTCCGGTTCGGCATGGCAATCGTCCAACTCACGTCCAGCGGCATGTTCCAGTCATGGCGATCTTGACCGACCCGCGTCCTCACGTCGTCCGCGTGAAGCCGGCCGGATACCAGCGGCGTGTTCTCTTCCACACGCCAGGTGAACTCGCCGGCGAGGCGTCCCGATTCGATGTCGCCGGGCGCGTCGCCGAACCAGCGCCGGATCCGGGGCCAAAGCCGGTCGAGCCGCACTTCCCAAGTCGCGCTCAGCGGACCCTCGTATTCCAGCCAGTTTTCAGCGGACCGCCACAGTGCCGGAGTCAGACGGCCGGTGAGTGCCACGCGTCCCGCCGGACTCCTCCAATTCAAGTCCTCACAGGACAATAACTGACCATCCCATCTGAGCGCTCCGATGATCTGGCCTCCCAAGTCCAGCTCCCATGGCAGCGCCGACTCGACGAGTGCCAGCGGCAGCCGATCGATCCGCACGTTCCAGGTGAGAGCATCCAGGGTGGGGGCTTTGCTGCGAGCCGTTCCCTTGGCTTCCAGCGACCAGGCCCGCGCGCTGGATTCGGAATCATCGGGCAGCCATTTACCGGACAGTTCCAACGCGGCCGGGGACTTCGACTCGGAGGTCTGTTGGTCCCAACGCAGCTTGGCCTGGACCGCACGGCAGCGGGCGGTTCGTCCGGTCCGTGTGTTGCGAATGGAAACTTGCCCGTCCGTCACTTCCAATTGGATTTGCTGCGCCGACGGTCCGGCCGGACGTTCCAGCAACGGCTCGAGCACGCGGGCCAGGTTGCACCCTTCGTCGTCGAACACGATCGAAAGTTCGGGCGACTCCAGCCGGATGTTTCCCAGTCGCGTCGGACGGCCCAGCCAGTGCGCCAACGCGTAGTCGGTACTGATCCGTTCGATCTGCAACACGACTTTGCCGGAATCGTCCAGCAGTTCGACCTCCTCGAGTTCGACGGCCCGGTTCCATGCCAGCGTCCAACGGGCAACGCGCAGCCGGTCGGCCAATTCGGGCACGGCTCGAGCGGTCACCCAGTCGGCCGCGTAGCGTCCCACAACGCCGGGCCCCAGATAGACGCCCAGCGTCACGATGACGAGCACGAT
>JALSIV010000264.1 GCA_026989685.1 Pirellulaceae bacterium | reverse complement strand
TCGGCCTCCTCGCTGAAGGGACGTTTTGTGACGGTTGAATCACAATCTATCCCAATTTGGCGTGGAGGCCGATATCAATTTATCCGCTGAAATCTGCAAAACTCGAACTAAGAGCTTGTCCCAAAACTCCCTGCCGCAAGCAACACACCCGGGGCCGGGAAGTGGCTCGGCGGCTAAGAGGCTGTCACAAAACTTCATGACATCTACGCGCCGTGTGCCCATCCTGCACCGGCGTTCGGTTGCCACCACCATCCCTACAGCCTCCGGTCTCCAGCCTCCAGCCTTGCGGGCGAAGCCCGCGTTCGTTTTTTCAAAAGGCGGATTCTGGTATAATCGGCGGGTCCGACGGATCGGAGAAGGGTTTTCCGGAGAAGCCGCAATAACCAGCGCTTCGCAGTAACCAGCGTTTGTCGTGCCGCACCAGTCTTGTTTCTGCCTGAGCCCGAGGAGTGGAACGATGGCCGATCGCCGTTTGAACTTCGTTGTGCTGCTGGTGCCCCTCGTCGCCCTCCCCCTCAGCGCTCCCTGCGCTGTCGGACAGGATCCCGAATCCGCGAAAAAAACACGCATACTCTTCATCGGCAAAGAACCCGATCACCCGTGGGGATCCCACATGTATCTCCATGCCTCCAAGGTTTTGGCCCACTGTGCGGAGCGCTCGGGGAACATCGAAACCGTCGTTGCCAACCGGTGGCCCAAAGATCCCGCCGCGCTTCGGCAGGTCGACACGATCGTGATCTACACCAGTCCGGCCGCCGAGATGATGCTGGATGGTCCCCATCGCGCTCGGTTTCTCAAAATGATGAATCAAGGCGTGGGACTGGTCACGATCCACTGGGCCTCGACCGTGCGAAAGGAGAATTTCGATCGCCTGGGACCGACCTGGATGAAGATCCTCGGCGGGACGTGGATCAGCAACGTCGGATTGAGCACCGGCCCGTCGACCCTCGTGCAACTCCGGCCCGATCATCCCATCAGCCGTGGCTGGAAGAACACGCCGTTTCGTGACGAATTCTATCTCGACCCCAAACTGGGCCCCGACGCTGTGCCGCTGCTGCAGGTGACTACCAGGGGGCAGAAGGTGGTCGTCGGTTGGGCGTACGAACGAGAAGGGGGGGGACGTTCCTTCGCCACTACGCTCGGGCATTTCTACGACAATTTTCAACGCGACGACTTCCGCAGAATCCTGGTCAACGCCATTCTGTGGACGTCGCATCGCGAAGTCCCCGCCGAGGGCGCTCCCGTCGACATCGACCCCGACACGTTGGCTCTGCCGCCCAAACCGAACAAGTGAGCGACCGTTACTCAACCTTTTCCTCGGGTCGGATCGGCCGGCCTTCCCAAATCCACTCGTCCCCCTCCCGCACCAAGATGCGGTGCTTGCTCCCGGCCATCGGAGGCCGATCGATCTTCGGCAGCCACTTCGCGTGCTGGGCGACGACAGGACGAAACTCGCTGCGGTTTGCCACATTCGTCCACTCGTTGGGATCGGCTTGAGTATCGTACAGTTCCTCCGAACCATCGGCGTAGCGAATATAGCGCCACCGGTGCGAGCGGACCGTATGGTTGCCCTGATTGTGCGTGGTGATGGCGGGAAACTCGCGATGCGCATCGGCGTCTTGGAGCTGAGGCAGCAACGAGTGTCCCTCCAAATCGTCCCGCTTCGGCAAACCGCACAGGTCGATCAACGTGGGATAAATGTCGAGCAATTCCACCGGCTGCGAACATCGCGCTTTGGCCGCAATCCCCGGCCCGGCGAAGATCAGCGGCACGTGAGTCGATCGCTGCCACAGTGTGTTCTTGCCGGTAATCCCCTTTTCTCCTAAATGCCACCCGTGGTCGGACCACAGTACAATCACCGTGTGATCGGCCACACCGCTCTTCTCCAGTGCCTCGATCACTCGCCCAACTTGACTGTCGACGAAGCTGACGCAAGCCAGATAGGACTGCACCAAGTGTCGCCACTCGTTGTGCCGCTCGAGCCACGAAAGCCGCGGCTCGGGAAGCTTCCAGTGCAAGTACCAGGAAAACTCGGGCGTGTCGGCTCGATCGTCGGCTCGATAGGGCGGCAGTAACAACTCGTTTTGCGGATAAAGCTCGAACCACTGGGGGGTGGCGTAGCAGGGAACGTGAGGCAGAAAGAAGCCGACGGCCAGGAAAAAGGGCTCCGGCGGTGAAGACGAAAGTTGTTCGACCGCCCAGGAAGCGACCTTCCAATCCCCTTTGTCTTCGTCGCGATGAGGAAAGGTCCCCCAGTCCATCAAGGGATGATCGCCCTCTGGCGTGGGTGGGATCAATTTCTTCGGTGGTCGCGCACCGACCGACGCGCGAGGTCCCCAGCGATCGAACTCGGCAGCTCGAGACGGCCGAGGCGGGTAGCCGCCATGCCAGATTTTTCCCGCCGTCATGGTGTGGTAGCCGGCCGCTTTGAAATGCTGAGGCAATGTCACTCGGTCTCGGAACCGCGGATCGGTGCGAAACCACGGTGCCAACCCGTAGACACCCGTCGTCGATGGCCGCAGCCCCGTGAGCAGACTGGTGCGCGAAGCATTGCACAGCGGAGCCTGGCAGTGGGCGTTCGTGAACAGGGTGCCCCGCCGTGCCAGGCGGTCGATGTTTGGCGTGCGAACCTGCGGGTGCCCTTTCAGACACCCGACCCAGTCGTTCAAGTCGTCAATGGCAATGAACAGGACGTTCCATTTCCGCTGGGTTGCCGCTTCGGCCGCGGCAACCGGCGCGCAGCAGACAGGTCCCAGTCCCGCAAGCAGCAGTCCGACCCACAGCACGGTGCGATGTTGCACGATGTCACCTCTTTTGGAAACCCAGGGAACGCAAGCCAGGACACCGGCAGGCAAACCGGCCCGGACGCTCATCTTAGCAGCAATTGCGCGGCGGAAGTAGCCAGTTGCCGACTAGAGTTTGCCGACCACTCTCGCGCGCGTCGGCGAGCGGCCGAAAAAACGAGTCTGCCACATCATTGTCACGAAGGCGACCGGCCGCTATCATGCCGGAACATTGGGGGATGTCCCCGGGGTGGCTCGCCCTCGAGTCGACGACGGGCCGCCTCGGCGTCTCCCACAACGGGTGGGTGGGACGCATGTGGACAGCCCCATCAGAAAGCGCAGCAAGTCAGGAAAAGGGAGCAGCCGGTCATGGCACATGAAGTGACGTTGATTACAGGTGATGGTACGGGACCCGAGTTGGCTGAAGCAGCCAGGAAGTGCGTCGACGCAACCGGTGTGGCGATCGACTGGGACGTGCAGGAAGCGGGTGTCGATGTGATGGAACGCCTGGGGACTCCGATCCCCGACTCGGTCATGGAGAGCATCCGTCGCACGCGCTGTGCCTTGAAAGCCCCCATTACGACTCCGGTCGGCACCGGATTCCGCAGCATCAACGTCTATCTGCGGCAAGAATTGGGACTCTACGCCTGCGTCCGTCCCTGCAAGTACTACGCGGGCGTGCGGAGCTTTTTCTCCAGCGTCCCCGTCGATCTGGTGATCGTGCGCGAAAACACCGAGGATCTCTATGCCGGCGTGGAATTCGAGGCCGGCAAGCCCGAAACGTCGCAGTTGATCGAGTTCATCAACGGACTGCCCGCCGACCGCAAGATCCAGACATCGGGAGAGGAAACCGGCGTTTCCATCAAACCGATCAGTGTTTCGGGAACCGAGCGGATCGTGCGGTGCGCTTTCGAGTACGCCCGCAAGCACGGTCGCAGGAAGGTGACGGCCGTGCACAAGGCCAACATCATGAAATACTCCGACGGTCTCTTCCTGGAAACGGCTCGCAAAGTGGCCGCCGATTATTCCGGGATCGAGTTCGAGGACCGGATCGTCGACAACATGTGTATGCAACTGGTGCAAAAGCCGGAATTGTACGACGTCCTGGTACTGCCGAATCTGTATGGCGACATCTTGAGCGATCTGGGGGCGGGGATCGTCGGCGGACTGGGAGTGGCTCCCGGAATGAACGTCGGCGACGATTCGGCCGTTTTCGAAGCGACTCACGGAAGTGCTCCCAAATACAAGGGACTCAACAAGGTCAACCCGACGGCACTCATCCTCTCGGGCATGCTGATGCTCCAGTACCTGGGCGAAGAGGACGCCGCCCGACGACTCGAGCAGGCAGTGGCCGATGTGATTGCCGAAGGCAAGGACGTGACGTACGATCTCAAACCACACCGCGACGATCCGACAGCCGTGGGAACTCAGGAAATGGCGGAGGCGATTTGCCGTAAACTGCGAGGGGAATGACAATGCCCAGAAAAGCCAAACGAACGTTGATTGACAAAGTCCGAGGTGGCGGGTTCACGTTTCACGTTTTCGACAACGGGGAGACCGACGTCTACAAGGGAACCACCAAGCTGGGAACACTGATCCGCAGCCAAGAAAAGAGCGGCCGGCACTGTTTCCGTCTCGCCGACGATCGCCGACGGAACGCCAGGCACTATCGCGGCCGGCGCAAAGCCGCCGAGGCGTTGCAGATCATCCAGAAACTGAAGAAGGAAGCTCAGCAGAAGAAGTGGTCGACCGAAGAGCTGATCATTCGGGCGTGGGAAGCCAAACCCGAAGCGTCTCCTCGCTGATCGGCCGATCGGTTCGTACCACCTTTCATGGCCCCGCATCGCGTCGAACAGTGGTGGCTTTCCGTCGTCTCGGGAGAGCGTCGAGGCGTCGGCGCGACTGCGGCGCGGCTGCTGCTGGCCGGCGCCGAGCTGCCCTACCGGTTCGTCGTCGGCGCCAGGAACCGGATGTATGACCGCGCCTGGCTCGCCTCCTTCCGCTCGCCGGCGACCGTGGTCAGTGTCGGCAATCTGACGGTCGGCGGAACCGGCAAAACGCCGTGCGTCCACTGGCTGGCGTCCTGGCTGTCGCAGCAGGGACACCGTTGTGTCATTCTTAGCCGAGGCTACGGAGCCAAGCGCCGTGGAGCGGCCAACGACGAGTCGATGGAACTGGCGCGGCGACTACCGGACGTGCCCCATTTGCAAAGCCCCGACCGCGTCGCCGTCGCTCGCCAAGCCGTCGATCGTTTGGCTGCCGACGTGCTCATTCTGGATGACGGATTCCAGCATCGCCGCCTGGCACGCGACGTCGATTTGGTGCTGATCGATGCGACACGGCCCTGGGGGTGGAACCACCTGCTGCCGCGAGGCCTGCTGCGCGAACCCCCGCAGTCGTTGGCTCGAGCCGACGCCGTGATCGTGACTCGAGGCCGAACACTCGCAGGCGACGCCAAACGAAAGCTGCTCCAGCAGATCGATTCCCACCACCCCGGCATCCCTCTGGCCATCGTGAGCGAACAACCGACGGTCTGGGTGGATGGTGACGCCAACCAGCTCCCGCTCGAAGGACTGCCCGGTCCGCTGCAGCCGGTCTGCGGGATCGGCAACCCGCCGGCGTTCGCCAACACGCTCCGGTCGGTCGATCGGTCCACCCTGCCGATGATCGTCTTTCCCGACCATCACGCATACGGCCGGCAGGATTGGGATCGGATCGTGACGGCGGCTGGGCGGCACCAGGCACGCGCTATCGTCTGCACCGAGAAGGACCTGGTCAAGCTGGCGCCGATCGCTGGCGGCGAACTGCCTCTGTGGGCGCTGCGCATCGAGTGGGAGTGGCTGCAAGGGCGCGAGGCGATCGAAGAACGCTTGCGGGAAGCGATAGCCGGGAAAAAAGCACCCGCGCCGAAGAAGAGAGACTGAGAGGGCGCCCCGTCTGGGAGCCATTACGCCGTTCGCGACCATCTCGCGGCGCATTCGAGCCGCTCTTGCGATTCCCGCAACTTCGCCCACAGCGACGGGATGGTCCGCCGATGGTCACTGCAAAAGTAATAGCTCTGGCCGCCGTCGGCCACGGTCCGCACCAGCAGTGTTTTCCACGGACGGTAGTAGTAAGCGGGATGGTCCTTGCCGGGCGGCCCCTGCCGAAATGAATCGGGAAGCTCGACCAGGTCGAACACCGCCGTGGTGAAACGGCACAGAGAACGAGCTTCCTGGCGAGCCACATTGCGCGCCATCGAGAGCGCCTTGAGAAACACTTCCGGGCCGGTCACGGCCGAGCCGACATTGAGGAAGACGCCCCCCTCGAGCGATTCGAGAGTCCGGGCGAATATCAGAAAATCGGTGTATGAGGCTTGTCCCCAGGCGGCGCCGTCGCAGTCGGCATGAGCGTGAATGATGTCGTTGCCGATCCCCACGTGAACGGTGACAGGAACGTGACACCTCCAGCCTGCCGCAAAAAGGCTCAGATCGGCGCAAGGCAGCCGCTGTTCGCAAATCGTCCGCCCCAGGCCTTCACCAAGCCCTTCATCCCGCTCGGCGGCCTGTTGGACGATACGGTTGAGCCTTCCCGGTTCGCGCCACAAACCGAATTGCCCCTGCCGAATCCAACGAGCCACATCCTCGCTGGTCCCTTCCCCCAGAGCCAACTCGTAGTCGTGGACGGTGGCGGCACCGTTCGTGGCCAGGTGCGTGATCCAGCCTCTCTCGATCAGGTCGACCAGGAAGCGGGACAGCCCGGCCTTGATCGGATGGGCGCCCATCATCCACACCACCGGCCGCCCCTGGCAGCGAGCCTCGGTCATGGCGGCGATCAATGCGTCGAATTCCGGATGCCGGTAGTCCGCTGCGGCCGGTGAAAGAGGCGCCACTTGCGATGGCACCATGTCATGGCCTCGCTGCCGAAACGACTTTAACTCGATCCGGGATCGATCGAACAACGGATAACGGCTCATCGGAACAACATCCTTTCCTGAACAAGGCTCGAATCCCTTCCAGCCGCATACTATATCACGACTTGCGAAGTCGGCCCAAGGTCGGTGTTGCCGTCAAGCAGGCCGAGCGATACGATGATCAAGCACCGAAACGACGGTGCCCACGAGCGCTCGCGGCGCAAGCCTTCCGCGGATCCGTGCCGCGATCCCGTCCCTGCGTGCTTCCTGTGCCCTCTGTGGTGATGCCGGTGTGATCAAACCACACGAGCTGAGCAGCCAACGCACTGGCAGTCCATGTTCGCGCCCGACCAATACCGACTGATCGATTTCGGCGACGGCCGGAAACTCGAGTCCTTCGGGACGGTGTGGCTCGATCGGCCGGCACCAGCCGCTCGAGGCGCCCGTCAAGCGAAGCCAGTCTGGTCGCAGGCTCACGCACGGTTCACCGGTCGTTCGCTGGGATCGCGGGGAACATGGGATCTGCGGCGATCGTTCGAACAACCTTGGACACTCACCTGGGGGCCGGACCCCTGGATCCGGCTCGAACTGAACTGCAATCCGTTCGGGCACGTCGGTGTGTTTCCCGAACAATCAGGCAATTGGCGGTGGTTGCTCGACACGATCACCCAAAGTGGCGACGAGTGTCGCGTGCTGAACCTGTTCGCCTACACGGGAGCCGCCACCCTGGTCGCTGCGGCCGCCGGTGCCACGGTGACTCACGTCGACGCCGCAGCGTCCATCGTAAAAAAGGCTCGGCGCAACGCGGAACTCTCCGACTTGCACGACCACGCGATCCACTGGATCGTGGAAGACGCAGTCCGCTACGTGGAGCGCGAGTGTCGCCGAGGCCGCCGTTATCAGGGGATCATCCTCGATCCGCCGGCGTATGGACGCGGCGGCCGCGGTCGATCCTGGCAACTCAGGCGGGATCTGCCGAAGCTGATCGCCGGCTGTCTGAGGTTGCTGCAGGACGAGCCCCGTTTCTTTTTGCTGAGTTGCCACGAAAAAGGATGGGGGCCGAGGGAACTGCGTGGCTACTTGCGAGACAACACCGATTTCTCATGGGTGCCGGCGACCCAATTCGTCTCTCTGGAGGTTTCGACAGACGACGGCCGAAAGCTGCCCTCGGGCGTCGCCGCCCGCTGGTCCGAGTCGCTCTGACCCTTTCCCATCCGGAACAGAAGCGGCACAATAGGGGAATGAATCGCCTCCCATGGACTGCCATCACCAGTGACAAAAACCCTCGGCTCAAACAGTTGGCCAAACTGCGAACACGCCGAGGCCGCAAGCAAAGCGGCCGGACCCTCGTATATGGACGGCGGGAGATCCGGCGAGCGGCTGAAAGCGACTATCCTCTGGAGCAGTTATGGATCGCCGAGGAGCAAGTAGAAGCTCTTGACCGGAAATGGCTCGAAGAGCAGCGCGCATGCGGGACGCAACTCTTCACGTTGCCGCGACGACTGCTGGAGCCTCTGTCATTCGGCGACCGCGACGACGGATGTGTGGCCGTGGTAGCCGTCGACATGCGGTCTCTCGATCGGCTGCCGCTGCCACCCAATCCGTGCGTGGCGATTGTCGAGCAACTCGAAAAGCCGGGAAATCTGGGGGCCATCCTGCGCAGCGCCGACGGCGCCGGAATCTCGGCCGTAATCGTTGCCGATCCAGTCACCGACATCATGAATCCCAATGTGATCCGCGCCAGCATGGGAACGGTCTTCACGGTTCCTCATTGCACGGCGACTCGGGAAGAAATCGCCCCCTGGATCCGTCGACACTCATTGCAGATTGTGGCGACTCGCGTCGACGCCGCGAAGCTCTACTACGAGGTCGACCTCACGGGACCCACCGCCATCATTTTGGGGAGTGAAGCGTGCGGACTGGAAGGCGACTGGCGGGAGCTCGGCGAGCAGAGTGTACGGTTGCCCATGTTCGGCGTCTCCGACAGCTTGAACGTATCGGCCACCGCAGCGGTGATGTTTTACGAAGTCTTCCGGCAGCGCCGGACCACCCGAACTTGTTCGGGCTGATGATCCCCTCGCAGAAGCGGATCGCCTGTAAAACTGGGGCATCTTTAGCAATTGCAACAGCCCTCCGGAAAAAAAGGGGCCGCCAGTGCCCCCGGATTGTGCCGTTCCGTGTTGGATGATGTTTGCAAATCGGGTAGGCTACGCAATGAAGTTGGGTCATCGTGGGCAACACGGCGAGGAGTCGCTCAGTGGAAAACGCGCTCAAGTTCGAACAGATCCAGGTGGGAGACCGCTGGACCAGCCCGACGCGGACGATCACCGAAACGGACATTGTGAACTTCGCCTGTACGACCGGAGATTTCAACCGGTTGCATTTGGACCAAGAATACGCCGCGCAGACTGTCTTCGGTCGCCCGATCGCCCACGGACTGCTCGGGCTGGCCTGGGTGGCCGGGCTGGGCAGCCACAGCCCGCTCGTGGATACTCTGGCGTTTCTGGGCGTCGACGACTGGCGTTTCTTGCGGCCACTCTATATCGGCGACACCGTACACGTCGTCACCGAGGCGATTGGAATCCGCGAATCGGGTCGCCGAGGCGGCGAAGTGCATTGGCGACGCGAGTTGATCAATCAGCGAGGAGAGATCACGCAGTCGGGTGTGTTCCGAACCCTGGTGGCTCGAGCCCGGGCGGTGCGCAAGGTGGCTCGCCCCTCAGTTTCCAGCGCTGACTCCCCGCGAAAAATGGTGAGCTGACGCGGCAATCAGTCCGGCCGTCGGGGACGCACGCGAGGGCGGGAGAAGGCGACGCTGCCGTGGGCCTCGTCGAGTCGGATCCGGCGCTTGGCGTTGCGCGAGCGGAGGAGAACCTGCTTCCAACCCGCCAGTACCCTGATGTTGCCACCAGTGAACTCACGAATGGTGCGACCTCGCCGAGCCGCCGGTGTGCCGTGAGGCGGCCAGCGGGTTGCCTGTTCCACCGATTCGTCGTCCACTAGCCGAGGCGTCAAGCCGGCCTCCCGAATGGTCTCGTAATACCCCCGCTCCGATAGCTCGTGATAGCGGATATCGATCTTTTTCTTGACCTCCCACCGACTTGCCTCGCCAACCTGCTCGAGCAGGTACCGTTTGGTAGGCCAATCCAACGTACCGATCAACGTGGCGTCGTCGCTGGAATCCTCGGCCAGCATTTGCAGGGAATGGAGCGCGTCTTCCCACGCACTGAGAACTTCCTCGACCTCGTCGGAAACCGGGCCCGTCTGCTCACTGACGAATCGTTGGCAGCCGGCGAGATAGTATTGCTGAACTTCCAGAGCTCGCCACAAGCGACCGCGCGTGTCTCGAGCGGCTGCGTGGAGTGACGCGTCGCTTACATACAATCGAAGCGCGTCGATCGGCGCCGCGAATCGAGGAGCGTCGTCGAAGTACCCCGCTTCGATCGCATCCAGCACCAACATCGTTGCGCCGACTTTCACGAACTCGGCCGGTTCCGACATGTTCGAATCGCCGATGGCCAACTGCAACCGTTGCAGCGGATGGAACAACGATGTGAACTCGCGCCAACTCGAGAACGACTCGACGCAAGCAGCCTTGAACAGATGCCCGATGCCGAACACGGGCCGGCTACCCAGAAAACTGCTGAACCCCAGGAGGCAATTCACCGCCGGAGCCTTGTCCGCCAACAGGAACCGGCCGTTGCGATCGACCATGCCCACTCCGGCCAGGATTACGCGCGAGATCAGAAAGGGTGTCAGCAGACGCCGAGTGCGACGAAACAAGGTCGCATGGGCCAACAACCAGATGGCTGCGGCCAGGGGAGCGGTGTAGACCGTCGACAGCCGCACGAGAAGTGTCTCCAGCCAGCGAGGCATCACCAGGCCACTGGACAGTCCTTCCGCCAGATCGTCACCCCAACACCACCGAGCCAGTTGCGCCGACCCGCGAGGGCTGAAGAGGCGCGAAGCCGCCACCAGGACTCCCGAAAGGAGGTAATACGTCAGCAGAAACAGCAGCGTGATCAGCACACAGGCCCAGCAGACCAAAATGGCCGGAATCAGCCAACAAAGTCCCAGACGCCACGCCCACAATGATACCGGCCCGCCAATCCGTGCCTCGTAGTTTTCCTGCCCGCCATAAACGGCCCCCACCGCATCGCGGTCGTTCTTGATGAGCGTCAGCCCCAGTGGTTCCGCCGCGCTGCGCACCAGACGCTCCATCGCCCGCTGATACAGCAGCAGTTGCCGAGGTCCGCGGCACTCGGGAGTCGCCAGTTCAATCAGGCCGGCACCCGCGGCCACTCGCTCCCCCTCGAACGTGATGGCACCTCCGTTCGCCAGGAAAACCCCTTCCTTGGCCTGACACGATGTCGCCCACGGCGTCCAGTGGGAGAGTTGTCCCACCAAGCGTTGGAAGGCGGTGCGCCGCCAAGCTGGACCGCTGAACCGCCCCGGCTCGGCGAGGATCGCCAATTCTGTTTCCAGACCGCACAGGCGGTTCAACAAAGGCACGGGGAACTACTCGCCGCCAAGAGGCACGATGGTCTGCTCCAAGTACTCATCGGGCTGCCGATCGCAGTCCCGACGAACTTCTTCCACAATGACTTGCCAGGGCCGAACTACCGTTGGTTGCGAAGCCGTGTCGGCCCCGCCGTCTTCTCGCACTGCGGTTTCCGGCACCACCGTTGTCTGATCGCGTTGGGACATGTGCGGATGCACTCCTGATGTTAACAGACTGTCACAAAACTCGAGGCCGCAAGCAACATTCTTGAGGCCGGGAAGTGCCACGGTTGGTTGCAGACCAGGCTCAAAGACCTCCGACCAGGTGGAATCTTCCAGAAGAAAACGGAAGACAACCATCCTCGACGCTGACTCCATCTTACTCGATCGGCTCCCCTCTTGGCAAGCAACTGGTGGCGTTTCCCATGGTTACCAGGCAAGCAGATGGACGCTAAAGTTTGACGTTTTCCCGCAGAATCGATACGATCCCACGAGGCAATCCGCGCGATGACGATGGTTCTGAGAAGCTGGTACGACTACCCTCAGTACTACGACCTGGCATTTCGAGACGAAACCAAGCGAGAGGCCGACTTTTTCGAGGCGGCATTCTCGAAGTTCGCCGTCGGGCGCGTCCACCGTCTGCTCGAACCGGCCTGCGGCAGCGGCCGGCTCGTAGCCGCCATGGCGCGGCGCGGGTACCAACTGGAAGCGTTCGACTTGTCGGAACCCTCCCTGAAATATCTCCGCCGCCGCCTTCGCCGTCGCGGCCTGGAGGCTCATGTGTTCCAGGCCGACATGACCGACTTCTCGCTGGACGCACCGGTCGACGCCGCGTTCTGCACCATGAACACCGTCCGCCATCTGCTCACGGAACGAGCGGCCAAGGCTCACCTCCGGTCGGTGGCTCGCGCCGTTCGGCCCGGTGGACTCTACATCCTGGGGCTGCATGTCTTTCCGCCCGACGCCGACAACGAATGCGTCGAACGGTGGACGGCCAAACACGGATCGACCCGCGTCACCGTCACCCTGCGTGCCCGGCCGCTCGATTTGAAGAAACGTCTCGAACAGATCGACATCAGCATGCGGGTACGCACTCCTCGCGAGAATTTCCGACTGCGCAATGACTTTCCTCTGCGAACGTACACGGCCGGACAATTGCGGCGCCTCATCCGATCGGTTCCGGCCTGGGAAACCCTCGCCGTCTACGATTTCTGGTACGAAATCGACGAACCGGTGGAATTGGACGAGGAGATCTCCGATACGGTGCTCGTCCTGCGGCGACGCGACCGTGAGGCTTGACCGAGATGACTCGCCCACCGATGATGACGTAGCGGCTCCCGATTCGATGGACCGCGACCTTTCCCAATCCCCGATCTCCCCGCCGGATACCGTCTGCCGCGATGACACGCCCGAAACCCCGCATCGCTGTCAGTATGGGCGACCCCGCAGGCGTCGGCCCGGAGATCTGCCTGGAGCTGTTGCGGTACGTCGCGAAAAACCCCGGCTCGCACTGGCCTGTGGTCGTCGGCGACTGGCACACCTGTCCGACCGTCGCTCGGAATTGTGACGACATATTGTCACTTGGAATCACAGTAGCTCATTCGATCGAAGAAGTGGCGGCTTCCCGCGGGCCGTGCTGGTGGGATCGCGGGTGGCTCCAGCAGCCACCGCCTCTTGCCGAGATCTCTCCGGAAGCCGGCCTGGCCTCATTCGGCTACGTGGAAGCGGCACTCGAGTTGGTCCAGCGGCAGCTCGCCGACGCCGTGGTCACCGGGCCGATTCACAAACAGGCCTGGCAGCGAGCCGGCATTGCCTATCCGGGTCACACCGAGTTCTTCGTGGAACGCTGTCGATCGCCGCGGCACGCCATGATGCTCACCAGCCCCGCCGTCACCTGTTCCCTCGTGACAACCCATGTCGGAATCGCCGATGTCAGTGAACTGCTCCGCACCGATCGGATCCTCGAAGTCCTCGAACTGACCCATCATGCGCTGCACGAACTGCTGCAGCGATCTCCGCGACTGGCCGTGTTGGGACTCAACCCTCACGCCGGTGAAGACGGACGATTCGGGCGGGGCGAGGAGGAGCGGGTGATCGTTCCCGCCATCGACGCGGCTCGCCGGCAAGGCTGGTCGGTCCGCGGACCGCTCTCACCCGACACCGCCTTCCTGCCGGAAGTACGCCGGCGCACCGATGCCTACGTTTGCATGTACCACGACCAGGGGTTGATTCCCCTCAAGACGCTGGCATTCGATGCAGGCGTGAACGTCACGTTGGGGCTGCCCATCGTTCGCACGTCGGTCGACCACGGCCCGGCGTTCGACCGGATCGGATCGGCCTGTGCCACCAGCATGATCGCCGCGTACGATCTGGCCCGGCAGTGGGTTACGATGCGCAGTCGATCACCACTTTCCCGAAGTGGTCCTTGCCCGCCAGCCGATCCAGAGCGTCGTTGATCCTGCTCAGGCCGAAGACTTCGTCGATCACGGGCCTCACTCCGTGTTCGCGGACGAATACCAGCAATCGGTCGAAGTCGTCGGGAGACCCCATCGTGGTCCCCCGCAGGTCCAGTTGCTTCCAAAAGACCTTGAACAGATCGAGCCGCTGAGGCGCTCCTGCCGTGGCTCCGTAGTTGACCAGCCGGCCACCGGGAGCCAACAATTCGACCAGTACCGAATAACCGGCTCCACCGGCCCCGTCAATGATCAACGAAGGGCGGGCGAATTCTCGCCGACAACGATCGGCCCATTCGGCATCGGTATAGAGAAACCCGGCATCCGCCCCCAAGCCGCGAGCCCGTTCGAGTTTCTCTTCGGAAGAGGAGGTCACTGCCACCGACGCTCCGGCAGCTCGAGCCAACTGCAATGCCATGGTCGCCACACCCCCGCCGATCCCCGTAATCAGCACCCGGTCTCCGCTGCCGACACCTCCCCGCGTAAAACAGGCCCGGTACGCCGTCACTCCGGCCAATGGCAGCGCGGCCGCTTCCCGCCACGAATAGTCGGGCGGTTTGACGGCCACGCATGGCTCCGGCACGACGATGTGCGTGGCCAGCGTCCCGTCGTCCGGCATGCCCACGATGCGAAACGCCTCACTTTGGACTCGAGCATCATCGCCCCAATCCCATCCGGGGTTGATCACGACCGACTGACCTACCCACCTCGCATTGGCTCCCGCTCCCGCTCGAATCACCACCCCCGCTCCGTCCGATCCCAACACCACCGGCAACCGGATTCCGGGATACATCCCCCGAGTGATCCAGTAGTCTCGGCGGTTGAGCGCGGCCGCGTGCAACTCGATACACAATTCACCCTCACCCGGCTCGGGGTCGGCGCGCGTTTCCAGCTTCAGAGGTTGGCCGAGTTCGGACAAGACCGCACACTTCATGACAGACCGCCCTCAAACAGGGATTCGACCGACTTGCCTTTGCCATCCTTGGTAACGTAAAACGGCCGCTTTTCGATCGTCAGCGCCGCAACGGTCTGAGGCGGCACGTAGCCGGTGTGCCAGTGGTACTGGTGCCGCGAGTGCAGAATGTGTCCCAGGTCGGGGAGCACATGAGACCGAATCAACGTCGCTCGATCCATCACCTTCGCAATCCGCTCCAACCCCTGGCAAATCTTGATCGAATCGACAGCCGTGTCGATTGCCGGAAACGTGCTGAGAATCTTCTCGACCGGCGTACCGATCTCAAACGGATGGTAGCGCTTCGGGGCAAATGTCTCCGGCGCTGCCATGCCACCAGCCATCCACAGCAATATGCAGCTATCGGCCGTCCGCTCAAACGACGGTGACGGATCGGTGGCCGCTTCCAAACGAGGCTCCGGAAGCAGGGCTGTGGCAGCCGCCGTGGCCGCCAAAGACTTGAGAAACCGGCGGCGTGTCGCCGTTTCAGTCCGGTCACTCCGCAGGACGGATCGCTCGGTAAGTCTCGTTACCATGTCAGCCAGATCTCCGCGCCCGAATCCCTCATCTCGCTCTGGATACGCACCGCCGTTATTCTACCCGATACGATCTAGCCGGTGATAGTGGGAAGGGAAGTGTGAAGTGTAAAGTGCGTAAGCGCCCATTGTGACCGTGTCGGGGTGCCGAGTTACCTTGGCGAGTGTTTGCTCATTTCTGTCGTTGCGGCAAGCAAGTGGCTTCGGCGACAATGGCCATCGCGGCGAGGGGCGGGCTCCGTTTTATGCGGCAAGCGGTGCGGCCGAGTGACGGCGTGCCGACAACCGGCCGGCACGGCACGGATTGGCCGGCAAATCACCCGTAGGTCAGGCTTTCCAGCCTGACCACGCTGCGGCATCCATCTGCCTATCGAAAACGCGCGACTTCCCGGCAAGCATGGCTGTGAGATTTCTATGGTCTGGAAGGAACGCGGACCGGAGCATCCGGACTCCGGCTTCATGATTCGCATTCAACACCGTAGCGG
>JALSIV010000263.1 GCA_026989685.1 Pirellulaceae bacterium | reverse complement strand
CAGTTGTGGGATAATGCCGTCCATGGGAACTCCTTCTTCGAACTCCGGTTCGTCGACATTGTTGTTGAGGAGTTCCCATTTTCTCTTTCCTGCCAAAATGCTCCAAGATCAATTTCCCGCTCGTGTCGCCGAATTGCGCTCGGTGATTTAGGTTCTCGGCTACAATGAATGCCAGCTCTCATGCGAGTGATGAAGATGAGTTTCATCCATGAACCTCGACCGACACCTGAAGAAGCCGCCGTGACCTCCGATTCCGAGCGTCATGTGTCTCGAATCGCGGTTCATGCAATTGCGTTGTCGGCTGTGGGAGCCATGCCCGTTGCAGGAATAGCAGGTTTCATCGTCCTTGCTGTTACGAGAAGCAACACGATTGCTACTTGGATCACGATCCCCGCCTGGATTGCTGTGGTTCTATGGAATGCTCGCCGAATCGCGAAAAACTGGGCTAGCGAAGAGAGGTCTTTGGCAGAGGCGGTTGAGCATAATCGCCGGGAAATGACGATCACGATTGTAAACGTGACCGGAATTGTCGAAGCCAGGGAAGTCTTGGAGCTTGAGGACTTTGGGCCGGGCCTGTTGCTTCGCACAAGAGATAATGAAGTCATTTACCTCGCGGGCCCTGTTCTGGAAGCGGCAGCCCCGGATCAGGACTCGACACCGACACGACCGATCCGGAAGCCACTTATGCAGCAGAGGAAGTCGTCGCCGAATGTTGGAGCGGGACACGCGAGTTGTTGAGCGTCAGATGGAGCGGGCCTCAAGTCGAGATAAGCGGGTTCGTAGACTTCAGCGAATTGGGCATCGAGGAATGGATTGGTTGCTGCGTACTTGCTGGCAGCGATGATGAGAATGAACAGCAGCCGCGCGTCTCACAGGAAGAGTGAGTGGCATGTCAATGGCCGCTGAGAACTCGGAGTGAACACTTGCACGTAGCGGGCATAGCTTGATGGGCGGTGCGACGTGCGAATGGCGGTAGCGGCCTGGTTTTCGGACCACGCTGTCGGCCGCTACGGTTGCAGCGCGCTATGGAACGACGCGAACACCGAATTGGCGAAAGTGCTCGTCCAACGCAACGGCAGTCCCGATGCCGAGATCGTCGATCACGATCTTGCTCGTGCAATCCGTAAAGCTCCAACCGTTTGTCATGCGTTGCTGGAAAAGGAGCCACGCACGCTGGATCTGCGATGGCGTGAGAAAACATAGTGCTGCCAACGATTCGTTGAACAGGATGTCCCCCGCGTGAACTACCCGGTGACGATGGCCTCGAACCAACAGCAGTGTCAGCGTTTCGTCAACGCAATAGTCAGACGTGACAAGGCGCCGCGTGTTCGCGTCGAACCACGCTTTGACCCGGTCATGATCGGGGTCGCCGGGCACAAAACGGGCAAACCATGCGCCGGTATCGACGAAGATCACGGTCCGTCCCCGTAAAGAGCTCGATCATGATGCTTGCCGCTGAAGTCGTCATCAGGGCGTTCGTTCGGGAGTGCATCCAGCCGGTCCAGTGCCTCGCGATATTCTTGCCGTTCCGCGTCCGTCATGGCTTCCGGCGAGCCATTGAAACGAGAGCTGATGATAACCGTGACCTCCGTCCCGTCGGGAACTGTTGTATTCTGCTCAAGAATGACGACACCGTTCTTTACACGCCCGCGAATAACCATCGAATTGCGACCTATTCAGAATGACGACGATCGACGTCCCACAAACGACCAATACGGGACTCGGCAAGCCGACTACCTCGCATTCTACGCCAAACGGGGCTCCACGCCAAATCCGTCCGTGCGTTGAATACGGGCACAATCGACGGACGCAGGAATGCGCCGGGGATGACGCACCCCGTCGCGGCCATTTCGCAACACTCTGTGACACTGGCACTTACGTCGGCGCTCGCGGTGCCAGGAGAGAGTTGAATACCGAAAAACAGGATTGAGACAAGTTGCGAGTCCTTGAGTCCGCCCCCACTTGCGCCGGCCCCAAACCCGGCTCAAACCGAAACAGGCTCGCCGGTCGCCGATCGGCGAGCCTTCGTTTTTGCGCCACGTATCGCGGTTTTTCGCCATCCCCGCCGATGCCACTTGCCGTCGCCGCGGGACGCGCTTCGCCGCTTGACGAGTTGAAAGGACTCGAATTGGCTCAAAAAAAGGCTCAAGCTCGCGGTACTCACCCGGGTGAGTCCTGCAAGACATCTTGCCGCGAATCGATGCGCTGCAAGGCGGGCAAGTTTCGGAATGCGACGACGCCGGAGAATACTCGTTCATCGACTCGTTTCCCGAACGTTTTCTCGATTCCCAGTCCCATTGGAATCCGTTATATTGAGGGGAGCGGTCGACGGCGTAGGCTGTCAATCTTCGAACCTGA
>JALSIV010000262.1 GCA_026989685.1 Pirellulaceae bacterium | reverse complement strand
CAGGTTCGTCGATGCCGACGGCGGACTCACTCGTTCGGTCGCATTCCTGGGCACGCCCGCCTATATGTCGCCCGAGCAGGCGGACGGCGATCCGACGCGCATCGGTACGTACTCCGATGTCTATGCTCTTGGAGCCATCCTATATGAACTGCTGACCGGCGCCCCTCCCTTCCGTGGTTCATCCACTTTGGCAACGCTTGATGCGGTGCGCCACCAATCGCCCGCCCCGATTCGCTCGGTGGCACCCGGAGTACCACGCGACCTGGAGGCGATCTGCCTCAAGTGTCTCGAAAAAGACCCGCGGCACCGCTACGATACGGCGGCGAACCTGGCGGACGATCTGGGGGCGTTCTTGGAGGGGAGCCCGGTGCGGGCCCGGCACGCCTCGCTGCCGAGACGCTTGTGGCAATACGGCCGGCGGAACCGTGCCGCGACGGCGCTGATTGCCGCCTTGGTTGTCCTCGCCGTGGGAGGACCGCTTGCCACCTTGTGGATCAACGCCGAGCGGCTTCGTGCGGAAGTCGGTCGGCGCACGGCGGAGAAGCAGCGATTGCGGGCCGAACGAGCCGACGAGGAATCGCGCAAACGGCTCGACCAGGCGATTGCGGCGATCGATGAAATGATCACGCAACTCCAGCATTTGGGTTGGACTCCCCGATCGCAGAAAGCACGCCGTGCCTTGCTTGCCCGAGTCGGCCGGCTGACGGAGGAGCTGGCAGGTGACGACGACGATGCTCGGATCGAGTCGCTTCGCCGCCGAGTCCTGGTCCAACGCGCCAAGCTCGAGGTGGAATTCGGAGCCGCCGAATCGGCGCGAGAGTTCAGTCGGCAGGCCGTTGCGGCTGCCAGACGACTGGTCGCTCGATTCCCCGACCAGGATGAATACCAGATCGGGCTCGCCGACGCACTGCACGCACTGGCCATCACCGAAAACAAGAACCACCGGATCGACGCGGCCATTGCGGCGGGACGGCAGGCACTGGAAGCGTATGGCAACGTGCGGCATCCCAATCGAGTCGTACAGGCTGTCCGGTGGCGAAGCTACGGCGACCTGGCGGCGTGGCTCATGGCCAGGCGGTCGTTTCGCGAGGCCGAGTCGACGGTGCGCGACGGTTTGCGGCGCTGCGCCGCGGAGGGCGTGGCGCCGCACGGCGATGGGACTCGGGCCGAGGCGTTTGCGTATTTGTCCTACCGTCTGGGCGAATGTCTCACGCGGCAGAAGCGTTTCGAGGAGGCGTTCAAGCACCTCGATACGGCCGGCACGATCTGGGAGAAACAATGGACGTCTGATGCGATCGACGCCGCGCGATACGTCCGTTTGGCCGGCGACTGCGCGCGGGAAGTCACACGCAACCGATCGCTCAAGGAGCTTCCCCAATGGCTCGATGGCGTGTTGCGGGAATTGGACCGCTACCATCAGACCGATCCATCCGACACACGAATGGCACAGACGCTTGCCGCGCTCAACAATCAGCTCGGTTTGCGTCATCGCGAAAGAGAGCAATTCGAGCGGGCCGAGCGGTGTCATCGGCGCGCCATCGAGATCTACCTGGGACTGACGGCGGATCGACCCGAGTCGATTCTCTGTCGCCGCGAACTGGGTGGCGCTTGGAACAATCTGGCTCTCGCGCAACTCAAACAAAACCAGCCGGGGCCGGCGTGGGAGTCGATCCGGCAGGCGATCGCCGTGCAGCAGCGGCTGCTCGATGACGAGCCTCGCGACACCACGGTGCGGCACTATCTCGCCAACCACTTCACGGTCGCCATGCAAGTCCGGTTGTTGCTTGACGATCCGCGGCAAGCGGTATCGTTTGCCCGAGCGCGAGGCGAGCTATTCCCTCGATCGAAGGCACACCAGCTCGGTACGGCCCATGTGCTGTGCCGTATCGCAGTCGCGGTCGAGTCGAGCCGGCGCGAGGACGCTGGGGAGACCGCGGAATGGATCCGGGAACAGGCGGTGGTCATCTTGCAACACGCCGTCGAAGAGGGGCTGGTCGCAACGGTGGCACTCGCGCACGACGAACGATTCGCCTCGTTGGCCGGGCATGCCGGCTTTCAGGAACTGATGGGAAGTCCCCGCGGCTCAGCGAATGAGCCATAACGGCCGGGCGCGTGATCGGTGCTCGAATCGGGCTTGTCGACCATCGAGAGGGCGGCGGGGAGTGCATCGCGGCAGGGGAGCCGAGTCGCCGTGGACAGGCTGATGCCTGCCCGGCAACGCCGACGCCGCGTGCCGCGATACCCCTTTCCCCCGTGTTTTCCGCCGGCGGGCCTCGAGGTGATCGCGCGCTGACGACCGTCGCGCCGCGCCGTGCCCGGCTCGACGGCGGTCGATCACGGCCTCAACGGCTTGGCAGTGT
>JALSIV010000261.1 GCA_026989685.1 Pirellulaceae bacterium | reverse complement strand
ACCTGTTTGAGTTGCCGGAGGGCTTCCCGCGTCTGTTCGGGAGAAAATGCCAGGCGTTCCCGCAATGCCACGTCGGCTCGATGGTGACTGCAACCGGTAACCTGCAACTTCATGGCGCCGCGGCCTCCTTGCTGCGAGCCGCACCCGATTCCCTCGGCGTGGCGTGCTTCGTTGCCAGGACGAAGCCCAGAGCCAGCACCAGGAAAATGAAACTGGCGATCGTCAGGTACGCCACCTTGCGGCCTTCCCGCGCCGGCCGGTAGATCGACTCGAAGAGTGTGGCCGCCACCAGCCAACCCAGCAGCACCAGCGACGAAAGGACGGCCGGGTCGGACCAGCGCACGAGCGACGTACCGCCGGACTGCAGGCGAATGTTGAGGACGATTCCCGCGAGGAGCCCGATACCCAGAGCCACGGTCGAGATCAGCAAGGCTTCGCGGTTGAATCGCTGCAGCCACTCGAGTGTCGGCAGGCGGAACCACTGCGGCAAGGGGCGCTTTTGCTTGAGCCGGTACGACTGATAAAGGTACATGGCACCGGCAGCGAAGCCCAGTGTCACGGAAACCGTGCCGAACAGCAGCGCAGCGGCATGGATGGTTCGCCAGACGCGCTCGGCCGCCGCGCGTTCGAACGGAGCCCGTTCGGCGAAGAAAAAGGCCCCTGCGATCAGCAACAGCACCAGCGGCAGCAGAAACAGCCCCGTGGCGTTCTGCGGTCGCCGAATGAGCAAGCCCAGGTAGGCCGCGGCGACTCCCCAAGCCACCAGCAATGACCAGTCGTACCAACTGGAAAAGACCAGTCGACCGTTTTGAGCCGCCGATTCGGAGCGAGCCAATTCATACAGGAAGATGGTGTGTGCCAACAAGCCGGCGGCGGTCCAGCCCACGATCAGCACGGTCCGCAGCGGCAACCGGCGGACGCAGCGCAGTACCTCGAGCACGAACGCCACAGCGTAGCTCGCGGCAAAGCAGACAATCGTCACTCCGCTGAGGAACTCCATGATATCGGTCCGCCGGTTCTCGTTCCCGCTGGATCACGCCGATTCACGGTCCAGCCCGTACTCTTTGATCTTCTTATGCAGCGTGTTGCGGTTGATCCCCAGCCGGGCGGCAGCTTTGGTCTGCACGAAGTCGCTGGCCGCCAGCACCTGCTGAATCAGTTCCCGTTCCACCCGGTCGACGATCCGCTGGTGCAGATCCCGCTCGTTCTCGCCCGCTTCCGCGAGCCCGCGGCGGACCACTTCTCGAGTCAGCGTGGCCAGATCGGCCCGCTGCAAGTTGGTCGGCCTTCCGCCCCCGTGCACGGAATCGGGCAGCAGATCTTCGGTGACTTCGTCTCCGTCCGCGGTCACCACGGCTCGTTCGATGTAGTTCTGCAGTTCCCGCACATTACCCGGCCAGTCATGTCGCTGAAACAGCTCGATCGCCCGATGACTCATGTGCAACACATAGCGATCGTTGACTTCGTTGTAGTAATCGAGGAAGTGGCTGATCAGCGCCGGGATGTCCTCGCGACGTTCTCGCAGCGGAGGGATCTCGATGGGGACGACATTGAGTCTCCAGTAAAGGTCCTCGCGGAAGGTCCCTTCTTCGACCAATCGCCACAGATCGCAATTGCTGGCCGCGATCACGCGCACGTCGACTCGAATCGTCTGCGTATCGCCCACTCGCTCGAATTCGCGTTCCTGCAGCACGCGGAGCAGCTTGACCTGCAGCGTCAGGCTGGTGGAGTTGATTTCGTCGAGGAAGATGGTCCCGGTATGAGCGGCCTCGAAACGTCCGGTCCGATTCTTGACGGCTCCGGTGAACGCCCCGTGGACGTGGCCGAACAGTTCGCTTTCCAGCAGGTTCTCCGC
The DNA here is from genome assembly GCA_026989685.1 of Pirellulaceae bacterium. Taxonomy (GTDB): domain Bacteria; phylum Planctomycetota; class Planctomycetia; order Pirellulales; family Pirellulaceae; genus S141-3. The sequence continues at coordinate 13,968 of JALSIV010000261.1, read as the reverse complement.
CAGGGCACCGCAATTGACGGAAATGAAGGGCGCCGATTCCCGGTTGCTCAGGCGATGAATGGCTCGCGCGACTAGTTCCTTGCCCGTTCCCGTTTCTCCCAGCAGCAGCACCGATGCATTGCTGCGCGCGACCTTCTCGATCAGCGCGTAGACGCGCTGCATCGCCGGGCTGGTGCCGATCAATTCGGGAATCGGAGGCTGGAGAGGTTTCGGCCCTGGTGGCGGGGTCATGGACACGGTCGGACCGTCTGGGAAGGTCAGCCGGCGTCGGCTTTGGCTTCGGCGGCTGAGGAAGATCTTCGTGACTTGCCGGTCAAAACAGATCGTAGCAGCGATCGCATGACTGTGCAGATGCGGTTTTCTTCGTGCGAGCTGGTCGCCTGGAGAATCGTATCGAGTTCGGCTCGAGTCAGCAACAAGCCGTATTTCTTGATGTGCTCCGAGGCGGCGATGAGCGTCGCCTTGCGGGTTCGCTCGAGTTCGCCCAACCGCAACGTGAATTCCACCAGCGCGCGCTGCGCCGAATCGGTTCCGATCAGGGTCAGCAACTTGGCGGCGGTCACTCCCAGTTCGTCGGAGAACAGCGATTCGGCCGCCGCCTTCTCGAAGCGGCTTCCGTCAATATAGGCCGATGACACGGGGTCCTCCAGCAACTCCAGGGAAAGTGCCATGGCTTCCTTGGCCTGTAAGAGTCGTTCCGAGGGAAGGGTTCGCCAGCGGCCGGCTTGAGCCAGCAACTGGCGCATGTCGGCGGCCAACGCTTCGGGCTCGGCGATGGAAATGCGGACCACTGTCCGCGGTTCCAGGCGGAAGGTCTCTTCCAGAGCGGCAAAATGCTCACCGCGAGCCATCACCAGGATCACGACGTCGGCGCCTCGAGGACTCTTGCGGATCTGCTGGACCGTCTCGCGCAACGGCGGATCGGTGATCGACTCGTCGATCATCACGGCGGAAAAATCGGCGTCGCGGTAGAGTTTCTTCACCAGTTCCCGGCCGCTCCCGGCAAACTCGGCGGTGAAACCGAGGATCCGAGCGGTCGCCGCGTACTCGGCGGCCAGATCCGAACGATTGGCTCCGATCAGCAGCCGCGCTTCGCCATGCGAAGTCATGAAGAACTGAAGCGAATCGACGAGCGTGCCCGAACCGGCGAAAGGACCGCTGCCTCGAGCCAACTGCGCTACGGTCCGCGTGGCGGCGAAGCGGATGTTGCGATCGGGGTGGAGCATCGTGCGGACCAACAACGACGGACCGCCACCTTCACTCTCGAGCATCTCCTTGCGGCCGACCTGCGCGATCTTGTTGCAGACGTGAACGGCGGCACCGGAGAGTTCGCCTTGGAGAGCCAGGTCCAACAGCGTCGCCAAGTCTTCCGCCTGCTGCAGCGCGGCGTCTTCCTCGGGGATCTCGATCGACGAGATGGCGATGCCGTGTTCGGGATCACTGCCGCTGTAATGGAGTTGGAACTCCATCAAGTGGAGCAGTTGTCGAGTCAGCATGTTGTCGGGGTCGACGTTGGCCAGCGCCACGGCCGCTCGACCCGCCTGCAGGGTTTCCCACTCGTCGCGCCATACATCACGAGGTTCCACCTGAGACAGATCGGTTTTCCAGGCCCAAACGATCGTGCGCGCCATGGGGCTTTCGCGCCGCACCGTTCGCGCTTCCCGCAAATGCTCGCGGACGGTGGCCCACAAGTGATCGCGCACTTCTTTGCTGGAGGGAATTCGGCCCAGCAGCGATTTCAACACGGTCCGAGCTCGCTGACGCTGAGGAGAGTCGGTTTCCCTGGCGGCCGACGACAACAACAGCGGGGTGACCTGACGAATACGAGTTTCCGGAAGCGTCTCGATTCCATCCAACCGCAGCGCCCAGAACGCCAGCAGCGCTTTTCCCAGAGGCTCTTCGGCGGTGGGATTCCAGACCCGGATAAGGGTTTGGGCGGCTGCGCGCTTGTTGTCGTCGGCCAGCCACCGAGTGAGGATGATGGCGGGCAGATCGCCACCCGCCCGCAGCTCGGCCACTTTGTTGAGACGGGCGGTTCCGCGAGCCCGCGCTGCCTCTTCCAACAGCGTTGTCACACTGTCGGGATCGGACCACCGCTTCTCGACCGCCCGGAGAACCGCCTCGGCCAGTTGCGCTCCTTCCGGTTGCAGTTCCTCCTTCAACTGCAGCTCGAGGAAATGAGCGGTGCCGAACCGATCCACCAGCTCGGTGTAAGCGTCGTCGTCGAGCCCTGCAGCCAGAACTTGTTTCAGATACTTCCGAGCCTCGGTGTAGGCCTCGATCTGTGCCACCGCTCGTGCGGCCAGCATCCATTCCAGCGGTGTTTTCGGGCCGACTTGCCGAATCGCCTGCACCACGGGATGGTCGGCCTTCTTCTCCAGTTCGACGGGTGCCGCCTGTTTCTTGCCCGGTGCCGGCTGTTCCCGTTCGTTGCCGAAGGGATTGTCTTGAGCAACCGCCGAGAGCGCTCCCAATACCAGGAGCGCGAACATCGTCGTTCGCGGGAACCGATGGCCGGATCGAACGAATGTAGTCATGGTGCAGATTTCCCGGATGTCATGGCTGGTTGGTGTGGTCGTCCATCGCTAGTTGCCTGCGCCAGGCCGCGATGCGAGCTCGGACCTCGGTCGGCGCCGTGGAGCCTCGAGTACGAAAAGCCCGCACGGCGTTCTGGGTCCCCAATACCTCATAGACGGTCTCGTCGGCGTCGATTCCCGCTTCCGAGAACGCCTCCAGGGGCAGTTCCGCCAGCGGGATGCCGTGTCCCATCGCCTGCTGAACGAGTTCGCCCACGGCGTGGTGAGCCGTTCGTTGGGGAATGCCTCGAGCGATCATCCATTCCATCAACGTTGTGGCGTCGAGATAACCGGTTTCCAGTCCTCGCGATATGCGATCTCGATCAAGCCTGGTCTCACGCACGATCGGTTCGGCGATTGCCAGCGCGGCGGTCACCGTGTCGATGGCATCGAACAGCGGCGGCTTGTCTTCTTGAAAGTCCCGGTTGTAGGCCAGCGGGAGGCCCTTGATCAGGACCAGCACGGTCTGCAAGTCGCCGATCACTCGCCCCGTCTTGCCCCGAATCAACTCCAACACGTCCGGGTTGATCTTCTGCGGCATGATCGATGATCCGGTGCAGAAGGCGTGAGGCAGCTCCAGAAAGCCGTATTCCGCCGTCGACCAGAGGATCCACTCTTCCGCCCAGCCGCTCAGGTGGAGCGCCAACAGAGCCAACGCCGCCAAGGTCTCGGCGATGAAATCGCGATCGAAGGAGGCGTCGAGACTGTTCTCGGCCAGGCGTTCGAAGCCGAGCTCTCGAGCCACATACTCGCGGTCCAAGGGCAGCGACGAACCGGCTAGAGCGGCGGTGCCCAGCGTGCATGTGTTGACTCGCCTGCGCGCATCGTGCAGCCGTTCGCGGTCCCGCTGAAAACGCTCGCAGTACGCCAGCCAGTAGTGGGGAGCCAGCACCGGCTGCGCTCGCTGAAAATGAGTGTAGGCCGGCAGGACGACGTCGAAGTCGTCGTCGCACCGGGACACGAACGCCGTCTGCAATGCGGCGAGCGCACCATCGAGCCGGTCGATCTCGTCGCGGAGCCACAGTCGTGTGGCGGTGGTCACCTGGTCGTTGCGACTGCGACCGGTGTGCAGTTTTCTTCCCACATCGCCCAGACGATCGATCAGCGCCTGCTCGATGTGCATGTGAATGTCTTCCAGCTCGATTCGCCAACAAAACTCGCCACGGTCGATCTCCCCCTCGATCTCCCTCAGCGTCGTGACGACCGCCTCGGCTTCGTCCGCCGTCAACAGTCCCACCCGCTCAAGCATCCGCGCATGCACGATTGATCCCCGAATATCGTGCCGGTAAAGCCTCCGGTCAAACTCGATACTCTGAGCAAATCGTTCCAGCCGTTGGTCGGCTTCGGCGGAAAAGACACCCGAACGAGACGGACTCGCCAAATGATGCTCCCTCAAGACTGTCGGCAGATAAGCTCTCGGCAGTTTCTCGAGCATTGCCAAGAAAATGGGCACCCCGCCGGCGCACAACGCAGGCACCGATACCTCCGGGGAGAATCAACCGCACATCGACAACGAAACAAAGCCTGTCATCCCACCCACGGCCACGCTGCGCGCTTCTCGCGCATGTTGCTTGCAGCCTGGGCTGTCGCTACAACTTCTTATGCTAAATGGCTTACCGTCGCCTGTCAAACCGCCGCCGCCATCACAAAGATCGGGATTCGGCAGCCGCCAACGTGTTTTTCAGCAGCATGGCCACCGTCAGCCTCCCCACCCCCCCTGGTACGGGTGTGATGGCCGAACTAACCGTCGCCACCGAATCGAAATCGACGTCACCCACCAGCTTGCCGTCGACTCGATTGATGCCCACGTCGATCACCACACTCCCCGGTTTGACCATATCACCGTTGACAACTCGAGGCCTGCCAACGGCCACCACCAGCAAATCGGCTTGACGAATGATGTCCGCAAGATCGGGCGTTCGGCTGTGACAGACCGTGACCGTGGCGTTGTCCGGGCCCCCGGGAATGGCGGACTTCCTTTGCACGAGCAGCAGGGCCATCGGCTTCCCCACGATGTCGCTACGCCCCACCACCACGGCATGCTTGCCGGCGACGTCGATCCGGTGCATTCGCAGCAGCTCCAGAATGCCCAGCGGCGTGCAGGGAACGAATCGGGGTCGACCCTGGGCGAGCAGTCCCACATTGAGCGGGTGGAAACCGTCGACATCCTTGAGAGGATCGATGGCATCGAGCACTTCCCGTTCATCGATGTGCTGGGGAAGTGGAAGCTGTACCAGGATGCCGTCCACTGCGTGATCGGCGTTGAGCGACTCGACGGTTTCCAACAGACGGGACTGGGAGACATCGGCCGGGAGGCGGAGCACGTTGCCATCGATCCCCGCGCGGCGGCAGGCGTTTTCCTTGTTGCGGACGTAGACTTGGCTGGCCGGATCTTCCCCCACCAGCACGGCGGTCAGTTGGGGGCGGCGACCCATCCGGTCGGCCAATCGATCCGCTCGCTGCCGAACTTCCTCTTCGGTAGCGGCTGCGATCGGCTTGCCGTAAAGTATCTCAGCGGTCACGGCCGGCCGCCTTTCAGCTTCGGTCGCTAGGTGTCTGCAGAGGCTGAGGTGCGTCGGGGTGTCGGGCTTCGGGCAACTCGGCCTTTTGTTCGCCGGCCAGTGGGATGTCGCAGCCGAAGGAATCGTCCTCTTTCTTCAAAGCTCCATCGATGGGAATTTCCTCGAACTCGGCATGCTCGCAGATCAAGTCGATCACCTTCCGCTCGACGATCTGGTTGCGGATCACGTCCATTTCGCCTCGCTTCTCCAAGCGGGCCCGGACGCGGCGGGGACTTTCGTAATTGCGGGCTGCAATCCGCAGGATTTCAACGTCGAAGTCCTGAGGTTCCGCGTCGATGTCGTTTTCCTCGGCAATGCGTTCCAGCAGGAAGTGTTCCTTGATCGCGGTCGCCGTTCGAGCCATCGACTCTTGCCGGATCTGGTTGGCCCGAGCTCGGATCTGTTCGTCGGGGAAACCGGCCGACTGCAATTCGTACACCATCCGCTGGATTTCACGTTGCGTCTGGCGTCGCACGAGATCTTCGGGGAGCGCCCAATCGGCATCGGCGAGCAACTGGTTGATGATCTGTTTGCGGATCGCCTGGCGATTGTGGTAGTCCAACTGCGACGCCAGTTCTTTTCGTAGCTGCTCACGCAAATCGTCTTCATCCTCGATGGTATCGACGCCCAGACGCTCCAGCAGTTCCGAGGTGGAGGGATCGACGCGTTCTTTGACTTCGCGAACGTGGAAGCGCACTTCTACTTCCTTGTCGGCCAGCTCGGTGTTGGCCGCATCGTCACTCAAGGTGATCTTGGTCGACCGTGTTTCCCCCGGTTTGACTTCGTGCATCAACGCATCGAAATCTTCGACCGTTCCATCCATGAACACGATCGATTTGCGGACAGGAATCTCCTCACCCTCCGACGTGGAAATCGTCTCGCCCGATTCTGGATTGACGACGTCGATATCGACGACCAGCGTGTCGCCGTAGCGGGCCGGGCGGTCCACGGTTTCCAGGCGACTGAACCTGGCCTTGAGGTTCTTCAACTGCTTGTCCACGTCCTCATCGGATGGTTGGGTGGAGAACCGCTTGAGTTTCAGGCCTTTCCACTGGGGAAGATCGAAATCGGGGCGCACTTCGATATCGAATTCAAACGTAAGCGGACCTTCTTCCGGCAGGAGGACGGCATCGAAGTCGAAGTCGGGCTCGCTGATCGCGGAGAAGTCCTGCTCGTCCATGACTTGCGAAACCGCGTCCAACAGAATCGATCCCTTGGTGCGCTCCTCCAGTTCCTTGCGGAATTTGGCTTCGACCAGCTTGCGCGGCGCCCGCCCGGGACGGAATCCGGGGACGGCCGCCGTCGGTTGCAACTCATCGGCGGCCTTGTTCCGGTACCGCCTCACATCGGCCTCCGAAATGCGGACGATGACGTGTCGTTTGCACGCCTCGGGCTGTTCCACCGTGACATCCAGTTCGAGCTGCGGTTGCTGCTCTTGGTCGGCTACCGGAGTGGTGGTGTTCGCATCGGGGGAGCTCATATTCCGATCCATCCATAAAGAAAGAAAGGCTTGGACGCATCCAAACCAAATCGTATGCAACCGAGCCTTTACGAGGCCGACTCGGTAGCCGGGGTGGCGAAAAAGAGCTTGTTGCAAAAGTCCAGGCCGCAATCGATATGGCCGAGGCTTGGAGCGGCACGGAACGTTTTGTTACAGGCTCGAAAAAGAGCGGGTGATGGGATTCGAACCCACGACAACAACGTTGGCAACGTTGTGCTCTGCCAACTGAGCTACACCCGCGTCAAACGGCAACCAACGCAGTCCAGGCAGTCGACCACGCCAGTGACGTCAAATTATAAAACCCTTACGCCACCGTGCAAGGCCGGAGACCGGCCATCGTGGACTCGGGTGGTTGCTCCCCCACTCCGTGGTAATTACACTGTGGCGGCTGGCAGTTTGTCCCATTCTCTGGGCGCCATCGAGCTCCGTGGGTGAGTTCGGCGTCCGTTTTCGGGAAGGCAATCGCCCCCAATCGACGGGCGCCCCCAATCGACGGGCGTTTCAGGCAGAGTCGGTTTGGGCTTGATCAGGATCCGGGTGAATCGATGGAAATCGTGCTCGTCGCCGTGGGTGCCCATTTCCGTCCGCCGGCGTGCCGGATCACGCTTCCGGCCGTGATCGGTCGGGGGCCCGAGGCCACCGTGACCGTGAACCATCCTCTGGTCAGCCGCCGCCACTGCGAGCTGACCGCCAACGAGGGTTCGATCGTCGTCAAGGATCTCGAGTCGCTCAATGGGACCTTTGTCGGCAGCCGCCGGATCCGAACGGCTCTCTGCCCGCTGGGGGAGTACCTGACGGTCGGGCCGGTAACGTTTCGGGTCGAACCGGCAACAGCCGAGCTGCCGGGTGTGCGATGGTGCACCGTGGAGGAAATGGCGGCCTACACCACGGAACGTCGTAGTAGTCGAACCGGCAAGACCGATGTCCCCGTCGCACCGTCCCAGGACACGCAGAGGAACTCCAAACGCTGACGCGCCATGCCGGGCCCGCTTCGACGAAAAGACCGGGGAACCGAACCGGACGCCGCTCCACAGCCCGCTGCGTCGTTGCACGGGTGTCTCACAGCACCCGGTCGAGCCGCCCTGGCGTCCTGGCGGCTGTGCGGTCCGGCGGCCACTCGAGCCATCTCCGTCTGTTTTCATGGACGGTCTGCTCCAACATCGCCCCATGATTGGCCGATCGGCGCAGTCTGGTTCGGACGATGGAATCCCGCACAAGTCCGGCACCCTACCGAACGATGCGGCCATGCTCCCGACGAAACGCCGGGCGAAGAAGGTTCCTGGGGAGAAGAGGTGGTCCTTTCGCGAGTGGCCCAAGAGACCTATGAACTCCACTGCCACGGCGGAGCGGCCGTCGGTCAGTGGCTCAGCCGTACCCTGGAGGCGCTCGGGTGCCCCCGTGCGGAACCACTCCCGGTGTGGCATCGCCGGCATTCCCCCACTGTCGAACGAGCATGGCACGACCTGCCGCGCACGGCGACTCCGCTGTCAGCCGGGATTCTATTGGAACAAGCTCGCGGAGCCCTCCACCGAAGCCTGGCCCAGCTCGTGGAGATCCTGTCGACCGGCGAGACCCAGCCAGCTCAACAACGGATCGAAGAGTTGTTGTCCACGTTCACCGTGGGCCGACATTTGCTCGAGCCGTTTCGCGTGCTGCTGGCGGGACCGACCAACGCGGGCAAAAGCAGCCTGCTCAACCGACTGTTGGGATATCGCCGCGCCGTGACGCACACCCAGTCCGGCACGACCCGCGACATCTTGACTGCGGATGCCGTGTGTCGGGGGTTCGCTGTCACGCTGATCGATGGTGCCGGGATCCGCACAGACAGCAGCGATCCGTTGGAACGCGCGGGGATGGAACGAGTTCGGGCCGAATCGGATCGCGCCGACCTGACCGTGTGGCTGGTGGACGGCACGACCGATCCCGGCGGTGCCGCCCAGCTCCTGCCGAACTGGGTTCGGCAGCGGCCGCATCTTGCAGTGGTGAACAAAGCCGACTTGCCGGTGCATCTCGGTTGGCCGTGCGACTGGCCGCGTATCAGCGCCCGGGACGGCCGTGGAGTCGACTCGTTGTGGGACCGCATCGGCGAGCTGCTCGTCGGCGACGCCAGACCCTCGGGTGCTGCCGTCGTCTGGCGTGAAGAGCAGGCGACCGCGCTTCGCAAGGCGGCCGATGCCCTCGGATGCCACGACATTCGGCGTGCGGCCAAGTGCCTGGAGCCGCTGGTCACGGCTCGCGCTCAGCTCCCAAACACTTCTCCATAGGTGTCGGCATCGAAACCGATCACCAGTGTCTTGCCTCGGCGCAGGGCGGGGGCCCGCAGGTTGCCGGTGGGACCGAGTAGGGCTTTGGTCAGTGTCTCCGAGTCGGGCGGGTCCTTCTTCATGTCGAACAGAGTGACCCGTTTGCCTTTGATCACATAGATCTTGTTGACTTGCGACGCCAGTTCTTCGGCATCCTCCGCCCCCAATCTCGTCGTGCGGGCGTTGACTTCTTTTTTCACCTGATGTCCGGCCTTCGCAAGAAACTCCTGCGCTCGTTTGCAGCTCGTTCACCCGGGCCGATGGTAACTCCAGTCGATTCTCGCCATCAGTCGGCTCCTTTGTCGTTCAATCGCGTGTCGATCGATACCGTGGCCACTGCCCAACTCATGATAATCGACGCCCAAAGAGCCGCGAAGCCCGCGTTCGGCATGGTCGTTTCATCCCGTTGCCAAACTTACCGGTGCGCCGCGGCGATCAGTTCGCCGGCACCTTCGTCGAGCAGCATTTGCGCAACGGCTTGGCCCAGGAAGCGAGCATCCCGAAAGTCGGCGTCTGCCGTGATGGCCGTTCCCCGCGCCGCAATTCGGCGGCCGCCATCTTCACTCAGAACGGCCGCATCAAGTTGGAGATGGTCCGGCCGATCGTCCTCGTAGCGAGCCCAAGTTCCCACGGGAGCCAGGCAGCCCGCCTGCAATTCCGCGAGGACGGCTCGTTCGGCCAAAACGGCTGCGTGACTCGGCGGGTCGTCCAACTCGGCTACCGCTGCTTGCGTGTCGTGATCGCCGTCACGGACTTCGATACCGAGTGCTCCCTGTCCGGCGGCCGGTAGGATTCGCGGCGCCGGCAGTCGGCAAGTCATGCGGTCCAGCAATCCCAATCGAGTCAGCCCGGCTTCGGCCAGCACGATGGCGTCCAGTTCTTCGATTTCCAGCTTTTCCAACCGTGTCTCCACGTTGCCTCGCAGATCGACGACCTGCAAGTCGCGGCGCCAATGCAGTAACTGAGCGGCCCTCCGCGGACTGCCCGTTCCCACCCGAGCTCTCTCAGGGAGCGTCTCCAGGCTCTCTGCCGAGCGGCACACCAGCACATCGCCGTGGGCCGCTCGAGGCGGCACAGCGGCCAGCACCAGGCCGGCAGCGGGCTCGGTGGCCAGATCCTTGAGACTATGGACGGCCAGGTCGATCCGCTCCTCGAGCAGCGCCGTTTGGATCGCCTTGGTGAAAAGTCCCTGACCCCCGGCACGTTTGAGCGACCCCGTCGTGGTGTCGCCGGCGGTGACGATGGGAACGATCTCGACCGCGTATCCTCGTTCCTTCAAGGCTTCGGCTACGTAGTTGGCTTGCCACATGGCCAATCGGCTGCGGCGGCTGCCCAAGCGCAGCGGTCGGTCGGTCATGGAGTCGGTTCCTCGTCGGTCGAAGCGGCTTCGTCGCCCGCGGGTGTATCGCCGGCGCTGGGAAGCGGAGTCGGCGGCGCCGGTGAGTCGACCGTCGGCGGTTCACTCAGTGCGGTTGCCGGAGGAATCTGGTGAGGCGGTACCACCACACCGCAACTTACGATGAACTGGATAGCCTCGTCGATCGACAAGTCGAGGTCAATGGTCTCGCTCTTGCGAGTCGTAATCGTGAACCCGGTCGCCGGCATGGGGGAGGTGGGAATGAGCACGGTCAGCACCGGTTCGTTGGCCGCCGAGTGGATATCGGCCATGCTCTCGCCGGTAACGAACCCGACCGACCAGATGCCTTTGCGCGGATATTGCACGGCGACGACGCGGGTGAATTCGACCTCCTGTTCGCTGAACACGAAGTCGGTCACTTGCTTGACCGACGAATAGACGTTGCGCACCAGCGGAAGTCGGTGGATGATTCCTTCCAGGTTTTTCCACATCAACCGGCCGGCGCCGACCGCCATGAACTTGCCGAGAAAATAGAGGACACCGACGAACAGCACCAGGAACACGGGAATCACCCGCCAGCGCGGCAGATAGACCAGCTCGACATAGCGCCGGTAAATGGCCTCGCCCGTTGCCGTGGCGATCGGCAGTTCCCCCGGATGTTCGCGGACCTTTTCCAGAATGTGCTGGGGGACGAATTGTCGGCTGCCGACCGGTACGAAGGTCATGCCGTCCTTTACGAAATAGGCTAGACGGGCTCCGTGCGATTCGACTTGAGAAGGGATCTGGCTACGGGGGACGGGAGTCCGGATCAATTCGGGCAGCGGCATGAGTTGCCCATCTTTGGTGACGAAGATCGAGTGGCTGGGGACCTCTTTGGAGATTCCCTTTTCTACGCGCATGATGGCTCGACGAATGCCGAAATTGAGCATCCGTTCGGTGGGCCGCAACACGTAGCCGTCGATCATCGACCACGCCCAGATGAACAGGACGATCGTCAGCAGCGGCGGCATGACGATCCCCAGACCTCTCAAGACGGCGCGGCGGAACGGGTGCAGCGGCGCCCGCTTCTTGCGGGTCCGCTTCCGCGAGCCGTCGTTGGATGGAGCCTGTGGCAGTTCGTTCATGCGTCTGGAGGGAAACCGGCGACAGTAGACGGAGTCTCCGCCGGACGGCTGACCGAAGGCGGGGTATCGGTGGATGACGGCGGCATCGCGCGAGCCACGACCGCCAGATCGACGCGCCCGGCTCCAGCCGAAAGCAGGGTTCGCGCGGCTTCGCAGGCCGTGGCCCCTGTTGTCAGCACATCATCTACCAACAACAGGCGTCTTCCCCGAATAGCGTACCTCGTTCGTGTGCCGAAGGCGCCGCGAACATTGAGCCGCCGCTGACGCGGTGTCAGCAACCCCTGTTTGCGCGGCGTGCGCCGATACTTCAGGATATGACGATAGGGGCGATCGAGTCGGAGGGCAACGCACTGAGCCAGAATCGAGCAGCGGTCGAAGGTGCCCAAGGCACGGCGTCGCAATGGAACGGGGAGCGGTACCACGCAGTCGACCGCTTTGCCGGCCAGCCCGATCCGGCAGCGATCCCCCAGCAGATGACCCATCGCCACCACCAGCGGCTGGTGAGCCCTCCGCTTCATGCGGAGGACCAACTCACGGTGAATGTCATGATAGGCCCCCAGGAACCACACCGATGCCAATGGCCACGGATCGCTTCGCGCCGCGCAGCGAGGGCACGACAGCGGAGTCTGTCCAGCCAGCGGAAGCCAGACGCCACAGCGTGAACACGCCGGTGCGGCGGACCACCAACACCGCCGCAGACATTCTCGGCAAAGGAGACTCCCAGCGGTGGAGGGGAGGTCCTCACTGCCGCAGCGAGCGCACGCCGGTGGAAACACCAGATCGATCAGCGCCCCCGCAAAGTCGGCCACACCGCGGGCGCATTGCGACAGCCGATAGGTCCACAGCGAATCGAAGGCTGATCTGCCAACTGGTGCCGGGATCAATCCAACATTCCTTTGCGTCGTGTGAGGCGGCCCCGCGACTCCCGGGGGCGTCCATCGGTCCGGTGTGCCGTATCCAGGCCGCTGCAGCCCCCGTCGCCATCATAGCCGATCCGCGTCGGCGCGTCGGCGTCGCGCCTGCCGCAACGGGGCAACAGAGCGAGCCCCCAGCTCCCCCGGTCCGCAGCATCTTCTCCCCTTCACACTTCACACTTCCCCCGGCATGCGCCGTTTCCTCGAAGCATCGCTTGCTCAAGCAGCTCCGCGGGCGGCAGTTTGACCAGCACCTCGCCTTGCTCCACTTTGACCGGAAACACCGAAATGCCGTACGACTCGTCCGATAGGCCCCGGCCGTCCCGCAGCGAAAAGGTCTTCTTGTGCATGGGACATGCGACTTTGGGCTCATCCCCCATCGATCCGAGGATGCCGCGAGACAGCACCTTGGTTCCCCGGTGAGGGCACACGTTCTGGCAGGCATACCATTCCTGGCGACTGTCGAAGCGAAAGACGGCGATTTGCGTGTTGCCGTACTTGATTGCGGCACCTCCGTCACTGGGGAAGTCGGTCTCCTTGCCGGCGGCCACCCACTCCCACCGGGCCGCTGCGTTGTCCGCCGAGTGGGCGTCATTCTCTTCTGGCAGCGACAGCGGAACGAAGACCGTCTGAGGATCGTCGGCAGGCCGGCACTGGTCACGCTCATAGACCAGTTCAATGTCCGACTCGGTCTCGCTCGTGTTGACGAACTGGGTGAACGCTCGCCGCCGCTCCCGGTCGGTCACCACTCGCTTCCACTCGCACTCGTAGGTGTCGACCAGATGCTGCATCCGCCGCTCGAGTTCCTCACAGATTCCCAACCGGTCTTCGATCACCACCTGCCGGATTCGATCGATACCGCCTTCCATGTTTTCCAACCAAGTGGCGGTGCGTGTGAGTTTATCCGCCGTGAAGATGTAGTACATGAGAAACCGGTCGATGTATCGCACCGCCGTCTCTTCATCGAGATCGGACGCCAGTAACTCCGCGTGGCGAGGCCGCGCTCCACCGTTTCCGCCGACATAGAGGTTGTAGCCGTTCTCCGTAGCGATCAATCCCACGTCCTTGCTCTGAGCTTCCGCGCACTCGCGGATGCAGCCGCTAACGGCAAGCTTGATCTTGTGCGGAGCCCGAATGCCGCGGTAGCGATTCTCCAAGCGAATGGCCAGCGCGACGCTGTCCTGCACGCCGTAGCGGCACCATGTCGAACCGACGCAGCTCTTCACGGTGCGCACCGCCTTGCCATAAGCATGCCCGCTCTCGAATCCCTCCTCGATCAGTTCCTCCCAGATGGCGGGCAGATCGTGCCGCTGAGCACCGAACATGGCGATCCGTTGTCCGCCGGTGATCTTGGTGTAAAGGCTGTACTTCTTGGCGACTCGCCCGAGTGCCAGCAGCTTGTCCGGCGTCAATTCGCCGCCCGGTATTCGCGGAATCACACTGTACAGGCCGCCTCGCTGCACGTTGGCCAAGAACCGGTCGTTGGTATCCTGCAGCGTTTCATGATTGGGATCGACGACGCACTCGTTCCAGAGACTGGCCAGAATCGACGCCACCACCGGCTTGCACAGTTCGCAACCCTGCCCGCGTCCGTGAGAACGGAGCAGTTCACCGAATGTGCGAATCTCGCGG
>JALSIV010000260.1 GCA_026989685.1 Pirellulaceae bacterium | reverse complement strand
TGGCCCATTTGAGATTTGAGATTTGAGATTTGAGATTTGGGATTTGAGATTTGAGATTTGAGATTTGAGATCTGGGATTTGAGATTTGAGATTTGAGATCTGAGATCTGGGATTTGAGATTTGAGATTTGAGATTTGAAATGAAATTTGAAATTTCCCATTTTTCATTTCTTCCTGCTCACTGATGCCACTCGCCCACAAACGGCTGGTAGAACCGTTGCCATTCGCGCCGGTACCAGACGGGCGGTGAGGGATGGCCTTCCTGGCCGATGGCATCCACGGCGATCACGTGGTAGCGCCGCGTGCGATCGGCCGCGGTAGTGTCGACATATTGGCACTCGGTGACTGGCTCGGGGGTCAACCGGCTGACGGAAAACTGTTTGGTCCAGCGGCCGTCGATTCGATAGACTCGATAGCCGACGATCCCCCGCTCGCGATTGGCTCGCCAACGCAGTCGGCACTGCTTGCCGTCTTCGCGCGACATCAGTTCCTCGACGGGAGCCGGAAACGTGAAGACGGCGGGGGAAGGTCCTCCCCGGCGTCCTTCCGGATTGACCGCGCGCACTCGGTAGGCGTACACGGCGTAGCGGTACGGCCGACCGTCGGCATCGAGATGATGCCGGCCGATCTCGGATTCGTACAGCGGCTCGTCATTGATCTCCGCCGGTCGCGAAAGATCGATCGACGCGTCCCGCCAATGGGTCTGGCGGATCGGTCGGTCCGTCACCACTCGGAAACGCCCGACTCGGGCGATCGCCCCGACCGACGGTTCGTCCAGTGGCGAGGTCCTCGACTTGAGGTGCACCAGTTGATCGGTCGAATAGACCTCCACCACCGCTCGTTCCACCACATACCCCTGCACGGCATCGCTTTCGGCGGCGGTCCAGTCGACTTCGACGCGGTCGGTCTCCAGCACGCTGACGACGACATCCTCGACCAGAGGCGGCTCTGTCGAAGTCGGTTGGGTGTCCTCCGTCGGGGGCTCGATGCCGTCGGAGAAGGTTCCGGCATAGCGGTAGGCCCAGATCTGCTGCTCGCCCGGACGTTCATCCGTATTGCGCGTGCGGTTTTCCAGCAGGAACACATTGTATTGCGGGGCGAACATCAGTTGCCGGCTGCGGTTGGAAGAGGGATCGGGAGCCTGGGTCGGCTCCAGACGGGTCCAGGTGTTCTTGCCCGTGTCGTAGCACCACGTTTCGAGGCGGGCCATCGAGCCCTCGCGGTCCGCTTTTTCTTGATCGATGTCTTCCTGCGATTTGACGAGTGCCAGCACGACGTGGTGGATCGAATCGTAGGCCAACACGGCGTCGTTCCGCTCGGTGGGGGGCATGCGATCCGGTTTCATGTCGATCCAGCGGTTCTTTTCCAGGTCGTAGGCCCAGGTGTGCGGATCGTCGTCGAACTGGGAACCGAACAGGATGTGCAGCCGGTGTTTCGTGTCGTAGACCATGTTTCCCGCGCTGCGGGGAGCGGGCTCGACCGGTGGAGAGGCTTTCCGCCATTCGTTGCGAGCCGGGGCATAGATCCAGGTTCCCTCGCGACTCCCTTCGCCTCCGAACAGCACGATCACTCGGTGATGGCTGTCCCACGATGCGCATCGCAGCGGCTTGGGGTGCGGGGCAGGGTAGGGGCGCATCTCGCGCCAGCGGTTTGCCTCCAGGTCATAAGTCCAGACCGACGAATTGTTGAGATAGATTTCCCGCATCCATTGCCAGCCGTGGCTGTGGCTGAACGCGGGAAAGCGAATGTATTTTCCTCGCAACGGGTCGAACACGTTCTCCTGGCCGCAGCAGATTCCCGGCGGCCGCAAGTTGGGCAAGTGCAGTTTCCACACGGCCGTGAGCGGATCGAACGACCACATTTCCGCATGCTGTTCTCCGCCGCCTCCCTGGTTATGGCCGCCGTAGCGCAGCAGCACGCGATGTCGGGTGTCCCACACGCAGGCTCCTTCGTAGCCGAGTCGGGGCGAGGGGGGACCGCCGGGCAGCGGCGAGAGTTTGACCCAGCGGTTGACCGGCAAATCGGCCAGGGGATGGGCGAGGTCCGCACCGCAGGACACGCTGGTGTCCACGATGAGAGAAAGCAAGGCGGTTCCCATCAAAAAGGAAAGGGTAGCGTGCATCGGAAGTCTCCTAACGCGGGCTTCGCCCGCGAGAGTGAGGGGTGAGGTGTGAGGGGTGAGGTGTGAGGGGTGAAGGAGGCTGTCATAAAATTCCATGCTGCAAGCAACACGCCCGAGGCTGGAAAGCGGCGCGGCAGGTTTTGTTACAGCCTCTAAGTTCGAGTTTTGCAGATTTCAGCGGATAAATTGATATCGGCCTCCACGCCAAATTGGGATAGATTGTGATTCAACCGTCACAAAACGTCCCTTCAGCGAGGAGGCCGATAAGATGG
>JALSIV010000259.1 GCA_026989685.1 Pirellulaceae bacterium | reverse complement strand
TCGCACGCGCTCTGCTCACGGCGGAAGGCGCTTCGGCGATCAACGGCCCGGTCAACTTCCTGCTGCGCTACCCTGAGGAACCCGTGACAAAAGTATGTCGCCTGTTTCTCGGTGTGCGCTTGGAATGCGCCCGCTGCCACGACCACCCGTTCGACCGGTGGACGCGGGACGATTTCGACGCCATGAATCGATTCTTTCAGGCTATGGGCCGCGAGGAACTGAGCGAGGGCAACCTTCGCATCCGCGATCATCTTCCCGAAGTGGAGGAATCCGAGCTTCCTCGGTTCCTCACCGGAGCGCGCCCGCGAACTCGCCGCTGGCGCGAGGAATTGGCCTACTATTTGACTCGCAGCAAGCCGTTCGCTCGAGCCTACGTCAATCGCCTGTGGTATCACTTCCTGGGACGGGGAATCGTCGACCCGGTGGACGACTTCAACCGGGAGAACCCGCCGTCGATTCCTCGGCTACTCGAGGCTCTGCGAATACAGGCGGTGCAGCAGCAGTTCCAACTCCGGCCGCTTATCCGCACGATCTGTCTGTCCCGCACTTACCAGCAGGCATCGGAATCGACGTCGCCCGACGAGCAGCGCGCCCGTCTGTTTGCGTATTATCGAGTCAAGCCGCTGACGGCCATCCAGGTCTTCGATTCGGTTCGAGTCGTGCTCGAATCGCCCGCCGATAGCCGGGCACGACGTGCCTTCCTGCGAGAGATGTCGCGGCGGTCGCTCGACGACGATTTCAGCGCCACGTGGGAGTACCGGGAAACCGTACAAGATCTGCTGCGCAAGCTGACTCACCGCCAAGAGATCCCTCATCGCCCGCTGGAGCATTGGTTCCAGTCGATTCTGACGCGCGATCCGCGTCCCGATGAGGTCGCCCTTTGCAAGGGTCGATCCGACGAGGAGATCGTGTTCGCGCTGCTCATGGGAAGCGAGTTCGCATTCAACCACTAACTCGCCGGCAAACCGATTCGCCGGCCACCATCACGAGGTCCAAGATGATGCGACGGCATGGCTACTCTCGACGACAATGGCTGACTCGCGTTGCCGGAGGCGGTTTTCTGGCGTTGGCGGGACGGCTGGGGCGACCCCTGCTGGCGGCACCGCCGACTGGCCGAGCGCGGCACTGCATCGTGCTATGGATGAACGGCGGCCCCAGCCAGTTCGAAACGTTCGATCCCAAACCGGGAACGGAGACGGGGGGCGAGGTCGGGGCGATCGATACCACCGCGCCGGGTCTGGCGGTCAGCGAATTCCTGCCGGAAATCGGCAAGCATGGAGACAAGCTGGCCGTGCTGCGCTGCATCCATTCGCCGGAAGGCGAGCACGAGCGGGCTCAGTATATGTTGCACACCGGCTATCCGCTGGTCCCGGCGTTCCCTCGTCCCGCCCTCGGTTCGGTGGTGTCTCATGATCGAGGGCCGTCCGACGTGCCTCACTACGTCACGCTGGGCGCGGCCGGTTACGGGTCGGCGTTCCTGGGACAGGACCATGCGGCATTTTCGATCGACGATCCCAAGGAAGCTCATCGGCTTCTTGCGCAACTGGCGACCCGAACTTCCGAACTCGATTTGCTTCGAAAGCTGGAAGCGCCGTTCATCGCCGCTCATGCCGAACCGGACATCGCCACACGGCGAGCCCGCATCGACAAGCTCCGCGCGATGATGGGCTCGCGCTTTCTAACGGCACTCGATCTGGGCCGCGAGCCGACTCGGGTGCGCCGGCGCTACGGCGAAGCCGGATTCGGCCGATCGTGCCTGTTGGCGCGGCGGTTGATCGAAGCCGGCGTGGCATTCGTGGAAGTGGCGCACAACGGCTGGGACACGCATATCGACAACCACCGTGCGACGCGGCGCCTGTGCGCCGAGATCGACCGCCCCTGGTCCGAGTTGCTGTCCGATCTGCAAAGCCGCGGCCTGCTCGATGAAACGCTCATCGTGTGGATGGGTGAGTTCGGTCGTACGCCGGCGATCAACGGGCGGCGCGGACGCGATCATTATCCTCGAATCACACCGGTGGTGTTGTGCGGCGCCGGAGTGAAGGCGGGACAAGCGATCGGAAAGACCAACCGGGAGGGAACCGAACTGGCCGGTGTGCGGTATGGTGTTCCCGACTTGTTCGCTACGCTCTTGCACTTGACCGGGATTCCGGCCGACCGCGAGTTCACCACGGCCTTCGGCAGTCCGACGCGCGCCACCGATGACGGCCGATTGATCCGCGAGCTGCTGTGACGCCCGCGACCACTGCTGACACGCGGCCTGGTCGACTCATGGGATCGGAGCGAACTGGTAGGCGAACAAGTCGGCATCGCGCAGTACGAACCGGATGCGGACCGGCCGCGAAGCCAGTTCGCCCAGTTTCGCCCCTCCTTTCCAGCGGACCGTGCGATCGATCTCGTTGCCAATCACCGGCCGGCAGTCGGACAGCGCAAAACCGGGGAAGGCTTTTCCCGTAGCCACGTCGATCAATTCGACTTGGATCTGTCCCGCAGCGGAGGTGGAGAAGTTGAGTGACAACCGCTCGCCACTGAATTCCAGCGGTTTCGTCACGAGTTCGCCTCCTTCGGTGTCGGCGCGCACCGACGCGAAGCCATCGAGGCGCATCGAATAACGCTGCAGATGAGCGGTCGGCTGCGCGTAGTCCTGGTTGACGTAGACCGACATTTCATGCGGACCGGTCTGTACGACATTGAGAGCCGGATAGTTGGTGCGGGACACCCAGTTGCGCGCTCCGATGCCCGGCCGAATGAAACTACTGAGAAACGTCCGCTCGTACCAAGGCGTACCGCGGCTGCTCATCAGTACGGCATCGGAGGTGTCCTTGAAGTAGCGAGGATGCACACCGATCGCGTGCGCCTCCTCGTCGCTGAGGACCTGCCGGCCGGGAACGAAGCGGGCGGCAATCGAGATGTAGATGTGCGGCGCACGAAAGTAGGGATGTGTTTGATTGGTATAGAGGTGCTCGCGAGGTGCCGGTTCGCCTCGGTGGCGATACTCCATCAGCACCGGCTTGGACCAGTGGAGAAAGTCTTCGCTGGTCGATCGGGCAATGCTGCGAACGCCGCGATGGAACACTCGAAAGAAGCAGACGTAGCAGTTCTCGAGTTCCGACCAGAACGCCAGATTCTGCGAATCGAACATGTATTTGAAGGGAACCATCTCCTTCGAGATGATCGGCTTGTCTTGGATCGGCCTCCATCGCAGACCATCGGGCGAGGCGTAGGGCATCAATCCGCTGCTCATCGTGCCGCCGATCGCCTTGTACCGGGCCTTCGCATTCACGCCGGGGCGCGTGTCGAGGAAAGGACAGAAATTGTGAGTTACCGGTGCGGCATGAGCCAGCACGATGTTGGTGGGGCGGTGCCCCCGGTATTCGAAGAGTTCTAGATCGGGTTTGACCCAATGCCGGCCGTCGCGCGACTCGGCGTAACAAGTGACTTCGCTGTCGTCCCCGTCGGCGCCCGCCGACGGGCGTCCTCGATAGTAGAGTCGATAACGATTGCCGTCGCGGATGACGGTACTGTAGCCGCAGAACAGCCCTTCCCAGGGACGATCGAGCCGGAGCACGGTCCCCTCGTCGCGCGGTGGATGTTGGATCAACCGACAACGATCGAGCCGCTCGACCAGTGCCATGTCGACGAACAACTCGCGGCGACCTCCGATCGCGGTAACGGAATCTCGAGCCTTTTTCGGCTCAGCTTCGGCCGACAAACGGAGAGCCGGCCAGATGGCACTCCCGACCGCCAATCCTCGGACTACGGTGCGACGCGTGATCCGGGAGCCACTCATTGTTTTCTCCTTTGTCCTATCGCCTGATTGCAGCTCGATCGTTCGGGTCCACTCCGGCGAACCGTCTCGCAACGCCGCCCGCTGTGGTATCATGGGGCGAGGGCGCCCTGTTCGCCAGCGCCCCACATGGTAGTGTTTTTTCGCCTGCTCGGGTGAGAGGAGAGATTGATCATGCGGATCCAGTGGCTCTGCGGAATCGTGATCGGTGCGGTATGGGCCTTGGGCTGGACGGCCGCGGCAGCCGAAAAGAACATCGTGCTGTTTGTGGCCGACGACCTGGGCACCGACTTGGGCTGCTACGGCCATCCGGTGGTCCAGTCGCCCCATATCGACCAGTTCGCTCGCGAGGCAATCCTGTTTCGGCGGGCATTTGCCACCACCGCCAGTTGCAGCGCCAGCCGATCCGTGATCCTCACGGGACTTTACAATCATGCCAACGGCCAATTCGGTCACCAGCATTCGTGGCACCATTTTGCTTCCTTCGACTGGGTGAAGAGCCTGCCGTGGTTTCTGCAGCAGGGAGGATACCGGACGGCTCGGGTCGGCAAATACCACGTGGCTCCAGAGTCGGTCTATACGTTTGAGCAGAACCTGGGCGGATTCGGACGGGACATGGTGCGAATGGTCGATGCGGCCAAACCCCTGCTGGCCGATCGGTCGGACAAACCGTTTTTCCTTTACATTTGCACCTCCGATCCTCATCGAGGCGGTGGAAACGTCTCGGATGACCCGCTGGCCGCCGACCGCTTCGGCAATCGCAAACAGGGACGCTACAAGGGGATCAAAGAGATCGCGTACCATCCCGAAGACGTCGTCGTCCCGCCGTTCCTTCCGGATACGCCCGAATGTCGGGCCGAGCTGGCTCAGTATTACCAGTCGGTTTCTCGAGTCGACCAGGGAGTCGGCTACCTGCTCGAGGCACTCAAGGAGGCCGGTGTGTATGAAGACACGCTGATCGTATTGATCTCCGATCACGGCATCGCCATGCCGGGCGCCAAAACGACGGTCTACGAGCCGGGTTTGCGATCGCCGTGTATCGTCAGGCTGCCGGGCGGCAAGAACGGGGGTCGAGAAACCGAGGCGATGATCAACTGGGCCGACTTGACGCCGACACTGCTCGACTTCGCCGGACTGCTCGACACCAAAACGAACACGTTCAACAAGGCTCGCTTGACGATGCCGGCTCGCCCCGGCGGGCGGCCTCATGCGAAAACGCCCTACCGCTTTCACGGTCGGTCGTTTCTGGCGACATTGCAAAACCCCGATGCTCCCGGCCGCGATGCCATCTATGCGTCTCACACGTTCCACGAAATCCAGATGTATTATCCGATGCGGGTCGTGCGGGAGAAGCGATTCAAGCTGATCTGGAACATCGCTCACCCGCTTCCCTATCCGTTCGCTTCCGACCTGTGGGCCGCGTCGACATGGCAGGCCCAATGGCGCAAAGGGCTCGATGCACCCTACGGCAAGCGAACGGTGGGGCAATACGTCCATCGCCCCGCATTCGAGTTGTACGACCTGGTAGCGGACCCTGACGAAGCCCACAATCTGGCCGACGATCCTCGCTACGCCGACCAACTGAAGCGGCTGAAGAAGAAACTCCGCACGTTTCAACGGGAAACGCTCGACCCGTGGGAACTGAAATGGGAATACGAATAAACAGTCGATCGTCACTCTGTCATCCAGCACTGCAATCGACGAGGAAGCCACGATGATCCGACCGGCGATGACATTCACGTGGGTTGTCGTGTGGGGTGCCATGTTGGTGGCATGTCGTCCGGCATCTTTCACGACAACCGAGGAAGCGATCAACCCGACGGAAGGAAAGGAGGTACCCAAAATGGAACTCACGAGTTCGGCCTTCGATGCGGGCCGCCCGATTCCCGAGAAGTACACGGGAGCCGGCGACGACATCTCACCACCGCTCAAGTGGTCGCAACCACCGGAAGGGACGCGCACACTGGCGTTGATTTGCGACGACCCCGATGCGCCCAGCCGCGAGCATCCCCGGCCGGAGGGCCCCTGGGTTCATTGGGTCCTCTACAACATCCCCGCCGACACCGACTCGCTGCCCGAGGCTCTGCCTCGCCAGGCGGTGCTGGAGACACCCGCGGGAGCCCGCCAGGGGCGCAACGATTTTTCCAGCGACAACATCGGTTACCGCGGTCCCATGCCGCCGCGTGGCAGCGGACCGCACCGCTACTTCTTCAAGCTGTACGCACTCGACTGCCAACTCGATCTCGACCCGAAAACGGCGACCAAAACCAGGCTTCTCCAGGCGATGAAAGGCCACGTACTGGCCGAAGGAGAGTTGATGGGAACCTTTGAACGGAAATAGCCCTACCCATGCGCTGCCGCACGTCAGCGCTCCCGCCAGAACAAATCATCGGGCATCGCCAGGCGGCGGCGCGCATCGGCGGTTTCTTCTCGGAACCGCCGAGCGTCGACCGGGTAACCGGCGGTGGGACGAATGCCGGGCACCTGTTTTTCCCAATAGTGGTTGAACGCGGCCATCGAGACTTCCCGTACGTACTTGGAAACCATCGACGCCAGCGCCACCGGAAGTTGAGACTCGCCTCCCTTGAGGAACCGGATTTCGATTCGCCGGTCTTTCCAAAGCATGCGATAGTGGCTGAGCGCAGGAGTTTCTTCCACAACATCGACCAGCGCACCGCCAAAAGCACCGAACAAGAAAGGCGCGTAGCGCTGCCGCCCACCATGCTTGTCGCACCATACCCGCACGCAGGCATCTCGGGGCAGGTGTTCGGACACCGAGCGCACCAGCGCCAAGCTGTGCGACGAGAGCAGGGAAGCCTTGTTATCCCACCGCTTCAGTTCGGTGTTGTATTCGCGTGGGAACAGCACGGTACTTCGCAGCGACTGGAGTTGAACCTGACTGCTGGTCTCGGTTTGACACCAGTGCGAGCGGAGAGCGAGAATCTCGTCTCGGTCTGCCGACAGGGGCAACTTTACGCCATCGGAAACATGCCAGGGTGGAAGTCGACTCGTGGCCCCAAGCATTCGGCATAGCGTCTGAAAGTCGCCAGGTTCGGCCACGGACGCCGCACGCCCGGCGGAAGCGCCCCATCCCGATCGGCCAGCGGCGAGATTCACGACCGCCAGCACGAGAGACTCGAGCGATCCGATCCCGGATGAGGAGGAGTAGACCCTTTTCGAATCGTCGATCGGCACGCGTGGACGACCGCCGGACGGGCCGGAGTACCAAGACTGGCGGAATCGGGATTGCCAGGATTCAGCCGTGTCGGTGGAAGTGACGATAAAATGCGTGGCCGTGATCACCAGCGGTCCCAAGTTGGGGCCATAGCCCGCTTCGTCGATACCGACCACGTGCAGCACGATTGGATCCTCGTCCGTACTTCCACCGCGCAGGGCCGAACAACCGAGAGTAGCCTGCGTTGGAGTTTTCGAGCCTGTAACAAAACCCGCCGCACCGCTTCCCGGCCTCGGGCGTGTTGCCTGCAGCGTGGAGTCTTGTGACAGCCTCTT
The DNA here is from genome assembly GCA_026989685.1 of Pirellulaceae bacterium. Lineage (GTDB taxonomy): Bacteria > Planctomycetota > Planctomycetia > Pirellulales > Pirellulaceae > S141-3. The sequence goes on along the minus strand of JALSIV010000259.1, from coordinate 8,722 downwards.
ATTTCGTAACACCTGCGCGCCGTGCGCGCACGTTGCACCGGCTTTCGGTTGCCACCACCATTCCTACGGCCTCCGGTCTCCCGCCTCCAGCCTTGCGGGCGCAGCCCGCGTTAAGGCGTGGGATCTTCCGAGAGGTTATTGCGCGGCGACTCCACAAGCCAGCCCCAGGGCGGCTCGCTGGGCTGCGGCCAGACCATTTCCGTCTGTCCGGGAATCGAGCGGACGATGCGCAAGGCGATAGGCGATGGCACGGTGGGCGGTCCCGCCGAAATGGCTCGCCACGGCAAAGCGCACTCGATTCGCCATTCGCGAGGCGTCTCTTTGGCGGCCACGAACCACTCGGGATTCCAGCGAGTGTCACCACTGCACAGGTCGCTGACCCAGCCCCGCGAATCGATCACCAGTTGGAACGCAGTGGAGTAGTCGCGGTCGATATCGAGTTGGATCATCAGGTGGTCGATTTGGCGGTCGGCCTGATCTCGAGCAGAGCGGGGAGTGATACCGCGATGAGCCCGGTTTGGCGGCTTGGCGCAGGTGGCGAAGAGGTAGAGGTAGTTGGCGTCCAGCGCTACCCGCACCGTCGTCTCGCTCTCTTCCAGGAAAACGGAACGAGGCGTCAAGACAACGGCCGCGGCTTGTTTCCACAGCGGCTCATTCCGATCTCCGTCCAAGTGGGGCCGGACGGAACGGGGCGCGCTGATCCGGGGAACGGGACAGCTACCGCGTCGCTCGATGAGCCACAACTCGCCTTTGGCCAATCTCGCCCAGCGCGGCCGGGCAGCGCCGGCGACGGCGCGCAACGGGGCTTGAGAATCCTCGGGAACCCGCTGCCGCAAACGGGCCGACGCCGGAAGCGCCACCAGCGGATTCGAGACGAATTCGGGGAGTTCCCCTGTCAGACGTGTCCAGGCCGGCAGGGGATCCTCCTCATCGGGTTCCGGCACCAGATGACTCGCCGGTTGCACGGCATGCGTCTCGGAATCCCGCGTATTCGAACGCTGTACTTCCAGATAGACTCGAGTCTCCTCGCTGGCGCTGTGGCGGAGCAACCACCAGAGAGAGGCTTCATGAAGCGAGTGGCCCGGAAACTGGATTCCCAGTTGCCGAGCCAGTCGAGTTGCCACATCCATGTCACCACTTACCGCGGCGGACAAACAAAGACGCATCACCACCTGCCCTGCCAGATGAGGTGGCAGATCACGTAGCAGTACCTGCAACCGACCTTGCCAGTCTTCTTGTTGGTAGAAGCTGGAGGGATCGTCAACGGCCTCCTGCACGCCTCGCAGACTTTGAGCGACCTGATTGATGCGATCCAGGCGCAGCGTGATCTGCGGTAATTCCCGGCGCGTCCCACCACGGACCGATCGACGGTCGTCGGCCAACAGCCGCCTGGAGTGCTGCCGGGGACCGAGCTGCCGGGCAACCCGCCATCCGATCTGTGGAGGCCACGACCAGGGGCGGCGCGTCAGGTACAACTGAGCGGGCCAGGCATGAAAGCTGACCGAGTTATAGGCCAGCGGCATCAGTTGCGTGATCGGCATGCTCTCTCCGGCACGCCGCCGCGATGGCGTGAGCTCGATGATGCTCGGTGGTCTCCACGGCTCCAGCCCCCAGGCTCGCAGCCGAGCGGGAAACGTGGCATAGCCGGAAGCGTGTTGTCCGAGTTGCAGTAGCGTGCGGTGAATGAAATGGTCGAGCGAGTCGGCGGTGTCTTCGGCGTAGTTGCCGAAGCAAACGACATCGGGCCGCCACTGGGCGAACTGCCAACGAAGGTAATCCAACCACACCTGCTCGACGCCGTTTCCGTAACGCTGTTGCCACACTTGGAGGGAGCCAGGCATGCAGACCTGGCCCGCGGCCTCTACGATCGGAAATCGTTCACTGACGCAAACCGCCGTGGCTCCCACCACACCGGCAGCGGCGGCCAGTCGACGTTTCAGACCGGCTTCACCAAGAGTTTCCGGGGAGTGCTCCATGGGAGCCATGACCATCGCGCCGGTCAGCCATCCTTCCTGACTGGAAAAGTAGCTCAGTAGCGGAAGCGGCAACCGCCGGACGTTCCGGTGGATACCCCATAGCGCCAGCCGCTGGCCGCCGCGGCGCTGCACGGTCCAACTGCGCCCGCCGTCGCGAGTAGCCAGGATGGTCCCCAGCGCCCCGACGGCCCATCCGTGTTGCTCGTCGACAAAGCAAAGGTCGGAGAGTGGGACGGTTTGCCCGGTGTGTTGCACGTCCCACGTTCGGCCGCCATCGGCCGAGTGGAGCACAAAACTGCCGGGGGCCCCCGCAACCCACACATGGTCCTCCCAGTGGGCCACCGCATGGAAGTCGGGAGTCAACGCGGTGACCCGCCGCGGTTCGCCCGGCATGGGATCGGGTCGAAATGCCGGCGGGATTTGCGCCTGGTGACTCTGCCACGGGGTGTTCGCTTCACGTCGGTGCCGCAGGGTCGCACCATCGCCGACCAACCAGCAAGACGAACCGCCCTTCCCAGCAAGGCGTCGCAGGCCGTGGAAGGTTCCGGGAAACTGAATGGCTGCCTGCAGTTTTCCGCCGGCGACTCGCGCCACACCCGCTGTTCCGATCAACGTCGCCTCATGGGGAGACCGCCAGACGGCGTCCAACCACCGGCCGCTGGACGCGCCGGCGACACCGATCCACGAGCGACCACCGTCCTCGGTTCGCACGATCCCGGTGGGGTAGATCGTCGACGGGTTGCCGTAGGCCACGCCGACCCGAGGCGAAAAGAAATGGATACCGTGCAGTTCGGCCAACCCCGCCGTCTTGACGGGAGTCCAACGGCGACCGCCGCTGGTCGTTTTCAGAATGACGGCCGACGTGCGCCATGTGACCGGATGGACTCGGCCGCCGACTGCCCAACCTCGGAGCGAGTCGAGGAAAAAGACGCGGTGAAAGTGGACTCCGGGTTCGGCGTGCTGCAGGTTCCAGTGTCGGCCTCCATCCCGCGTTCCCCAGATCACACCCTCGCGGCCGACACACCAACCCTGATCCGGATCAACGAAGAAAACGTCCTCCAACCACGCGTCGCCGCTTTCGGGAAGACGGATCACATCACCGGCCCCCGTCACGGCCGACGGCATGGCTGCCCCGAGGAAGACTCCGACCAAGAGCCACATCGGCCGACTGCGGCCGCCGGGCCGCTCCGCTCGCCCAACTCGCGACATCATCGAGTGCATCCTTGCGATAGTTGTGATGTTTCCCCTGCCGCCAGCATTGTATCTGCGATCTGGACGGAGATAGGAGACCAGTTTGGCCGACTCGGCTACTCTTGACCGCCACGGCCGGGCTTTGGTATAGGGCGACCGTGGAACAGCGGCCGACGCGCGTCTCGGCGCTCCCGACGCGGCGGCCGGTTCCCCGTCCCCGGCTCTTCTTCACTCCTATTTCCGGACGTCTCCTGTCATGCGCGCCACGCTTCGAGGCCTTCGTGCCGGTCCCAGCCGCCAACCACGGCTCCCAGAGGGAGTCCCGAAGGCAGCCCTGCGAATGTCGCCGATCTGCTTCTGGATGCCGGCCCTGGTCGCGATCAACGCCCTCGCGGCTTGCCCATTGCCGGCCCAAACCTGGCTGAAATCGCCGCAACGGCGCACCATCGCGGTCTCAACAGCCACCTTTTATTCGGGACCCAAGGCGGCCGACTACGCCTGTGGGCTGCTATCGAAAGGAACGCCGGTGGACGTGTATGGCCATACCGACGACGGATGGCTGGCCATTCGACCCCCGGCAGGAAGCTTCTGTTGGGTGCTAGCCAACTCGGTCACGGCAACCGACCAGCCGGACATCTACCATGTCACCAGACAGGGCACGATTGCCTGGATCGGCACCACACTGGCAACACCTCGGCACTATCGCTGGCAAGTACGACTGCGTCCCGGAGAAGAAGTGGTGGTGCTGGACGGGGGAAAGCCGGTCTCCGGTCCCATCGAAGGTGCGCCCAACTGGATGATGATCGAACCGCCGGCGGGCGAGTTTCGTTGGGTCCGGGCAGACGATCTCGTCTCCTCGCAAGTGGCACAGGCCGGGCACTGGAAGACCGCTCACACCGAGGCGGGTCGCACGGCCGGAGCATCGGTGGAACCGGCTCGTTTCGAGGCGCTTGAGGCGGCTCCCCTGACACGTGGTCCGGCACCGGACGGTCGATCTGGCGTCACCAACGCCACGTCGTCGCGAGACCGAGATCTGCTCGTGTCGCTCAAGGCGGAACTCGCATCCGAGCTGGCTCGACCTCAACAGTCGTGGAAGCTGGGACCGCTGCTGGCTCGAGCCGAACGGCTGTCGCAGTCGCCGGACGGCGACGTGCGTCGCGACGCGTTCGAATTGGAGCAGTCGGTACTCGAGCTGCAGCGGCTGCAGCAAAAAGCCCGCGGTCTCGACTCGCAAACCCGTCTTGCGCGCGCCGCCGGCAATTCGGGGCAGGCCAATAGGCTCGAGCAACTCGAGTTCGACGGAATAGGGTATCTGGTGCCTGTCCACTCGCGTCGCCAAGGCGTTCCGCCGTTCGCTCTGCTGGACGATCAGAACGAAATCGTGAGTCTGGTTCGTCCTTCACCGGGACTGAAGCTGCATCGGTATGCCAATCGGAAGGTGGGGATCTACGGCGCGCGGCACGGCGTCCCTTCGTCCCCCCCGGTGCTGACTGCGCGGCGCGTCGTCGTGCTGAAAGACTCGCCGGGATCCCGCTAAGAGGTTGCCACAAAACTCCATGCCGCAAGCAACACACCCGAGGCCGGATAACGGCGCGGCGCGTTTTGTCACAGGCTCTAAGGCCGTCGCCAAGATCAAGTGGCCGGAGTAGACTAAGAGGCTGCCACAAAACTCCATGCCGCAAGCAACACACCCGAGGCCGGAAAGCGGCGCGGCGGGTTTTGTTACAGGCTCTAAGTGGACCGAACGGACGAAGCGGACTGGATAGAAGGTGGAGAGAGACCAGCGCGTATGTCATCAGAACATCCTTTGCCGGACTCTTCCGGTCCTCCCGTCGATAAGCCCGAGGTGGTGTGGCACGACAGCCTGATCGACCGGAAGGCTCGCGAAACCCGGCAGGGGCACCGGGGGGCCGTGGTCTGGCTGACGGGACTGAGCGGCTGTGGCAAGAGCACGATTGCCCATTTGATCGATGCCCGCCTTCATGCAGGCGGGTATCGCAGCTACGTGCTCGATGGAGACAATATTCGCCACGGGCTCAACGCGGGGCCCGATCGTCTGGCCCACCTCGGCGTCGAATATGCTCGACGCTTCGGCCTAGGCTTCTCACCCGAGGACCGGCGCGAGAACATCCGGCGAATCGCCGCCGTCGCCGCGCTGTTCGCCGACGCCGGTGTCATTACGATCGTCGCCTTTGTCAGTCCCTACCGGGAAGATCGAAACGCCGCCAGGGAGGCGATCGAAACATCCGGGCGCCCCGGCGATTTCGTGGAGGTCTTCGTCGATGCGCCGCTGGAAGTGTGCGAATCACGAGACCCCAAAGGCCTCTATAAAAAAGCGCGTCGGGGCGAGATCCGCGGTTTCACCGGTGTGGATGCTCCCTACGAACCGCCGCTCCAGCCGGATGTGCATCTACTGTCTCATAAACGCACACCTGAGGAACTGGCGGAGCAGGTCATAGCGTTCTTGCGGCAGGCCCATATCATCCCGAAAACCACTGGTTGATTGTGGCCGATTATTCATTGCAATTCTCAGCAGTTCTCTAGCTAGCAAGCTTGACGAAAACGGGCGGTTGCCGGTACATTGAATCGTCGTGCGGTGGAAGCGTTTTGGGCTGATGGGCAACTCGGTGTCAGCAAGGGAACTGTGCCCACCTTTGGCTGGCGCCGTCACGGATGGAAGACACCACCATGTATCCTCTGGTAGACGAAGACAGGGAGGAGCGAGCGAAGATCGCTTTACAGACCAGTCCCATTCACGCATTGCGGATGCTACAAGTGGAAAGTGACGGGGATGCGCTGGTCATTTCGGGTCGCGTACCGACTTTCTATTACAAACAGTTGGCTCAAGAGGCGATCCGAACTGTTGTCAAGGATGTGCCGGTGATCAACAACATCGACGTCGACTGATTCGCGGCGAGTCGATCGGTCTGCACCAGGCGGCTCGACGACAAACCGCTGTGGGAACGAGCGTACTCGGTGGGCTGACCGTCGGCGATGCGGTCAACCGGCAGCCGGAAGTGCCGGACAGGCCAGCCATTCTTTGGCCGCGGCAGCGACTTGTTCCGGTAGAAGGTCCTGCAAACAGCGGTGATGTTGGAGCGGGCAACTACGCCGCGCACAGGGGCGACACGAAAGATCGCGCTCGAGCCATCGGTCCTTGGCGTGATAGTTGTGACTCCAGCAGGGATCGGTGGGACCGAACAGGGTAACCGTGGGAATGCGCAGCGCGGCGGCCATGTGTCGAGGCCCGCTGTCCCCGGTCACCAAAAGGGCCGAACGAGCCAGGCACCCTTTGGTGAGTCGGATACTCGGGGAGAACTCGGCCACACTGCGAATTCGATCGTCCTGAACCTGGTGGACGATAGTTCGAGCCGTCTCGGTTTCGGCGGGACCGCAAAGTACGAGGATTCGGCGGTCGGGTCGAGCAGCGAGCAACATTTCCGCGAGCCGAGCGAAATGCGCAACGGGCCAGCACTTGGCCGCGCCGAAAGCGGCACCGGGGTGGAACGTGATGACCTGCTCGTCAAGCCACTGCCATGATTTCCACAAGGCAGCCGCCAGTTCCCGGTCCTGCCGCGTCACTGCCAACCGCAGGTCGATCGAATCGGGGAATGCCCCCACGACTCGAGCCAGATCGAGGTAGTCATCGACGGCCGATCGAGGCAACCGGCGGCGTTTCCACCGCGCACGGGTCACCGGGTCGGTGAGCAGCAGCCGACGTCCTTCCTGAGCGTAGCCGATGCGACGTCGACAGCCCGCCCGCCAGGCCAGCCAGGCGGTGCGCAGTGAATTGGTAAGCAGCAAGGCGGTTGAACGGTGCAGCGAGCGGAGGTATTTGAGCAGCGGAGCCGGATCGGCTTTGTCGTAGGAGACGGTCTCGTCGAACAGATCGACACCTTCGAGAAGTTCCTCGATCACCGGCCGCATCACACCGACGATGGTGGCCCCGCGCGCGTCGGCCCAACTCCGCAAAGCGCGCAGTGCCGGCGTGGCCATGGTGGCGTCGCCGATCCAGTTGGGAAGGAAGACGACCAGATGTCCTCCGTTGGGTGGATGGTGAGATTTCAACCGGTGGCCTCCCTTTTTCAGCCAGCACGGCGCGCCGGATCGGGCCGGCGGATCTTCTCCACGATCCGCGTGGTGGAAAGCCCTTCGACCAGGCCGAGTACGGCGACCTGCCCTCCGTAGCCTTCGACGACTTCCCGCCCGACCACTTCGTCGACTCGATAGGTGCCGCCCTTGACCAACAGATTGGGACGCACGGCCTCGAGGACCCGATGGGGCGTGGGTTCGTCGAACACGACGACGTAGTCGACGCAGGAAAGAGCCGCCAACATGGCGGCTCGTTGCGACTGTTCGATGACCGGCCGTGTGGGCCCTTTGAGTCTTCGCACGCTGGCATCGCCGTTGATGGCCACCACCAGGCGGTCCCCCTGCTCCCGAGCCTGTTGCAGATACTGCACGTGGCCGTAATGCAGCAGATCGAAACAACCGTTGGTCAGAACAACGCGTTCGCCACGGCGCTGGTGGTCTCGACAGATCGCGGCGACTTCGGCGAGCGGGAGAATCTTGGGGCAGTATCGGCCGGTCGTGTGCCTCAATTCGTGGGCCACCTCCCGGTGTGACACGGGAGTGACACCCGGTTTTTCGACGGCGATTCCGCCGGCCAGGTTTCCCAGCCAGGCGGCCTGACGGGGAGACAGCCCGCCCCCCCAGGCAAAGGCGACGGTGGCGATCACCGCGTCACCGGCGCCCGTGATGTCGTAGACGGCACGGCGGCGAGCCTTCAGATGGCGGGGCGGCTCTCCGGGCGTGCAGAGCAGCATCCCTTCGGCATCGAGGGTGACCAGGAGATGGTCGCACGGCCAACCGTCGGCGGTCGGCGCGAGCCAACGATCGGTTCGCTTCCACTGGTCCGCGGGCATGCCCAGCAGTGCTTCGGCCTCGAAGCGATTCGGTTTGATCAACGTGCTGCCGCGGTAGAATTCGAGGCGGCGGCCGCGCCCCGGATCGACGAGTACGGGAATCCGATGGCGACGAGCGGCCTCGATCACGGCTCGGACGACCGTCGCCGTAGCGGCCCCTTTGGCGTAATCGGAGAGAACCACCACATCGTGCTCGGGGAGTTGGTCGAGCCATTCCGGTAGCCATCGGCCGGCTACCGATTCGTCCAGATCATGAGCGGCCTCATGATCGACTCGAAGAATCTGGCTGGAATGCCGATGAGCGGCCCGGCCGATGTATCGCTGCTTCACGGTCGTGGGGCGCGAGGGATCGGGCGCGAGAAGATCCCGGATCTGGTTGGCGGAGGCGATCGAGCGAATCACGCGAGCCGGCTCGTCATCCCCCACGACACCGGCCAGCGTCACCTGTGCCTGGAGCGTTCGCAACAGCATCGCCACATTGGCGGCACCTCCCAGGTGCGACTCGGTTTCCTCGGCCGATAGCACCATCACCGGTGCTTCCTGGCTGATACGGTCGATGGGACCGTAAGTAAACCGATCGAGCATCACGTCGCCGATTACGAGCACTCGGGGGGGGGCGAGTCGCGTCCA
>JALSIV010000258.1 GCA_026989685.1 Pirellulaceae bacterium | reverse complement strand
AGCCGATCCCTTGCGGGCGCGCGTGGAGGCCGACACAGCTCGCATTCTCCTCCAGAACGCCATCAACGAGCACGTGGCCGCATGGAGACGCTTGGCTGCGCTGGTGGGAGCTCCCGAGATGGAGCTGCGGCGAGTGGCCGGTGAACTTCATCCCGATGCCATGGAACTGACATGGGAGGAGTCTTTGGCGAGGCTGCTTGAGGAAAGCCCGGAACTTGCTGCGGCACAGGCCGACGTGGAAGCCGCTCACTGGGCGGTCGAGCGAGCGTACGCTCAAGTGATCCCCGACGTCGATGTGCAGGCCGTGGTGCAGGACGACCGCTCGACCGGTAGCTCCAACGCCAATTTGCAGATCACTTTGCCGCTGCCCCTTTGGAATCGAAACCAGGGTGGCATCCAGCGAGCGTTCGCCCAGGCCGTTGCTGCGGAAATGGCGGTCGACCGGTTGCGACTCGACTTGCAGTCTCGCCTGGCCGCCGCGTTTCAGCGCTACCGTACGGCTCACAACCAAGTGCGGGAATACTCCAAGCCCGGTGGTATCATCGCCAACTCCCAGCGGACACTCGAGTTGATCCGGTCGGGCTACCAAGCGGAAGAGTTCGGCATCCTCGACCTGCTCACGGCTCAGCGCACGTTCTTTCAAACCAACCTGGCCTACCTCGACGCCCTGCGAGAACTGGCGGCCGCCACGATGGAAATCCGGGGGCTGTTGCTGAGAGGTAGCCTGAGTGAGTAAGGGGGAGAGCGTTTCCGGGACGTTACACCGCGCGGGGCCTATCGCGGGCAGTGCCCGCGAGGCTGGAGGCGGGAGACCGGAGGCCGTTGGGGTGGTGACAACCGAAAGCCGGTGCCCGATGCGCGCACGACGCGCAGATGTTCCGACGTAAGACCCTAGCTCTGGTTTCCGGAGGAGTCCGACTGGTCGGAGGGCGATCCCAGCCACTCGTCGAGGCTGGGAGCCGTGTTCTCCGGGCCCCGGTCGCGCTGACCATTGCCATCGTCGCTTCCCTGCAGCAGCGGATAACTGCTGACGGTCGCTTCGTCCGGCTCTGCCTCGGCCACGCCGCGCAGCGCCTCGGGGAGGAAGCGGATTTCGGCATCGCGAAAACTGCGGAATCCGGTTCCGGCCGGCATCAAGTGGCCCAGGATCACGTTTTCTTTCAGGCCCACCAGTGGATCTTCCTTGCTGGCCAAAGCAGCCTCGGTCAACACCTTGGTGGTTTCCTGGAAACTGGCAGCCGAAATGAAGCTCTCGCTCTGCACGGCCGCTTTGGTGATACCGAGCAACTGAGGCGTCGACTTGGCTTCCTTGGGTTGGGTGCAGGTCGCCGGTTTTCCGCCGTGAGCCTCCACTTGCGCGTTTTCCAATTCGAACTGGTCGCGAGGCACGATCGCGTCTTCTTCGAAGGGCGTGTCGCCCGGATCCTTGATCTTGACGCACTTGGCGAGTTGTTCGTTCGAACGGCGGAACTCGCCGCGATCCATCACGATACCCGGCAGCAGCTTGCTGTCTCCGGCGTCGGTGACCAGCACTTTGCGCAACATGCGAGCCACGATGGTCTCGATGTGTTTGTCGTTGATTTCGACGCGCTGGCTACGGTAGACCTGCTGGATTTCGTGGAGCAGATAACGCTGCACGGCTTCTTCGCCGGAAACACGCAAGATGTCGTGCGGCAGCAGGGGACCGTCGACCAGTGCCTGTCCGGCTCGGACAAAGTCGCCGGCATGTACCAAAAACCGCTTGCCGTGAGGGACCAGATGGACTTCTTCGCGCCCCGTTTCCTGGTTCCGCACGATGATCGTCCGCTTGCCGCGGCGCTGTTCCTTTTCGATATGGACGATGCCGTCGATCTCGGCGATCACCGCCGGATCCTTGGGCTTGCGAGCCTCGAAAATCTCGGTGACTCGCGGCAGACCGCCCACGATGTCGCCCACGCCGGAAGCTTCGCGGGGCGTCTTGGCGAGGATTTGTCCCGCCGAAACGGTCTCACCGTCTTCTACTTCGAGAAACGCTCGTTCCGGCAGGTAGTAGACATCGAGGTTGTTCCCCTCGTCGTCGACGATCACGATCTGCGGATGTTTGTCCGCCTTGTGTTCGACGATCACTCGCCGCACGTGACCGCTACTGTCTTTCTCTTCCCGCGAGGTTTCGAGGATATCCTCGTACCGCACCTTTCCGTCGACTTCGGCCAGGATGGGAATACTGTGAGGATCCCATTGGCAGAGCACCGTGCCCGCCTTGACCTGGGACTTGTCTTCGACCAGCAGTTCGGCGCCCATGGGCACTTCGTGCTTCTCCAGTTCCCGGCCCTTTTCGTCCAACAGGGCGAGTTCGGCGTTACGAGCCAGCACGACACGTTTGCCTTCGCGGGTCGTCACCGCCTTGACGCGAACGAAACGCACTTCTCCGGCCTGTTTGGCCTTGGTTTCGTGCTCTTCGATGCTGGTGTTGACCGTTCCACCGATATGGAACGTCCGCATCGTAAGCTGGGTTCCCGGTTCGCCGATACTTTGAGCCGCGATAATCCCGACCGCCATCCCTTTTTCCACCATGGCACCGGTGGAGAGGTCCATTCCGTAGCAGAGCTGGCAGACCCCCAGCGTCGCCTCGCAGGTCATCGGGCTGCGGACGCGGATTTTCTCCAGGCCCAGCTTTTCGATTTTGAGTGCCGCGTCGGCGGTGATCATTTCGTTTTCCCGTACAATCACTTCGTCGGTGACGGGGTGAACGATATTCTGGCAGCTCACGCGACCGGTAATCGCATCCACCAAACTGACCTCGACTTTTTCGCCCCGGTAGATGACTCCCTTGGTCACACCGCGAATCGTGCCGCAGTCCTCTTCGGTGACGACGACGTTCTGAGCCACGTCGGCCAGTTTTCGCGTCAGATAGCCCGAGTCGGCGGTCTTGAGCGCCGTATCGGCCAGACCCTTGCGGGCGCCGTGAGTGGAGCTGAAGTACTCCAGCACGCTGAGTCCCTCGCGGAAGTTGGCCTTGATCGGGGTCTCGATGATCTCGCCCGTCGGCTTGGCCATCAGGCCTCGCATACCGGCCAACTGGCGGATTTGTTCGATGCCGCCTCGAGCACCCGAGTGGGCCATCAGATAGACCGGGTTGACGTATCCCGAACCGCCGCGATCGTCCGACCGCATGGCATCCATCATTTCCTTACTGATCTGTTCGCGAGCGTGCGTCCAGACGTCCAGCACCTGATTGTACCGTTCGATGTCGGTGATCACGCCTCGCTCGTAGTGCTTCTTCACCTTCATCACCGTCTTATCGGCCTGTGCGATGATGGCGGCTTTGCTGGTCGGCGTGACCAGATCGTCGGTGGCGAACGACAGGCCGCTGCGGGTGCTCTCGCGGAAGCCGAGCTGCATCATGTCATCGAGCAGATCGATGGTGGCGCGGCGTCCGAGCACCTGGTAGCAGTCGGAGATGACTTGAGCCAGATCGCCGCTGCGCAGCGGCATGTTGTAGTAGTCCATTCCCTCGGGCAGCATCGTATTGAACACGACGCGTCCGTAGGTCGTTTCGATTCGAGCTCCCGGCTCGGTGACCTCGCCGCTCTCGCTGCGAGCGCGCCGTCCGGCGGGAAGCCGGACGATGATCTTGGCGTGGAGTTCGATAATCCCCTGAGCGTAGGCCAGGTCGGCTTCGGCGGGCGAGGCGAAGGCCATGCCTTCGCCTTTGCGTCCGGGCAGCGCCAGCGTGATGTAGTTGCAGCCCATCACCATATCCTGGGACGGACTCATGATGGGACGACCGTTGGCCGGCGCGAAGATGTTGTTGGTCGACATCATCAGCGTATGAGCTTCCACCTGCGCTTCGATCGACAGCGGGAGATGGACGGCCATCTGGTCGCCGTCGAAGTCGGCGTTGAAACCCTTGCAGACCAGGGGGTGGAGGTGGATGGCGTTCCCTTCCACCAGAACCGGCTCGAACGCCTGAATCCCCATGCGGTGGAGCGTGGGAGCCCGGTTGAGCAGAACCGGGTGGTTCTTGATCACGGCCTCGAGCACATCCCAGACTTCATCGTCCTTCCGCTCGAGCATCTTCTTCGCGCTCTTGATGGTGTCGGCATGGCCCAGTTCTTTGAGCTTGCGGATGATGAACGGCTGGTAGAGTTCCAAGGCGATCTTCTTCGGGAGTCCGCATTGGTGGAGTTTCAGTTTGGGGCCGACCACGATCACCGACCGAGCCGAATAGTCGACTCGTTTCCCCAGCAGGTTTTCGCGAAAACGGCCCTGCTTCCCCTTGATCATATCGGTCAGCGACTTCAAGGGGCGGTTGCTGCTGCCCAGCACGGGCCGCTTGCAGCGGTTGTTGTCGAACAAGGCATCGACCGACTGTTGCAGCATCCGCTTTTCGTTGCGGATGATCACCTCGGGGGCGTTGAGATCGACCAGCTTGCGCAGTCGCGTATTGCGGTTGATGATGCGGCGGTACAGGTCGTTGAGGTCGCTGGTGGCGAAGTGTCCCGAATCGAGTTGCACCAGCGGGCGCAGGTCGGGCGGGATCACGGGAATGACGTCGAGCACGATCCATTCCGGCTTGTTCTCACTGTCTCGCAGCATTTCGACCAGCCGCAGACGCGTCACCAGCTCTTTCTTCTTCTGCTTCGAGTTGGTCGTGGCCAGCTCGGCCCGCAATTCGCCCGCCAGGGCGGTGAGGTCGAGTCGCGTGAGCAGCTTGTGGATGGCCTCGGCGCCCATCGCCACTTCGAAGGTGCCCTCGCCGTATTCTTCTCGAGCCCGGCGATACTCTTCTTCCGGCAGCAACTGCCCGACGTCCAGATCGGTCTCGCCCGAATCGACCACGACATAGTCCTGGAAGTAGATCACCTTTTCCAGGCTGGCGGTCTTCATCTTCAGCAGCGTTCCCAACCGGCTGGGCATCGCCTTGAAGAACCAGATGTGTACCACCGGCGCCGCCAGTTCGATGTGCCCCATCCGTTTGCGGCGAACGCGGGAATGCGTCACCTTCACGCCGCAGCGGTCGCAGATCATTCCCTTGTATTTCATTCCGCGGTACTTGCCGCAAGCGCACTCCCAGTCCTTCTCCGGGCCGAAAATCCGCTCGCAAAACAGACCGTCTTTTTCGGGACGGTAGGTCCGGTAGTTGATCGTTTCCGGCTTCTTCACTTCGCCGAAGGACCAACTGCGGATATCGTGGGGTCGCGCCAAGCTGATGCGGACTTTTTCGTAGTCGTTGATTCGATCGTACGAGCTGTCGCCAAGCGTCATCTGCGGGAACTCCTGTCAACTCACTAACGGGCGGGGAATGTCAGGGCGAATCCAACGTGGTACGTCGTGCCGACTTCTCGGCTGCCGGAGAATCAGATCCGTCGTTTTTCCAAGCGAATGTTCAAGGCCAGCCCGCGAATCTCGTTGGTCAACACGTCGAAGCTCGCGGGCGTCCCCGCCTCGAGCGTGTTGTTGCCTTTCACCATCGATTCGTAGATCTTGGTACGGCCCTCCACATCGTCGCTCTTCACCGTCAACAACTCCTGCAGGATGTAGGCGGCGCCGTAGGCTTCCAGCGCCCACACTTCCATTTCACCGAATCGCTGACCGCCGAACCGGGCCTTGCCGCCCAGCGGTTGCTGAGTGATCAGCGAGTAGGGGCCGGTGCTGCGAGCGTGCACCTTGTCGTCGACCAGGTGGTGCAGCTTGAGCATGTAGATGTAGCCGACCGTGGTTTCCTGTCCCAGCGGCTCGCCGGTGCGACCGTCGAACAAGCGACTCTTGCCGTGGCGGGGCAAGCCGGCTTCCTCGAGGCAATCGTTGATCTCCTCTTCGGTGGCTCCGTCGAACACAGGAGTCACCGCCTGGAATCCGAGTTTGGCTCCGGCCCAGCCCAGATGCGTTTCCAGAATCTGGCCGACGTTCATCCGGCTGGGAACGCCGAGTGGATTGAGCATGATTTGCAGGGGGGTTCCGTCCTCCAGAAACGGCATGTCTTCCACCGGCAGGATCTTGGCCACCACACCCTTGTTTCCATGGCGGCCCGCCATCTTGTCCCCCACCGAGATGACGCGTTTGGTGGCGATGTAGACCTTGACCATCTGCAGCACGCCGCTGCGCAACTCGTCGCCGCGCTTCATGCTGTTGAGTTTGCGGTCTCGAGCATCCACGGCGGCTTCGATTTCCGGCCCGCGAGTCCGGTAGATGCGCTGCAGGTTCTTGATCTTCTCCTCGCTGCGCAGAGGGGCAATATGAGGTTCGAGTTTGAAGTTGATCGCCTGCTCGACCAGCCATTTCACATCCTGCTGGCCGGCCAACGGTGTCTGATCCTCGTCGGTCAGCGGCTTGCCGATCACGTCCTCCATCTCCCGGATCATGGTTTGGAAGACCTCCGCGATCCGCTCGTTCCCCTCCTTCTCTGCCGCCGCCAAGTCGGCTTCGAAGGCCTTGCGTTCCTCATCGCTGAGGCTCATGCGGCGCGAGAACTTCTGCGTGTCGATCACGATGCCTTCGATGCCCGAGGGAACTTCCAGCGAGTCGTTCTTCACGTCCTCCCCGGCTCGGCCGAAAATCGCCTGCAGCAGCTTCTCCTCCGGCGTCAGTTCGGTCTTCGATTTGGGAGACACCTTCCCCACCAGAATGTCGCCGGGGCGGACATACGTCCCCACCTGCACGATGCCGTTTTCGTCGAGATTCCTCAGCGCTTTCTCGCTGACGTTGGGGATATCCCGGGTGAATTCCTCGCGGCCCAGCTTCGTCTCGCGGATCTCCACGTCGAACTCTTCGATATGGATCGAGGTATAGACGTCGCGCTGCACCAGCTCCTCGCTGATGATGATGGCGTCTTCGAAGTTGTACCCGTCGAACGACATGAACCCGACAAGGACGTTGCGGCCCAACGCCAGTTCACCTCGGTAGGTGGCCGCTCCGTCGGCGATCACCTGGCCTTTTTCCACGCGATCGCCCAGTTGCACCACGGGGCGCTGGTTCAAACAGGTTCGCTCGTTGAGCCCCACGTATTTCTTCAAAGGATAGACATCCTTGCCGATTTCGATCTGGCTGGCGTCGCAACGAGTCACGGTTCCCGCCCTGCGGGCCCGCACGACCATGCTCGAGTTGCGCGCGACGTCCTTTTCCATGCCGGTGGCCACGATCGGCGGTTCGGTCACCAAAAGGGGCACGGCTTGCCGCTGCATGTTCGAGCCCATCAAGGCGCGGTTGGCGTCGTCGTGTTCGAGGAACGGGATCAGGCTGGCCGAGACGCCGACCATTTGGCTGGGAGTCACGTCGATGTACTCGACCTCTTCGGGAGCCACCATCTCGAAGTCGGCTCGAAAGCGGGCCACCACGGGCTGTCCCGAGGCCAGGCGGCCGTTCTCGATGGGCGTATCGGCCGGAGCCACTTTGGCGGCGGCCTCTTCGTCGGCTCGCATCCACACCACTTCGTCGGTCAGCTTCCCTTTGGAGACCTTGCGGTAGGGCGTGACCAGGAAACCGTAATCGTCGATGCCCGCGTAGAGCGCCAGACTGGAGATCAGGCCGATGTTGGTGCCTTCCGGCGTCTCGATCGGGCAGATGCGGCCGTAGTGCGAAATGTGAACGTCCCGCACTTCGAAACCGGCTCGCTTGCGGTTGAGTCCGCCCGGCCCCAGGGCGGAGAGACGCCGTTCGTGCGTCAGTTGCGAGAGGGGGTTGGTCTGGTCGACGACCTGAGACAATTCGCCGCGGCCGAAGAAGTAATCGATGGCCGCCGAAACGCTTTTGGGATTGATCAGGCCTCGAGGCGTCATGTCGGCGGTGTCCTTGAGACTCATCCGCTCCTGGACGGTCCGCCGCAGCTTGAGGAACCCCTTGCGGATCTCGTCGCAGGCCAGCTCGTCGATGGTCCGCAGCCGCCGGTTTCCCAGATGGTCGATGTCATCGGTTTGCGCGGCATCGTCGCCTTCATCGAGCAGGATCAGGTATTTGATGGTGGCGATCAGGTCTTCCGACCGCAGCGTCATGTGCTTTTCCGGGACCGACAGTCCCAGCTTGCGATTGACGCGGAACCGGCCGACCTTGCCGAGGCGATACCGGTTTTCGTCGAAGAATTTCTCTTCGAAGAGCTGCTGAGCTTTTTCCAGGTGAGGCGGGTTGCCGGGACGCAGCCGACCGTAAATCTGCAACAAGGCATGCTGGTGACTGTGCGACTTGTCGTCGGCCAGGCTGTTGAGGATCAGGTTGCTCTTGGGCGCCGGCATCACCTCGACTTTCCCGACGCCCGCGGCGATGATCTCGTCCGCTTTCTCGCGTGAGATCTTGCGGCCGGCTTCGATGATGATTTCGCCCGACCGTTCATGCCCGGCGGGATAGACGATGTCGTCCACGGCGATCTTGTCGATCAGTTTCGGTGCGCTGCGACCGTCGGTGACGGTGACCTTCGACGTCTCATAGAAGGCGCGCAGAATGCTGGCGTCGTCGCTCAGTTTGGGGTCCATCGCCCGCAGCAGCGTGAGCACCGAGAACTTGCCGCTCTGATCGATGCGGACCTGCAGCATGCCCTTTTTGTGGACGTTGATCTCGATCCAACTTCCCCGTTCGGGAATGATGCGGCAACTCGCCAGCTTGCGCTCGGAGGTGCCGTCTTGTTCCAGCACGAAATCGACGCCTGGGCTGCGGTGCAACTGGCTGACCACCACGCGCTCGGCACCGTTGATGATGAATTCGCCGCCCCCCATCATGATCGGCAGGTCGCCCAGAAATACCTCTTCCTCGACCGGATTCTCCTTCACCAGGCGCAGCCACACCCGGAAGGGCCGGCCGTAGGTCAACCGCAGTTGCCGACATTCGTCGGGAAGATATCGAGGTTTCCCCAACTCATACCGCAAGTACTCCAGTCGCACCTGCTTGTCGTAACTTTCGATGGGGAAGATCTCGCGCAGCACTCCTTCCAGTCCCTGGTCCTTGCGCTTGTCGGGCGCCACGTCGGCTTGCAAGAACTCTTCGTAACTGGCTGTCTGGATCTGAGTCAAATCGGGCGTGGGGAAATCCTGACGCCCAGAGCCAAACCGTCGAGTTTCTCGGGGGTTCAACCGCCGCTGTGCTGAAATGGCCATGCGCAAGCTGCTCCGAATATCAATGACAAAATGAGAACGCCGCAATCAGGGAAGCGGTTCCCGGAGGTGTGTCTCTCCGCTGGGGCCGGGGCCGACGGGAGAAGGACTTGCAGAGGACAACCGTAACCGGGGGACCGCGCGCAGAACGAGCGCCACATCGGCGCAACGGCCGAATCGAGGCGCAGGCTGTTACGGGGCAGGTACTTCAACCGTGAATACCGCCGTTGGGGAGTACGTTGGCAAACAAGACGACGCAAAGACTACTTCAATTCGACCGAGGCGCCGGCTTTCTCCAGGGCGGCCTTGATCTGTTCGGCTTCTTCCTTGTCGGCCTTTTCCTTCAACGTGACAGGGCATCCTTCCACCATCTTCTTGGCTTCGATCAGCGTTCCGCCCAGGATGTTCTTGACGGCTCGGACGACGTCGAGTTTCTTATCGCCGAAGCCGGTGAGCACGACGTCGAATTCGGTTTGCTCGGCGGCCGCTTCGGCACCGCCGCCACCACCGTCGCCCGCGGCCATCACCACGGCGCCACCGGCCGCCGGTTCGATTCCATAGGCGTCCTTGAGGTAGTCGCTGAGTTCTTTGGCCTGTTTGAGCGTCAGACCAGCGATCTTGTCGCCGAGTTCTTTGGTTTCTGCACTCACTTCGAGAGTTGCCGCTTCTTCAGACATGGCTGCTGGGTTCCTTTCTCACTGAACCAGGAAACACGTGTGACGTCAACTGCAGTTTCCCACCATGAGGGGATTCTGCCGGAAATTCTCCCAAAAATACGCACCGGCGACGTTTACGACGCCGGCTCTTCCTCCGCTTTTTGTTCGATCTGGCTGGCCAGGGCACCTCCGGGGCCGAGCAGGGCACCGGAAATCTGGGATCCCGGCGAGAGGATCTGGCCGGAGAGGATACTCAGTTGCTCCTCCCGGTTGGGCCACTTGCTGATCTCCTGGACGCGCTCGGGCGTCAGGTGTTCACCATCCATCACGCCGCCGCGAGTGGCGAAGCCGGGGAACTCGGCTTCATTCTTGGCGATCTCCACGATGGCTTTGGTGAGCGATATGAAATCTTCGTCTCCCCAGGCCATCGCCACCGGGCCTTCGACGCCGTCGAAAGCGGCTCCCAGCGGCGTTCCTTCGGTGGCTCGCTTGGCCATGCTGGTCTTCACCACCAGCAACCGGATATTGCGTTCCCGCAGTTTTCGCCGCAGGGCCACCGAGGCGTTGGCGTCCATGCCGATCACGTTGACCAGCAGGGCGTCTTGGACGCCTTCCAGCCGTCTGGCGATGTCCTGGACGATCAGGTTCTTCACGTACTTGCTCATGGCTTGTCTCTCGTTTGCCGAAAATGGCGGCCCCCGACGGCGGGTCGATCGGCGGGCAGGCGGATCGACTCGCGACAGGCCGCGGTTGCGATCAGGCGGCGACGCGCACTCCGGGACTCATGGTGGCCGCCAGGGAAATGCCTCGCACATAGGTCCCTTTGACCGAGGCGGGCTTCATTCCCGTGATATGTCGAATGAACGCTTCGATGTTCTCCAGCAGGGCCTGGTCGTCGAAGCTGAGTTTCCCGGCGACGGCGTGCACGTTGCCACCGGCGTCGTTGCGAAACTCCACTTTTCCGGCTTTGTATTCCTTGACGACCTTGGCCACATCGGGCGTCACCGTTCCGGCGCGAGGCGACGGCATCAGCCCGCGCGGTCCCAGGATTCTTCCCAGTCGGCCGACGATTCCCATCATGTCGGGAGCCGCGATACAGGCGTCGAAATCGAGGAAGCCCTCTTGGATGTCCTTGGCCAAATCTTCCTGGCCGACTCGGTCGGCCCCCGCCTGTTCGGCGGCGGTGGCCAGATCGCCTTTGGCGAATACCACCACCCGCTGGGTGCGACCGATGCCGTGCGGCAGCACGATCGAGCCGCGAATGATCTGGTCGGCTTGCCGGGGGTCGATTCCCAGTCGCATGTGGACCTCGACCGTCTGGTCGAACTTGGTGTTGGCGAAAGTCTTCAGCCGCCCGATGGCTTCGGGCAGGGGGAGCGGCACTTTGGGGTCGTGCTGCTGCAGCAGACTCCGATAACGCTTGGATCGTTTGGGCATGGTTTCGTTTCCTAATGGCCGGTTGCTTGGTGGGACGTGAATACGGGGCGGCTCAATCCTCGACTTCCAATCCCATGCTGCGAGCGGTACCTTCGATCATCCGCATGGCGGCTTCCATGCTTCCCGCGTTGAGGTCGTTCATTTTCTTCTTGCAGATATCCATGATCTGTTCCCGGGTCACTTTGCCCACCTTGTCCCGGTTGGGCACTCCCGAGCCTTTGGCGATTCCGGCTGCCTGCTTGAGCAGCGCGGCCGCGGGCGGACTCTTGGTGATGAAGTCGAAGGAGCGGTCGTTGTAGACACTGACCACGACCGGGATGGGCGTTCCGTTGAACTCCCGCGTGCGGTCGTTGAATTGCTGCACGAACTGTCCGAGATTGATTCCGAATTTTCCCAGGCTGGTACCGACCGGCGGTGCCGGCGTGGCCTGTCCACCGGGAATCTGAAACTTGGCCTGTCCCACCAGTTGCTTTGCCATGATTCCACCCTGCTTGTTCGGGACCGCCGGCTCGATCCCCGAGCCGCCGTCTCCCGCTGCCAACGTATTCGAGTTTTACAACGCTTCGACGTGCCAGTGCTCCAGCTCCACTGGCGTCGAACGTCCGAAAATGCTGATGATCACTGTGAGCCGGCCATTGGCCTCGTCGATCGATTCGACCTCGCCTTCGAAATTCTCAAAGTAGCCTTCCTTGACACGCACCCGGTCTCCGGGCTTGAAGGGGATGGCGGTCTTGACCTGAGTCTCTCCCGTTTCGGCGTCGACGCCGGCATGGATGATTCGGTTGACTTCCGCTTCATCCATCGGCGAGGGCCGGCTGCCGAACGAGGACCCGGTGAAGTCCCCCACACCGGGAGTTTCTCGCACGAGGAACCACGCATCATCGGTCATGGCCATCCGGATCAGCAAGTACCCGGGAAACAGTTTTCGTTTGACCAGCCGTTTTTTTCCCGACTTGGTGAATTCCACCACGTCTTCGGTGGGAACGATGATGTCCCCGAAATACTCCTCCAGCCCGGCAACCTTGACTCGACGTTCGAGGGCGGCCCGGATCGAATCTTCGCGATTGACTTGCACCTTGAGGATATACCAGTGGAGTTCGACGGGCTCTTCCTCGTCCGGCGACTCTTCGATGGGGCCGACCGGTACGGCAGCAGACTCGGCGCCCCCTTCGCTCGCGGGCTCGGTGTCCGACTCTTCCACCGGCGGCACCGCTTCCTCGTCGGCGGGCGCCTGTTCCACAACTCGACCCTCCGATTCGGGAGTGTCGTTCTCGGGCGGTGGCGCGCTCTGGGAGTCTTGGGGATCTGTCACGAGAGAGCCTCTTTTCAGTGCCGAATACCAATCACAATCGAATGCCCAGCCAGCGCAAAATCATCAGCCACAAGATGTCGTACAGACACAATGCGGCCGCCAACACGACCATCACCACGATCACCACGATCGAGGCTCGGATGAGCTCGGTGCGAGCCGGCCAGGAGACCTTGTTCATCTCCGCTTCGACGGAGATGAGGAAATCGGCAAAGCGAGTGTAGTTGACCAGGCGATAGGAAACGAACACTCCGATGGCCGCGGTCAACAACACCATGACGCGGCGGACCGACGAAGCGGTCACTGCGCCCTGAAAGACCTTTTCGGCTACTTTCTGGTCGACATGGTAGGTTAGCAGCACCGAGCCGAAGCGGTAGGCGGCCAGGCAGCAAATGCCGGCCACCACGGCGAAGGTCACCTGCCGGGTGATCCGTCCCTGTGTCTTTTTGTAAACCTTGAGCTGAAACAGTTGAGCCCAAAACGACTCCGTTGTCAGCGAATTTTCCTTGGCCATTTCCCGATCTCGCTTGCCCCGATCTCGTCTGCATCGCGGCTCGGTAGGTCAAACCCTCAGGGAACGAAGAAAATGGCAGGGGCGGCGGGAATCGAACTCGCAACCTCCGGTTTTGGAGACCGGCGCTCTGCCAATTGAGCTACACCCCTGCGTTTTCTCCGTTGTCGTATGTTGCGGCCGGCGATGAGCTACTCCACGATCTTGGTCACCACGCCCGAACCGACGGTCCGACCGCCTTCTCGAATGGCGAAGCGGACGCCATCGTCCATGGCGATCGGCTTTTGCAGCTCGACCGTCAGTTTGACGTTGTCGCCCGGCATGCACATTTCGGCGTCGACCAGGTTGGCCGTACCGGTCACGTCGGTGGTGCGGAAGTAGAACTGAGGCCGATAGCCGCTGAAGAACGGCGTGTGCCGCCCACCTTCGTCTTTCGACAGGCAGTAGACTTCGGCTTCGAACTTCTTGTGAGGCGTGATCGAACCGGGTTTGGCCAACACCTGGCCTCGCTCGATCTCGTTCCGCTTGATGCCTCGCAGCAGACAGCCGACGTTGTCCCCGGCCCGACCTTCGTCGAGCAGCTTGCGGAACATCTCGACGCCCGTGCAGGTCGTCTTGCGGGATTCGCCACTGAGCCCGACGATCTCGACTTCGTCTCCCACGTGGATCACGCCGCGCTCGATTCGCCCGGTTGCCACCGTCCCGCGACCTTCGATCGAGAACACGTCCTCGATCGCCATCAGGAACGGCTTGTCCTCTTCGCGAGCCGGTTCGGGGATGAAGCTGTCGACCGCGTCGAGCAACTCACCGATGCACTTGTTGGCCTCGGGGTCGTCCGGCTTCTGGTAAGCCGGCAGCGCCGAACCGCGGATGATGGGCGTGTCGTCGCCCGGGAAACCGTATTTGTCCAGCAGCTCCCGGATTTCGATCTCGACCAGGTCGAGCAGTTCCGGGTCGTCGACCAGGTCGCACTTGTTCATGAAGACCACCATCGCCGGTACGTCGACCTGACGAGCCAGCAGGACGTGCTCCTTGGTCTGCGGCATGGGGCCGTCGGCCGCCGAGACCACCAGGATGGCGCCGTCCATCTGAGCGGCACCGGTGATCATGTTTTTGATGAAGTCGGCGTGGCCGGGGCAGTCGATGTGAGCGTAGTGACGGTTTTCCGTCTCGTACTCGACGTGAGCCACCGCGATCGTGACCGTCTTGGTTTCGTCTCGCACCGTACCGCCCTTGGCGATGTCGGCGTACGAACGGAACTCGGCCAGACCCTTGGCTGCCTGCACCGCCAGAATTGCGCCCGTCAACGTTGTCTTTCCGTGGTCGATATGGCCAATCGTGCCGACATTGACGTGGGGCTTCGTGCGTTTAAATGTCTCCTTCGCCATCTCTGATTTACCTATTCAGTAGAGAGAGTAACAACTGCCGGCCCTCGCCGTTCGAGCAAGAGCCACCAACAAACAACCATTTCGATCGGCAACCGCCATCGGCCGCCCTCGGCTCAAGCCACGACCCTGTGGTCGCCCGCGAACAGCAAACCAAAGCTGCTGACGGGACTTGAACCCGTGACCTCGTCCTTACCAAGGACGCGCTCTACCAACTGAGCTACAGCAGCGACCTGCCAGAGCGGGCGAAGGGAATCGAACCCTCGTCTTCAGCTTGGAAGGCTGTGGCTCTACCATTGAGCTACGCCCGCATCACCGTGCCATACACGTCCCGGAGCCCTACAACTCACGGATTCCCATTTATATGCGTCCCCAAGGGTTACGCCAAGGAGACTTGACAAAATGGGGGGTGCAGGATTCGAACCTGCGAAGGCTGAGCCATCAGATTTACAGTCTGACCCCTTTGACCGCTCGGGAAACCCCCCGTCATGGTAAGCCAGCGGAGGGACTTGAACCCACAACCTGTTGATTACAAATCAACTGCTCTGCCAATTGAGCTACGCTGGCCGATCGTCCGAGCCGTACTGCGCCGCACCGATGCAGGTTGAGCGCATACCCGGCCGGTGAAAACCAGTAACTATAGCGACCGGCCGGTTTTCCGCAAGGCGAAGTGGGGCGAATTTTTCCGCCACCGCGATCCGGCCGATCCGAGTTGTCCGGAGAATAAAGGAAGCGGCGGCGTCCCCATCGAGGGAACGCCGCCGTCGAGCAATCGTAGTGGGCCGGCGGTTCCGGCATCAATCGGGCAGCTCCAGCCGCTCGTCACTGGCTACCAGCCGCAGCTTGTTGAGGGCTCGAGCCTCCAACTGACGGATCCGCTCCTTGGTTACCCCCAGTTCCCGACCGACCTCCTTGAGCGTAAGTGGTTCCTCGCCCGGATTGAGCCCGAAACGGCGGATAATGATCGTCTGCTCACGCTCGTCGAGCTTCGAGAGCATCTTGCGGATCTGCTGCTTGCGGACCTGCTGCCGGCTCTCCTGCTCGTAGGCGTCGGCACGCCAGTCCTCCTGGCCGAGGAACGCTTCCTCTTGGGAGGTGCGGAACCGGTCCCGGTGCTTGAATTCCTCGGGAATCGACCGAGCAAAGTTCTTCATGATGGCCCAGCTCGCATAAGTGCTGAACTTGAAACCGCGGCCGTAGTCGAATTTCTCCACCGCCCGAATCAACGACATGTTCCCGTCGCTCACCAGCCCGAAGAAATCCTCCGCCGCACCTACATGCCGCTTGGCGATCGAGACCACCAGTCGCAGATTGGCTTGAACAATCTGATTCTTCACCTGCACCGCTTCCTGGTAGAACCTCTCGATCTTGTCCATCAGCCCTGCCCGCGGGTGGTGGACGTCGAGCTGTTCCCGTAGCTTGGCTGCCCGGTACTTCAGGTAATTGAACTTGCGGAACAGATGGGCTTCCTGCTCCCGAGTCAGCAGCGGAACCTCGTACAGCGATGCCAAGTACTGAGGCAGTCCCTGCGGAACCCTGGGAGCACGAACCCGGTTGGGGTTTTCAGGCATCTGCGCTAGGATCTTGCGTGCGGCTCCAGGTCGAGTGAATTCGTCGTTGAACACATAGTCCAACGGCAAATCCATGATCCTCTGAGCCCGTACCTCCTGGATCGCCCGGTAGACGG
>JALSIV010000257.1 GCA_026989685.1 Pirellulaceae bacterium | reverse complement strand
TTGTTCCCACCAGGCCTCCCGTCTCTCGCTTTGCAGCCGCAGCTTGCGTCAAGTCTTCAGTCTCTTGTAGCGAAACCGCTTCACTTCGCCGGGTGGAATCCCCAGCCGTTCGGCCCGCTGCTCTTCGTAGGTTT
The DNA here is from genome assembly GCA_026989685.1 of Pirellulaceae bacterium. GTDB lineage: Bacteria > Planctomycetota > Planctomycetia > Pirellulales > Pirellulaceae > S141-3. The sequence continues at coordinate 2,294 of JALSIV010000257.1, read as the reverse complement.
GGAAGTTGCCCTCGCACCAGTGGACGTAGCCATCTCCTTCGAACGCCAGGATGTGCGTGGCCAGCCGGTCGAGGAACCAGCGGTCGTGGCTGATCACCACGACGCAGCCGGCGTAGTGGACGATCGCCTCCTCGAGTGCTCGCAGCGTATCCACATCGAGGTCGTTCGTCGGTTCGTCCAGCAGCAGCACGTTGGAGCCTCGTCGCAGCAGCTTGGCCAGGTGAACGCGATTGCGTTCGCCGCCGGAAAGATCGCCCACTTTTTTCTCCTGATCGGGACCGCGGAAGTTGAACCGCGACACGTAAGCTCGCGCGTTGACTTTGCGTCCGCCCAACTCGATCGTCTCATGCCCTCCGGAGATTTCCTCGAACACTGTTTTTTCCGGATCGAGTGCGTCTCGGTTCTGGTCCACATACCCCAGTTCCACCGTCGGGCCGACTCGCAGCGTCCCGGCCGTCGGCTCTTCCTCGCCCACGATCATGCGAAACAGCGTCGTCTTGCCGGCTCCGTTGGGACCGATCACTCCGACGATGCCGCCCGGGGGAAGACGGAAGCTCAGGTCGTCGATCAACACCGTGTCGCCATACTGCTTTTTCAACCCGTCGGCTTCCACCACCAGATCGCCCAAGTGCGGCCCCGGAGGAATCTGCAACTCGAACTCGTCCAGTCGCTCCTGAAAACGCTCGGAGGCGAGCTGGTCATAGGCCTTGATGCGGGCCTTGTTTTTGGCCTGGCGGGCTCGCGGCGCCATGCGGATCCATTCCAGTTCGCGTTGCAACGTCTTTTGCCGGGCGGTAGCCTGCTTCTCTTCGGCGTCCAGGCGAGCCTGCTTTTGCTCCAGCCACGAAGTGTAATTGCCCTCCCAGGGGATCCCGCGACCTCGATCGAGTTCCAGGATCCACTGAGCCACGTTGTCGAGGAAGTACCGGTCGTGCGTGACCGCCACGATCGTACCCGCATACTCGGCAAGATGCCGTTCCAACCAGGCGACCGCTTCGGCATCGAGGTGGTTGGTGGGTTCGTCCAGAAGCAGCAGATCGGGCTTTTGCAGCAGCAGCTTGCAGAGGGCCACTCGGCGCCGTTCGCCCCCCGACAGGCGGCTGACGTCGGCGTCCCCCGGGGGCAGGTTCATCACGTCGATGGCGATTTCGAGTTCCCGATCGAGTTCCCAACTGTTGGTCGCTTCGATCTGGTCCTGCAGCCGGCCCATCTCGTCATACAGCTTCTGCATTGCTTCATCGGGAAGCGGCTCGCCCAACCGCATACTGATCTCCTCATAGCGCTGCAGCAGGGCTCGGCGGTCGGCAACCGCCTGCTCGAGATTGCCGCGCACATCGAGTGCCGGATCGAGCTGCGGCTCCTGCGGCAGGTATGCGCGAGTGAATCCGGGGCTGAGGCGTGCTTCGCCATCGAATTCATCATCCAATCCGGCCATGATCCGCAACAACGTACTCTTGCCGGCGCCGTTGCGCCCCAGTACGCCGATCTTGGCGCCGGGATAGAACGCCAGCCAGATATTCTCCAGTACGGTCCGTGTGCCGTGTTTCTTGGTGAGATTCTCGATGGTAAAGATGTACTTGGCGAACATGGCATCCTCGTGTCGGGCCGCACCGCCGCGTAGCGGCCGGGCGGCAACTTGGGAAAAACGTTCCGATTACGGCATGATTGATCGAAGTAACGATTGTAGCCGACATCGGCAGAATCTTGCTTGTTGCGACTGCATCGAACCGATGGATTGGAATAGCAAATCAGGAGTGATGGCTCGCTCCTGACACCACTCCCGCCATTTTGCCAACCGCAGGTACGCCAGCGATCACGAGCGTCTTCCGTCCCACTCTGCTCGCCCCGCCGATCGTGCGGCGTACCGGCTTCCACACGTCGGACACCTGGCCGTTCCCACGGCCAGGTGTTTTTTTTCCGACTATGTCGACCTGCCGGTGTGGTTCGAGCCGCGGATGTGTTGCTTGTTCACGGGATGGTATGTCAGGTGTCTTTCTCGCCGACTACCTAGCAACACCGGTATGGTTCGAGCCGCGGATGTGTTTCCTATTTATCCGGTTCATTCCCACTCGATGGTTGCCGGCGGTTTGGTGCTGATGTCATAACAGACGCGATTGACTCCGGGGACTTCGTTGGCAATGCGTGTCGAGATGGTCGCCAGCAGTTCGTACGGCAGCCGGCTCCAGTCAGCCGTCATGAAATCTTCGGTATTGACACACCGGATGACCACCGGTTGCTCGTAGGTCCGCGCATCTCCCATCACTCCGACGCTTTCGACGGGTAGCAGCACGGCG
>JALSIV010000256.1 GCA_026989685.1 Pirellulaceae bacterium | reverse complement strand
CCCCTGTGGCTGCCGGGCAACGTTGCCGTCCGCATGATGACGAAATGGGCGGTTCCATCCAAGAGCATTTTTCGCTCGATCGATGAGCACGATCGGGTCGAGGCCGGGGAATGGGCCGTGCGGCGCCCCGTTCGACGGCGCGCTCAGCGACCGTCCGATTGCCAGGACCCTTCCGGCTTGGTAAGTTCTGGACAGGCGCGGTGGATCAGGCCGAGCGGACTTGGATGCTCGGACAGCACAAAGGAGACGACAGTGGCGCGACGAGTCTATTTGGCGGCCGATCTGGGAGCCTCCAGTGGGCGCCTGCTGGCCGGACTGTTCGACGGCGAACGGCTCAGCGTGGAAGAGGTCCATCGCTTCGCCAACGGAGGCGTTCGCGTCGGAAATCGGCTCCACTGGGACCTGCTGGGGCAGTGGTCGCACATGCTCGATGGACTGCGCAAAGCGGGATCCGATTATCGCGAAATCCGTAGTGTGGGCGTCGATACCTGGGGGGTCGATTACGGCCTGGTCACGGCCGACGGCGAGCTGCTGGGGAATCCGTATCATTACCGGGATGCGCGCACGCAGGGGATGATGGAAGCCGCTTTTCAGATCATGCCCCGCGAGGAGATCTTTCGGCGAACCGGCCTGCAACTGATGGTCTTCAACACTTTGTTCCAGCTCCTGGCCGCCAGAAACTCGCCGTTGCTCGCTGCCGCCGACCGGCTGTTGATGATCCCCGATCTGTTCCATTGGCTGCTCTCTGGTGAACACTCCAACGAATACACCGACGCCAGCACCACCCAATGCCTGAACGTCCAGACCGGCGAGTGGGACACCGAGTTGCTGGAACAGTTCGGGATTCCCACCGGCATCTTCGGCCCGATTACGGCTCCTGGAACCGTGCTGGGACCGCTGCAAAGCCACGTGGAACGAGAGACGGGGCTTTCGGGAGTGCAGGTCGTGCTGCCGGGAACCCACGACACGGCGAGTGCCGTGCTGGCCGTTCCCACCAGCCAGCCGCTGAGCGCCCAACCCGACTGGTGCTTTCTCAGCAGCGGCACCTGGTCGCTGCTCGGCGCCGAGGTTCCCGCTCCCGTGATCAACGACACGGCTCGGCGACTCAATTTCACCAACGAAGGTGGCATCGGCGGTTCGATCCGTCTGCTGAAGAACATCGCCGGGCTGTGGCTCGTCCAGGAGTGCCGGCGCATCTGGAGCCTGCAGGGAACCGACTATTCCTGGGATCGGCTGGTCGAATTGGCCGAGCAAGCCGAGCCGCATCGATCGTTGATCGACCCCGATCACCCCGACTTCGTGGTGCCCGAGGATATGCCGGCGGCCATCGCCGAGTTTTGCCGCCGCAGCGGGCAGCCGGTTCCCGAATCGGAAGGCGCGGTGATCCGCTGTGCGCTGGAAAGCGTGGCGCTGAGGTACCGGAACGTCCTCCGCTCACTGGAACAGCTCACGGGCCGCATGATCGCGACCATTCACATCGTCGGTGGTGGGACCAAGAACCGGCTGCTCTCGCAAATGGCGGCCGACGCCTGCGGTGTGCGCGTCGTGGCCGGTCCCGTCGAGGCGACGGCCATCGGCAACGTGCTGATGCAGGCCGTGGCTTCGGGAGACATCCGGGACATCGCCGAGGCGCGCACGGTCGTCCAGTCCAGCTTCGATCTGGAGGAGTTCGAACCTCGCGATACGGACAAATGGGATGAGGCTTTTGCTCGCTGGGAAGTCATCGTCCGCGCCGCAAGCGATTCCTGCTAGCTTGCGCACTAGTGACATGTCCGCGTCACATACATCCTAACACAGAGACGACGAAGGTGCAGTCATGATGAAAGTCGGAATTGCGGGAATCGGTTTCATGGGCTGGATCCACTATCTGGCCTACCAACGCACCGATTGCGCGACGATCCAAGCAGTATTTTCCCGCAATGAAAAAAAGCTGGCGGGAGACTGGCGGGGTATCCAGGGGAATTTCGGACCTCCCGGCGAACAGGTCGACTTGAGCGGCGTCCATACGTACTCCGGATATGAACAACTGCTGGAGGATCCGGAAGTCGAGCTGGTCGATATCTGCCTGCCGCCTCATCTGCACGCCGACGCCACGATCGCCGCACTGCAGAAAGGCAAGCATGTCTTCTGCGAAAAACCGATGGCGCTCACCGTGGAGGAGTGCGACGCCATGATGCGGGCGTCGGCCGAAAGCGGCAAGCTGCTGATGATCGGCCAGGTCCTGCCGATGTTCCCCGAGTACTCGCAGACACTCGAGTGGATCCGCGCGGGCACTTATGGTGCCGTGCGAGGCGGCACGTTCAAACGCGTGATTTCCGACCCCACCTGGATTCCCGACTTCTACGATCCTCGTAGCGTGGGTGGACCGCTCGTCGATCTGCACGTCCATGATGCTCACTGGATCCGCATGGTCTTCGGCCAACCTTCGCGCGTCACCAGTGCCGGGCGAATGCGAGGAGACGTCGTGGAGTACTGCCATTCCTTGTTCGAATTCGCCGACGCCGACTATGTGGTCCACGCCGAGTCGGGAGTGATCGCCCAGCAGGGGAGGCCGTTCACTCACGGATTCGAACTTCATCTGGAAGATGCCACGCTGCTTTACGAGTTCGCCGTGATCGACGGCAAGGGAGAACTGCTCAAGCCACTCACGGTCCTCACCTCCGACGGAAAAGTGGAACGCCCCCAGCTTCCCCAGGCCGACGAAATCACCCCGTTTGTCAATGAGATCGAGGAAGTGGCGCGTTCGGTCGAATCGGGAACACCGTCGGACATCCTGGGAGGCGATCTGGCTCGCGATGCCCTCGTCCTCTGCCATCGACAAACCGAATCGGTGCAGCAGGGCCGGCCGGTCGACGTGTAGCCCGCCGCGTCGCCGACCACCGATTTGACCGCGCTGGTGGACATGGCTACGATTGCTTGACGCCCCCAGGGACGACTCGGCGCAAGACGCGCCGTTGCGCCAGGACGCGCATCCGGCGGGATTGTCGGGAACCGTATCGACCCGTTGGCCGGCGCCATGCGACGCGGCCGTTTCCGGCTGCAACGATGGCAACGGTTCTGCGACCTCTTTTTTCCCCCGGCCATTTGACGGCGGGCATTTCGTGACCTATATGCCTTTGGCCGGGAATCTCTTCGCCGCTCCGGCCACCGCCTTTCCAACGAGGTAACTGCGTCCCGCGACCCGCCGATGGCTCGGACGTTTCGGTCTCGCTCCCCTGTCGACCGAACGTTCGCCGGCAGGTCTCCCTCCCGCCAGGATGGACCGACACATGACACGAATGGTCTGGATGCGTCTGCTGTTCCGCTTGCCCCGGTTTCGCGGCATTCCAATGGCCGCACTCTTTCTCGCGCTGCTGCTGCCGGCTGCCGGCGTCCCGGCGCAAACCACGCTGCCGGCCACGTCGCTGCAAGCGATCTTGAAGCAGGGAGAGACACTCGAGCAGTCGGGAAAATGGGCCGACGCGATTCGTTTCTACGAGTCGGCGATCCAGGAGCATCCCCGCGATGGAGTGCTCACCGACCGACTCGCCGCAGCCCGCATGCACTTCGATATCGCGCGGCGCTACCGCGACGACAGTTTCATCCGTGAACAATTGCAACTGACTCCCGAGCGGGCACTCGACTTGTACACCGAAGTACTCAACAAGCTCGACAGCTTTTACGTCGACCGCCCCGACTGGTCGGTTCTGGTGGAGCGGGGGATGCGGCAGATCGAGATCGCTCTGGAAGAACCCACCTTCCGCCGCCATCATCCGACGCGCATCACCGTCCAGCAGATCGCCGACTACCAGCGGGATCTGAAAAACCGAGTCCGTTCGCGGACGATCGCCCGCGTCTCCGAAGCGAGGGAAGCAGCCTGGACGACGGCCTACCTAGCACACCATTATCTCGGCATCGCTCCCCAAGCCGCCATCCTGGAGTTCACAGCCGCGGCCACCACCGGGCTCGATCGGTACTCCGCCTACCTGACTCCCAATCAACTGGAAGAAGTCTTCTCGCAAATCGACGGCAACTTCGTCGGGATGGGCGTGGAACTCAAGGCGGATGGCGACGCCTTGCAAATCGTGCAAGTGATCCCTGGAGGACCGGCCGAACAGGCCGGTCTGGTCGAAGGAGACCGCATCGTAGCGGTCGGTGAGAAACGGACCAGCGAGGAGACCCTGGATGAGGATGCGGATCTGCTGCGCGGAGCCGAGAACTCGGCGGTCGACATCACCGTGCGACACAAAGATGGCACCGAGCGCCGGTATCGGATCACGAGACGGCGAGTCGAAGTGCCGTCGGTCGACCGCGTGCAAATGATCGATCGTGAGGCGGGGATCGCCTACTTTCGCCTGGTCAGCTTCCAGAAGACGACCAGTGCCGACGTCGATCGGGCACTCTGGAAACTGCACCGCGAGGGGATGAAAACGCTGATCATCGACCTGCGAGGCAATCCGGGGGGACTGCTGACCGCCGCCGTCGACCTGGCCGACAAGTTTCTGCAGCAAGGAGTCATCGTGTCGACTCGAGGCCGCAGTGTGCGCGAGGATTACGACTACATGGCCCATCCAACGGGAACCTGGAAGATCCCCCTGATCGTGCTGATCGACGGGAACTCGGCCAGTGCCAGCGAGATCTTCGCGGGAGCGATCGCCGATCACCACCGGGGAACCATCGTGGGCCAGCGGAGCTACGGCAAAGGAAGCGTGCAGGGGATCTTCCCACTGGGTGTCGCCAAGTGCGGACTGCGGCTGACCACCGCCAAGTTCTATGCTCCTTCCGGGAGGGCCATCAGCCATGCGGGTGTGACACCCGACATCGTCGTGCGGCAAGCCGCCAAGCCGGTCGAAGACTCGCCCAACCGCCTAGCCAACGGTGATCCCGTGCTCAAAGCCGCACTCCAGGCAGCCCAGCAGCAACTGGGACAGCGCTGATCTGCCGAGAGAATCTGCGGCCGGCCTGCCCACCTCTTAGTCACGGTGCCCTTTTTCTGCGCATCTGCGCTACGGTTGGGCCAATCGCTTGTCCGGTGGGTGGTAGACCGTAAGCCTGGAATCGGTATAGTGTTACGGGTGAGGCCGGTTCTACGGGCGAACCGCCGGGAAAATTGGTCCGCATTTTGCGATTTGGACGGAACCAACGAGTATTCCAATTTCGCTGCGCGCTGTCGCCAGGCGGTCGATCAGGGCGGGCGCGATGGCGGGTACCCTACCATGTGTTGAGAAAGGATGAGCGAGGTGACTCCAAAAGAAGTACTGGCCCTTTGTCGTGAAAAGGGCGTCAAGGCGGTGGACCTGCGGTTCATGGACTTCCCCGGGCTGTGGCAGCATTTCACCATTCCGGTGAGCAAACTGGACGAAGAGGTGTTCGAGGACGGGATCGGCTTCGACGGTTCGAGTATCCGCGGATGGCAGGGGATCCACGAGAGCGACATGTTGGTGGTGCCTCAGCCGGAGACCGCTTTTGTCGATCCGTTCACCGAGCTTCCCACCCTCTGCATGATTTGCAACATTCAGGACCCGATCACGCGCGAGGACTATTCGCGCGACCCCCGCAATGTGGCTCGCAAGGCGGTCAACTATCTCCGCAGCACGGGAATCGCCGACACGGCCTATTTCGGTCCCGAAGCCGAGTTCTTCATTTTCGACGACATCCGCTTCGAATCGACGCCTCAAGCAGCCTTCTATTTCATCGACAGCATCGAAGGCGAATGGAATCGCGGCAAGGAGGAAGGTCCGAATCTCGGATACAAACTGCGGCACAAGGAAGGGTATTTCCCCGTCCCGCCGGCCGACCAGATGATGGATCTGCGGAACGAGATGATGCAGTTGATGATCGAGTGCGGACTGGATGTCGAAGCCCAGCACCACGAGGTGGCTTCGGCCGGCCAGTGCGAGATCGACTTGCGGTTCATGGAACTGGTCGCCATGGCCGACTCGCTGCTGCTCTACAAGTACATCATCAAAAACGTCGCCAAGCGGCACAACAAGACCGTGACGTTCATGCCCAAGCCGATCTTCAGCGACAACGGCTCGGGCATGCACACGCATATTTCTTTGTGGAAGGAAGGGGAACCGCTGTTCGCCGGCAGCGGCTATGCGGGCCTCAGCGAAATGGCCTTATACGCGATCGGCGGGATCCTCCGCCACGCTCGGTCCGTCCTGGCCTTCACCAACCCGACCACCAACAGCTACAAGCGATTGGTGCCGGGCTACGAGGCTCCCGTGAATCTGGCCTACTCGCAGCGGAACCGCTCCGCGGCCTGCCGGATTCCCATGTACAGCCCGAGTCCCAAGGCCAAACGAGTGGAATTTCGTTGCCCCGATCCGAGCTGCAATCCGTATCTGGCGTTCTCCGCTCTGCTGATGGCCGCCATCGACGGCATCCAGAACAAGATCGATCCGGGGGAACCGCTCGACAAGGACATCTACGACCTGCCGCCGGAAGAGGCTGCGGAAGTGCCCAAAACGCCCGCTTCGCTGGCCGAGGCACTCGACGCGCTGGAACGCGACCATGAGTTCCTCCTGCGAGGCGACGTCTTCACGGAAGATGTCATCGCCACCTGGATCAGCTACAAGCGGGAAAACGAAGTCGACGCCATGAGGCTGCGGCCGCATCCTTACGAGTTCTGTCTCTATTTCGACATCTGACCCCACAAGGCCGGAGGCGGGAGGCCGAAGGCTGTCGGGATCGTAGTGGCGACCGAAAGCCGCTGCAGCATTCGTGCACGGCTCGCAGAGTTTGCAGGATCGACCGCTAAGCTCGACACTCCACCACGGCTCCCTCGAGTATTCCTCGGGGGAGCCGTTGGCGTGATATACTGCTGCTTCGTCACTGCGGGCACTCGGAGAGGTAACGAAATGAGTCACCAACTGCTGGAGAAGCTGCGAGCTTTCGATACTCCCACGATCTGCAATGTGATCGAGTTGTTCGATGTGCGGCCTCGCAGCCACGGTTTTCTGGATGGCCGGGTCACATGTGGTTTTCCCGAGTTGCCTCCGATGGTCGGCTATGCGGCAACGGCTGCCTTCCGTTCGGCCGCCCCGCCCGCCGGCGGCGACGCCTACGGCTCGATCGATGCCCAGCTCGAACAGTTCGCCAAACTACCCGGCCCCGCCGTGGTCGTCATTCAAGACCTGGATGACCCGCCGGTCGGCGCCGTATTCGGCGAGGTGATGTGTTCGACCTATCTGGCCTATGGAGCTCAGGGGCTGGTGACCAACGGCGCCGGCCGCGATCTGGCTCAAGTCCACAGCCTGGAGTTTCCCATCTTCACCGGGTCGACGATCTGTTCTCACGCCTATTGCCATCTGCTCCATTTGGGACTGCCCGTCCGCGTGGGAGGAGCCATGATCGAACAGGGAGCCCTGCTGCACGGGGATGCCAACGGCGTGACGACCATTCCCGCAGAGATCGCCGCCGACGTGGCCGACGTGGCACCGGAGTTCATCGAGGCCGAAGCGATCGTGCTGGAGTACGTCCGGCAGGTAGGAGAAAAGACGGTGGCCGAATACTCCGAACGGCGCCGAGCCTTTCAAGCGGCGATCGCCCGCATCAAGAAACGCATCGGCACGGAGTAATCCTCGGCGGGAGGCGGGAGACCGGAGGCTGTAGGGGTGGTGGTGACAACCGAAAGCCAGTGCGACATGCGCGCACGGCGCGTAGATGTTACGAAGTAAGAGGCTGTCACAAAACTCCGTGCTGCAAGCAACACGCCCGAGGCCGGAACGCGGCGCGGCGGGTTTTGTTATCCACAGTCGTGGGACACCTACGTTCCCTCCAAGACACGCACGGGCGCAACAACCATGCCATCCGCGATGACCGATGGCGGTACATCCGATATGCAGACGGCAGCGAGGAACTCTACGACCACCAGACCGATCCTCACGAATGGACCAACCTGGCCGGCGACCCGCAATACGCCAAAATCAAGGATCGTTTGGCACGCTGGTTGCCCAACGAAAATGTGCCGGATGCGCCCAAGCGCAAGTCTCGGCGCGGCGGTACGAAGAGGCTGTCACAATCATCCATGCCGCGAGCAACATGTCCGCGGCCGGACAGCGGCACGGCAAGTTCCGTTACAGGCTCTAGGAAACGCAGGCGACGAGGTTCGGGAAAAGAAGCCACCACTGGGTAGTCGGCTTCATCCGCGCACGCGGCATATCCGGCGACGGCGGGCTGGACGTTGTTGTTCGAGGACTCGAGAGATCCCGGAGGTGACCATCATGACCACGACCGATACTCATCTCGTAGGCGTGCTGGAAGAGCTGGTCGACATCCTCCACGATCAGGCCAAGGAGATCGAGCGTTTGACGGCTCACGTGGAAGGAGCGACGACTCCGCTGCCGCAGACCAGCCAGATGCCGCTGGTTGTTTCGCGTCTCAGCGCGCTCCACCAGCAACTCAAGGCGATCCGAGCGGAACCGCCGCGATAGTCTCCGGTCACTTGCCGGCAGGCACGTAGGAATCGAAGACCCGGACACCGGCCCAGTTCGCCTTGTTTTCCTCGATGAATTTCAAGTGGCGAGGGTGGGTCTGGTACTTGTCGTGAGCCGCCTTGTTGCAAAAGACGACGTGCAGCGCCACGTCGAACTCCAGGTCGTTGACGGACCGTTTGAATTCCTCGGCTCGCACGCCTGCCGAAAAGTAGATCGTCCCCTCGTGGTCGGAAAGATATTTCTCGCAGGCGGCGACCAGCTTCTGCTTGGCCGCGTCGGAGTTGTCTTTGAGCTTGAAAAAGACCATGTGGGCCAGCGCTTTTTCTCCGGCCGACGCCGTATCGGAAACCATCAGCAAACTCCCGGTGCAAACACCAATCAGCAGGACCGTACGCAGCCACCAACTCATGATCAACCTTCCTCACGGTGCAGTAACCAACGACTTCAGGGAATCGAGAGCGGCCAGGACGTCGTCGGGCCGGACGTCGGTCCACCCGGCCGTCTTGTGCCGCAACAGTGCCAGTTTGAACGTCTCCAGCGCTTCCTGCAAGTCTTCCGGCAAGTCGGGCAAATCGGCGAACGGCCGCGTGGCCGCCGGCTCGCTCGGAGACTGGGGGACGTCGCTCGCCTCCACCTCGACCGACCCTCCGCTGTCTCGGTGCCCGCCATCGCCGGGTGGCTCCACCGTCTCGTCGCCGTTACTCGCCGTTGGCGGATGGGGCGCGTCGGCCGCAGCGCGAGCGGCTTGCGCCGACGCCGCATCGGTGGTAGGTTCGTCCGTCTCCGCCGGACGAAAATCTTCGTCAAGATCGACTTCCACGGCGACCGGCACGAGGGCTTCCTGTTGGGAGAGACCGAGCGTTTCCGCTCGGATCGTGCGCATTTTCGCCACGGACCACCCGTTTTGCACGGCGCCTTCAAGCCACATTTCGGCATCTTCCCAATCGAGGGCCACTTGAAAATGGCTCCAGAAGATGCCGGGGTATTGGTCCTTCACCTCGCCGAACCGCTGGTACACACGCCGCAGCCGCCCGACATGTTGGGGCGTCACGCCCCCGACCCGCCGGCTCCATACCTCGTCCGCATAGGCACTGGCGGCAGCTCCCGAATCGGCCAGCGCACGGCGCCACTCGAAGATGATCCTTCCCTTCTCCCAGTTGGTCTGGCTGATCAATCGCCCCCACCGATCGACAAACGGTGCCGTTGCCGCCTCGAGTTCCGGTGTGAGGGGTGTGGAAGAGGTTCCCGATTCTCCGATCGCATCGACTGGCAAATCCATAGCGGCCCCCGTGCTGGCAGGTTCACAGCTTGATATCACGCTGCCACCGTACCATCTGCCGGCGCGGCGAACAGGGGCGACGCCGTCGATCGACTAAACAGATGCCGACCCAACGACTTATGCCGTTGCCGAACGAGCCGCCGACATGGGGAAAACTTGTCAACGGCCGGCAACCCGGTCACTCGGCGGCGCGTTCGCAGGCCTGGAATCCGCAGCTCTTGTGGCTTCCGTCGCAAAACGGCAGGTTCTGGCTGGAGCCGCATCGACACAGAGCGATTGCCGGTTTCGACTTATCGATGGCGAACTCATTGCCCTCCGCATCGAGCAGCCTAAAATCACCTTCCACCAACAGCGGTCCGTTGTCGCGTACGCGAATCGTTACGTCAGCCATGAGTTCCTCCTCTTTGACGCCGCAGGGTCGATTCAATCGTTGCAGAGTATCGAAGTTGCACCGGCAACTGTCAACAGAGGGCGCTCCGGGCCCCGGTCCGCCCAACGGAAACGAGCATCAGTTCAAATGAGAATCGTGTTGATCACACCGGCTCCACCCGGGTCTCGAGCGGGCAACCGAGTCACGGCGCTGCGCTGGGCTCGCCTCTTCCGGGGACTCGGCCACCGAGTGGATCTCGATCAGGACTACCACGGACAGACGTGCGATCTGCTGGTCGCGCTCCACGCTCGGCGCAGTGCCGGTTCCGTCGAGCGTTACCGGCACCGCCATCCCACGGGACGACTGATCGTCGCCATGACGGGAACCGATCTCTACCGCGACCTTCCACGATCGCGGCGTGCAGCCCGGTCGCTCGATCAAGCGGACGCGATCGTGGTATTGCAATCCGAAGCACTGAAGTCGTTGCAGCCGAACTGGCGCCGGAAGGCTCGCGTCGTCTACCAATCGGCCCAACCGCCCGACATTTCCGCGTCACCGCTGAAGCGGGTCTTTGAAATCGTGGTCATCGGTCACTTGCGACCCGTCAAGGATCCGTTCCGCGCCGCCATGGCCGCGCGACGGCTGCCTCCGTCCTCCCGCATCCGTATCAGCCATCTCGGAGCGGCTCTCCGCTCCTCGATGAAGACTCGAGCCGAGCGCGAAATGGCGATCAACCCCCGTTACCGATGGCTCGGAGACCGACCGCGCTGGCAGGTCTGGCGCTACTTGCTGCGCAGTCGCGCCCTGGTCGTCAGTTCGACCATGGAGGGAGGTGCCAATGTGATTGCCGAGGCCGTGGTGGGTGGCATTCCCGTGATTGGTTCTCGAGTTTCCGGCAACGTGGGCATGCTGGGAGCCGACTATCCCGGCTACTTTGCATTGCGTGACACGTCCCGACTGGCTCGCTTGCTGCTGCAACTGGAAACCGACAGAGCATTCTATCGCCGACTGCAGACCGGCGCGCGGAAACTCCAGGAGCGATTCTCACCGGCGCGCGAGCGGACGGCGTGGCAACGGCTGATCGAGAGCCTTTGTTGAAGATGTCGCAGCCTCCTGTTGCGAAAGTTTATCGCTTTGGGCCAATTCGAAAAGTGTGTCTGTTGTTGAGTGGGACAGGCGAGGGAGCGAAGTTCCCCGCTGCCCGGCCTTTCGTCCTGCCCCCCCGGGCCGCCGCTCCCGCCACCGTTCGGACACGTGCCCTCCTCGCTCTTCCGTGTCCAATAACTCGGGAAACCCGTCTCACACAATTTTGGGACTTACCAACAGCCTCTTCACCTAGGGTTGGGCTCCGCTCTGTAGCGACTTCGTCGCTGCCATGCACGATTCGCGCCGATATCGGACAACGGGCAACGGGTGCCGGACGTGGGACGTGGGACAATCGCAATCGAAGATCGGACATGGGACAACGGACGCCGACGGCGGATATCCGAAAACGGGCATCGAACAAGGGACGTTCAACAACGGACGGTGAACAACCGACGCCCGACGCCTTCGGCCATCGCCACCGGCCACCACGAAACGCCTTCGGCGTTTGGGAAATTACGGTGATGCTTCGTGCTTGCCGCGGGCGTGGCAACCGACCGAAATCCCAGGTCAACGGTGCTCATTGATCCTCGGCCGGTTGCTCGAGAAGTCGCGCGTTTTCGATAGGCAGATGGATGCCGCAGCGTGGTCAGGCTGGAAAGCTCTGGGCCCAACCTGGTCAGGCTGGAAAGCCTGACCTACGGGCGATCTGCCGGCCGATCCGTGCCGGCCGGTTGCTCGCCGTAAGTCCTTTATTGGCTGTATCCGCAATTTGCCCAGTGTGAAAGGTGGCGCTGTCCAGGTAGGCCACCGAATGGATAAAGCCGACGCCTGACGTACACCGGAGACGTACCAAGGGATCAGCCCGCGATAGAGTTCGGCGCCCACACGTCGACCCCCACGCTCGCGCCCCAGTGGCGAACGACACCACCGGAAGTCCGGGCGGAATATGTCAGCGATGGGAATCGGCCGACTTCCAGGAGTCGAGCTGGCGGGTGAGTGCTTGCACGGTCTTTTCCTTGAGCTGCCGGGCGCGCTCGTGGTCCGGATCAATCTTCAGTGCGCGCTCGCAGTAGTCGATCACGGCCATATGGTGTTTCTGCGCTTCGGCGATCTTTGCCAGTTCCAGCAACCACTGGGGACTCTCCGGGTGCTCAAGATGCTTCATCGCCGCAATTTCATCGGCCAATCGGAAATCGCCGCCTCGAAGGGCGATGTTGATCAGGAAACCGGCACGATGATCGGGGACGGGTCCCGATCGCACGTATTGGCGAAGCGGTTCAAGAGCCAGTTCGGCCGCCGTGTTCAGATCGACTTTTTCGTCGGATGCGCCGCGCGCTACGTGTGCGGCTGCCAGTCCGAACAGAGCCTCGCGCTGACCGCGGCCGTACGAGTGGGGGTGCGAGGCAGCAGCGGCGAACGCTTCCACGGCCTCGTCGTTGCGGTTCTCGGCGAAACACCACATTGCGTAGAGGAAAAACAGCAGACCGTCGGGGTGTCGGCGGACCGCCTGCTTGAACTTCTTCAGATCGGTGGAGCGTCCGGTTATCCGGCGCAGCATGGCTCGAGGCGCGAAGACCTCCTGGAACAGTGCCATGTACGCCGATATCGCCGTCGTCCCGCCCCGGAACGAAAAAGGGGAATCGGGGCTGTCTTCGGGGCTCGCGCTCAGAAGTCCTTTCGCCTTCAGCACCAACCCTGCGAACTTCAACGGCATCCTCGGATCCTTGAGCGGGAGTTGTCCTTGGTCCCATCGGTCGCCGATATCGATGACTCGAATGACAAACGAAAGCACCTCGAGTAGAAACTGCCGCTGCTCTTCCGGCACGCGTCCGCGAAGCCGCTCTGCGACCTGTTCGGTCCCTTCCGAGTTTCCGGACAGCGTTTCGATCAGGAGCTGGAGCATGTCGAATCGGACATCGTGATCAAACAGCCGTCTGGCTTCGGCGTTGGCGAACCGTGCTTCGTCCCGGCGGCCCAGCAGCAGGAGGTAGAGAACGAGGGAGGCATGGGCGCGATGGTGAAAGGGATCCAGCTCGATGGCCCGGCGATAGTGCGCGACGGCCTGCGGGGTGGTGTCGGCCAGCATGCCGTGCGCATAGGCTTCTTCGGCCGGCGGCAGCCCCAGGTCGATGGCCCGCTGGAACAACTGCCGGGACTCTTCTCGGCTGCGCTGCAGGACGCCGACGTCGGCCCACCATAGTGCGATCTCACCGGCGTAATCGCCCTTGTCGGGGATCTCCCAAAGCGAACGGGCTTCTTTTCGAGCCCGCTTTATTTGAGACAGCCCGTCGAGGGCCACGAGCTTCATCAGTCGAAACCGAAGCGCCTCTTCGGGAATTCGTCGGATCGCCTCATCGACTCGTTCCAGGACGACTGCCCAGTTCCCGCTGTTGGCGGCGATAGTGATCGACTTTTTCAACGCATCGACATAGTTCTGTTCCGCGAGCTTTCGGTTCTGTTCCGCTCGTCGAGCCTCGCGGTGCGCCTTTTGGGCGCTGGCTTCCGCAGCTCGGCGGTTGGTTTCGGCGCTGCGCCGCAGGCGCGCCTGGACGACGGCGGTCCAGGGGCCGACCACGGACAATACGGCCATCAGGGACAGCAGAGCGATGACCGCCGGGCGCCGCCGAGCCCAACGCCACGACCGTTCCCACGCCGATATGGGCCGAGCCATGATCGGTTCGTCGCGAAGATAGCGGTCGAGATCGGCCGCCATGTCATCCGCCGACTCATAACGCCTGGCCGGGTCTTTCCGCAGGCACTTCAGGCAGATGGTTTCCAAGTCGCGGTCGACGTTCGGTTCGAGTTGCCGAGGTGCCACCGGCTCGCTCTCGGTGACCAGCCGGAGCGTATCGACGATGCGGGCAGCCTGGAACGGCGGCCGCCCTGTGAGGCATGCGTAGAGTACGGCTCCCAGCGAATAGATGTCGGCTGCCGGTCCGACGTCGGGCGATCCGAGCGCCTGCTCGGGAGCCATGTAGCTGGGCGTCCCCAGGATTTGACCGGTTTGCGTCAGGTTGCTGTCGGCATCCGACCGTTTGGCGAGCCCGAAGTCGGTGATCCTCGGTTCACTGTGCTCGAGTTTTCCACCGGCACTCCCGACGCGGCTGGCCGCCCCGGAGTCCGACCGGATTCCCGATCTGTCCCCGATGTCCCCCGACTCGATCGCCGGCGCCAGCAAGATATTGGCCGGTTTCAAGTCGCGGTGAATGATGCCTTTGCGATGCGCATAGCCGATGGCTCGTGCCACGGAGCGCATCAGGGCGGCCGCTTCGCGACCTTCGATCGGTCCGTCCCGCAAGACGTTGCCGAGCGATGGTCCGTCCACGTAGGCCATCGAATAGTAGTACTGTCCTTCGTGAACGCCGACATCGTATACGGAAACGATGTTAGGGTGCGAGAGTCGGCCGGCGGATTGCGCTTCGGTGAGGAAACGCTCGACCTGCTCCCGCTCGGCCGTCCCCGAAGTTCGGATCGTTTTGAGTGCGACCAGGCGGCCCAGCTTCGGCTGCCTGGCCAGATAGACCACGCCCATGCCCCCCGCAGCGATCCGGCGGACGATCTCGAAGCCGGGGATCTCCGGTCCGACCTTCTGCGGCGGGGGCGGGTAGGCGGCCGGATCGGGAAGATTCTTCGATCCGCTGACATCATTCCTCGCGCCCCTTTCCAGCCTCGGACGCGTCGCCTCCCACTGGGATTCATGCGACACATTGTTGTCGGCAACCGGAATGCTGTCGGTGCGGTCGCGCGACAACTCGACGGTCGCCGCCGCGAAAACCTGCTCGACGATCCGGCGGTCGCCGGGGAAGCGGTCGACGTACTCTTCCATGCGAGGCGCGTTCCCCTGACCGGCCCGCAGTTCGACTTCGAGCGCGATCAGCCGAGCCACAGCTTCCGACCGGCTGGCAGAATCGACTTGCGACAGGAAGTCCTCGATGTGCGGCCGAGTCCCGCGCCGCCACTGAGACTCGAATCTGCGAAGCAATTCGTCGATCATGGCTGAACTCCCAGACAACCGACTTCCCAAAATCGTCCTCCCATGCTCTCACTCCCGCCGGGCGACCGGACCGGGAAGGTGGGGCACCTGCAGTCGGCTCACCCATCGGCCGATCTTATCCGAGTCGATCCGGATCAGCAGCTCGCGGGTCGGCGGTGATGCCGACCGGCAGGATCACGGCTCGGATCGGTGAGGCATCGGCTGTTTCCTTCATGGTGGTTGCTCTATCGCACCGGTTCGACGAGAAGTTGTCCCATTCCCATGACCGTCTGCTTTCCGACATGGAGCCACTGAGCGGCCGCCAGCAGCGGCAGCAGCACTCCCGGACCGCGCGGCAGTTCGATCGCGCCACTGATGCCGTGCAGCTCGAGTTCCATCTTTTGACGGCCGGAGTAGCGGACCAGGTCGAGGCGTGTTCCCTGCCAGGCCACCTGCGGTCTCTGTCTGGCCAACTCGAGTAGCTGTCGGCCGAGCTGCAGCCAAAGCGAACGGTAGCGTTCCGGCAGGTACCCGGCGATGCGCCGATTGAGCGCCGCCACCAGATCGGCCAGCGTAGGTGACTCGATCAGCCTGCCCTTGCGTCGCAAACGCAGCGGTGCGGGAAAGACCAGCCGGTAAGGCGCATCGGCCTGTGCCAGCGGCCAGGGATCGCCGTCGACCCCTGTCGATTCATCGGGGAGGATGGTTTCCCGTCGCCGGATCTCGAACGGCCGGCGCAGCTTCCCCAAGCCTTCCCTCCCCGCGGAAATCACAGTCACCCAAATCACAGCCACCACCTTCTTTGGTGTTGCAAGTCTGTTCTGTGATTGGACTTGGGGCATTGACCAAACAACAAGGCCGGATAGTGCAACATCGTTTCTGTAAAAAGCGGACCGGTCTCAGCCATCGGGTCACGCAGATTTCATGGAGAGATACGTCTTTTGGGTCTGCCATTCCTC
>JALSIV010000255.1 GCA_026989685.1 Pirellulaceae bacterium | reverse complement strand
CTGGTCGACGCGGTCGATCATCTGGTCGAACAGGGAATCGTGGATCGCGACCGAGTCGGCATTACCGGCGGGTCGTATGGCGGATATGCGTCGGCTTGGGGAGCCACCTATTTTTCGGACCGCTTCGCCGCCAGCGTGATGTTCGTCGGAATCAGCGACAATGTCTCCAAGGTGGGCACCACCGACATTCCCGAGGAGATGTACCTGGTGCACCACCGCAAACGGTTGTGGGAGGACTGGGAGTATTTCCTCGAGCGGAGTCCCATTCGCCACATCGAGAAAGCGCACACGCCCACCCTGATTCTGCATGGCAAGGAAGATCCCCGAGTCCATCCGTCGCAGTCGATGGAATTGTTCCGGCATCTGAAGACGCTGGGGCGCGCTCCGGTTCGCCTGGTGTTCTACCCGGGCGAAGGGCATGGCAACCGCCGAGCCGCCTCGCGGTTCGATTACAACGTCAGGATGCTGCGTTGGATGGAGACGTTTTTGCAGAGTTCCGAGGGGCGGAAAGCGAAAGCGCCGCACTATACCATCGACTACGAGAAGGAATAGCCGGCGGCTCACGACCGATGCCGCCGCCCACCGGTCCCCTCACTTGCGCGGCGGGCCATGCTGAGATGGTGTTATGTACTCCCATTTGCCGTCCAGCGCGATTGACGGGGGCCTGGGGTTGTGCCATAATCCGCGGAGTATTGTAGCGAGCCGTTAGGTTCTTCTCTCGCGTGTCGGCAGGATCGTTCCTTTCCGGTGGAGTGGCGAATCTTCCCTTGCTCGCTGGTCCGGTTTGCTTTGGTTCTGGAAAGGGACTGTCTGTCATGCCCAACATCTACGTTGGCAACCTCGCCTATGGCGCCACGGAGAACGACGTGCGTGCCGCATTCGAACAGTTTGGTGACGTTTCGTCGGTGAACATCATCACGGATCGCGAAACGGGGCGTTCGCGCGGGTTCGCCTTTGTCGAAATGCCGAACGGCGATGAGGCTCGGCAAGCCATTGCCGAACTCAATCTGCAGGAGATCGCCGGTCGACGCGTCACCGTGAATGAGGCTCGGCCCAAGCCTGAGCGGCGTCGCGGTGGCGGCGGAGGCGGCGGTTACGGAGGCGGTGGCGGCGGTCGCCGCTGGTAACCCGCGCCAGTACCCACCGTCATCGACGGTCGGAAGTACCTGCCAATTTACATGGCGTCGGCCGAACGAATCGGCCGGCGTTTTTGTTTGCGCTGGGCCAGCTTGGGCGGGCCCCCGCTTTCATTTCTCGACGTCGCTCGTGTTGCTGCGGCAGCGTGAATAGTGGGAGCCCGGCAAACCTGATCGATTGAATCCGGCCGTAACATAGTTGTTCGATGACACGAGCCGGGCACGTTCGCGAACCCGCCGGAGCGTCTATAATGGCAGACAGGCGACGCGGGCTTGGCCGAGCCTCCAACCGTTGGCTTTTGCTGCAGAGGTGCCGTGATGATCCAGTACAAGTATCTCGAGTTGGGCGTGACAGGGATGGCCCGAGCTTATCGGACAGGTCCTTTTTCCGGGCATCTGGGAGCCGCGCTGGTAGCCGGCTATGGATTCGGTGAGGAGCTGCCGACTCTGCCCGACGGCGTCTATCGAGGCATCGAAGGCGAACTCGATCGGATTCTTCGCGGCGAAGAGTCGATTTGGTACGACGCCGAGAAAGTGGGGATCGCGGTTCCCGAACTCTTCGCGCCGTTTCCCGCCGGACAACCCGGGGGTGTCGATCCGGCTCCCATCGCCAAGGCGCTTGAGGAGAACATCGACGCGCTGCACCAGAGCGGCCACAATGTGATCTTCGCCGCGTTGGCGATTCGGGCGTTCAAGGACCATCCCCAGTTGGCGACTCGGGATCGGCTGAGTGGCCTGGTGAAGTTGATTCGAGGTTTCAACGGCACGATTCCCGGGAAGGCCTATTTGGGCCAGGACCGAGGTGGTTGGGTCAACGGCGATCAGATCGAGCTGAACAAGGCGATGGATGTCGAGCCGTACGAGAGCGTGGAAGCGATGGTGCGGCGCACGGTCGACGAAGTCATTGCTTCGGCGCACATTCGCCGCCGCGGTCTAGGCAGCATGTGGCACATCATCAACCATGCCGCCGGTCTGCTCGATCTGGCTACCTACGGCTACCGCGAGTTGGCTCGCAAGGGCCTGGCCGCTCATCGCGATCACTTGCGTCTGTGGCGTTCCTTGCCTGACGTGGGCGATGAAGTTGGGCGGTTGCCCAAGGCGGCCTACGATCCGCGCAGCGAGTATTTCTGGAGCCAGCAAGAGACGTTCAAGCGCGACGACGCCAGACTGACGCACCGCATCAAAACGCTATACGGATTCTCCCGGTTGATGACCGTCGAAACCGACAAGTCCCGTCAGGAACGAGCGTGGGATCAGTTGCGGTACCTGATGGCGTAGCGGTCGGTCATGGCCTCCACCCTTCATGCCATCACATCGTGGATCACGTGGCCGTGGACGTCGGTGAGTCGCCGGTCGAGGCCGTTGTAGTACCAGGTCAGTTTGGTATGGTCGAAGCCGAGTAGATGGAGCACGGTGGCGTAGTAGTCCCACACCGTGGCCACGTTCTCCACGCTCCGCCGGCCGAATTCGTCCGTGGCTCCGTAGCTGGTTCCGCCCCTCACCCCCGCGCCCATCATCCAACACGTGAAACCGTCGGGATTGTGGTCGCGTCCCGTCGTTCCTTCCTGTCGCGTCGGCATGCGGCCGAACTCGGTGGTCCATAGCACTAAGGTATCTGCCAGCAGTCCTCGCTGCTCGAGATCGGTGAGCAGAGCCGCGGTCGGTTGGTCGAAAATGGGGCCGTGCCGTTCGTAGTCGGGCTTGAGCGTCTTGTGGGCATCCCAGTTGAGCAGCCCATCGACGCCCGACGCGCGGGACGCACAGTAGAGATTGACGTAGCGCACACCCCGCTCCAGCAGTCTGCGAGCGAGCAGGCAGTTGCGAGCATACGCGGCCTTGAGCCGGTTGGCGTCGTCCGTTCCGTACAGTCGATGGATGGCGGACGTTTCACGCGACAGATCGGAAACCTCGGGTGCCGATAGCTGCATCTTGGCGGCCAGTTGATAGGCGGCCATTCGAGCTTGCAGCGCCGAGTTGCCGGGATGACGGGCGGCGTCTTGCCGGTTGAGCCACTCCAGCAACTCGCGGCTGCGCTGTTCGGCTCGAGGCGTGATGCCGGCAGGGCGTTTCAGGTTGCGAATCGGCTGTTGAGCACTCATCACGATTCCCTGGTGCCGGGCCGGCAGAAAGCCGTTGCTCCAATTGGCCTTGCCGTTGGGCGGCTCGCCTCGCAGATCGGGAATGGCAACGTAGGTGGGGAGGTTGTCGTTGGCACTTCCCAGCGCGTAGCTCACCCACGCTCCCGCACTCGGAAATCCTTCGGTCGGATGTCCCGTGTTCATGAAGACGCAGCCGGGACCGTGCGTATTGGTCTTGGTGGTCATCGAGTGGATGAAAGCGATCTTGTCCGCATGGCGACTCATGTGCGGCAGTAGGGTCGACCACGGCTTGCCGCACTCGCCGGCCGGTCGGAACGGCCACGGACTCTTCATCAGCGGCCCGTTCTTGCCTTGAAAACTGACCAGGCTCTCCTCGCCCGGCAGCGGTTGGCCGTCGAGTTTCTCCAACATCGGCTTGTGTTCCCACAGATCGATATGCGAGGCCGCGCCGGGACAGAAGATCTGCAGCACGCGCTGGGCCTTCGGTGCGAAGTGAGTCACTCCCGAGCCGGGTTGCCACTGAGGAGTCTGTGCCGGGCAGTCGCGGCGAAGCAACTGCATGGCACCGATGCCGGCCAGAGCGGCGAACACATTGCCCAGCCAGTCGCGACGTTGAATGGACTCGGTCGACATCTCGATGGTTCCTTACCGCGAGCCGCTTGGGGCGGCCATCTAGCGAATGTAAATCAGTTCGTTGGTGTTGAGCAGGACTCGGCACCAGGCTTCCCAGCCGAACTCGTGGATGAACTCGGCGCACTTCTCCTGCTCCGCCTTGTCCGGAGTTCGCCCGTAGGCGAGTTGGTAGGCGATGGCGATTCCCGCATTCACATCATTGCCGGACTGCCGACGCAGACGCTCCGACAGGTGCCGGGCCATGTCGAGGGTGAACGAATGGTTGAGCATGGTGAGGGCTTGAAGGGGCGTGGTCGTTGTCCGCCGCCGGGGAGCGGGAAAGGCGCAGTCGGGCAAGTCGAAGTCGCTCAATATGTCGACTCGAGCCGCACGCGCGTTTTGATGGTAGGCTGACCGCCGGTAAGTTTCCGGCCCGACCGAATCGCGAGGCACGTAGGTGGCGACGTTGTCTTGCAGGTAGTCGTACAGTCGAAACCCCGGGCCGCCCATGCGGCGATCCAACACGCCGGCAATGGACAATAGCGTGTCACGAAGCTCTTCAGCGGAAAGACGTCGGGGTGGAAACCGCCACAGCAAGCGACTATCGGCGTCGATGCGGGCGGCGCTCGCGCGCCACGCCGACGACTGGCGATACGTCTGGGACAGCACGATCTGGCGATGGAGCGGCTTGAGCCGCCAACCGTTGCGAGCCAGTTCGCCGGCCAGCCAGTCGAGGAGCTGCGGGTGAGTCGGCTTTTCTCCCATGAAACCGAAGTCGCTCGGCGTGTTGACAATGCCTTGGCCGAAATGTCCCAGCCACACGCGATTGGCAAGAACCCGGAGGGTCAGCGCATTTTGCGGTGACGTGATCCAGCGTGCCAGCGCCAGCCGCCGCTGCGATTCGGGACGATCGCTCGACAGTTCGTAAGGCGGCACGTTGGCAGCGAAGACGGCGATGCTGCGAGGGCGGACTTCGGGGCCGTGGCGCTGGGGCGAGCCGCCGAGAAAGACGTGAAAAGGGCCGGGAGCCGGGCGGAACTGGCCGGCCCACCACGAGGGAATCGGCGGGATGGAGGCGATTCGGCGCCGCAACGCGGCCAGCGACGCATCGAGTTCTCGCAGCGAGTGCCGTTCGGCCGCGGTGATCGTGGCTTGAACCAGCCGGTGGCGGCGATGAGCGGGCGAGACGGGACGCCGGTCGTGCGAATCGGCGACTCGCGTCCACTCCTTGCCGTCGGTGGAAACCTCGATGCGGTATTCGCAGACGAATGCGGCGACCGGGTGGTTTCCGGCGGCACCGTGACGATCACTGGAAAAAGTGACGCGATCGATCCGTGTGGCCTGGGGCAGTTCGATCGTGAGCGTGGGACCGGCGGCGATCCAGCGAGCGCCGAAATCGCCGTCGATCGTCAGTTGGGGGCTGTAGGCGTCGGCGAAATCGCGAGCTTGCCGGCTGGCGCCGGTCGCCTTGGCGCCGCGACGGGCCAGAGCCACGTTCACCGGAGACTCGCCGGCCGAGTAGATCTCGAACTCGTCGATGCCGAAGCCGGTGCGAGCCTTGGGGTCGGTGTCGCGTCCCTCGGCGGTCAGCCGAACGAAGCGGGCGATCACGGGCGAAAAGGTCTCGGTCGTCTCTCGCCGATCGACGGGCGGCCGTGTCCACTCGGCCTCCAGTTGTTTGCTTCGCGATTCGGCTCGAGCCACAATCGTGTCATTAAGTTGCTGGCGCTGGTCCGAGAGTTGTTGGACTTGCCGCTCGAGGGGCTCGAGTTTGCGGCGCCGCTGCCGGACCTGCTCCGGTGTCCCCATCGGACGAGCTCCGTGAAACACGCCGGCGAACGTGGCATAGAGCGAATAATAGTCGGCCTGGGTCAGCGGGTCGAACTTGTGGTCGTGGCAGCGAGCGCAGCCGATCGTCAGTCCCAGGAAGGCTTCTCCGGTGGCGCGGATGATTTCATCAATCGTGTTGGCTCGAATCTGCGCCGCTTGCACAGGGTCTTGATTGCCCACGTTGTCGTAGGGGCCGCAGACCAGGAACGCGGTGCCGATCGAAACCTGCGGATCGTGAGGCGCCAGGACGTCACCGGCCAGATGTTCGCGAATCATCTGGTCGATCGGTTTGTCGTCGTTGAATGAGCGAATGACGTAATCGCGAAACGGCCAAAGGTTGTCGATGATCACGTTGCGCTCGAAACCGGTACTCTCGCCGAAACGAATCACGTCGAGCCAGTGGCGGGCCCACTGTTCACCGTAAGCTGCCGATCCGAGCAGCCGGTCGACGACTCGTTCGTAAGCGTCCGGCGCATCGTCTTTTTCAAACGCAGCCAGCTCCGCGGGAGTCGGTGGAAGGCCCGTCAAGTCGTAGGTAACGCGCCGCAGCCATGTGCGGCGATCGGCCGGGGGATTGGGACGCAGCCCCTTTTTCGCCAGTGCGGCGAATATGAACCGGTCGATGGTATGCCGGCTCCAGTCAGCGGGGATGTCGGGGGGATTCGGCGGTTGGGGCTGTTGGAGCGGCTGCAACGACCACCAGGCTGCATCGGCTCGAGGCGGTTCGCGGAGGACGACATCCTGGGGCCACTGGGCACCTTGCTCGATCCAACGGCGCAGCAGAGCGACCTCGTCGGCGCTCAACGGGCGGGCGTCCTTGGGCATTTGCGGAGCTTCACCGTCTGCGCCGGGAGAAACCAGTTCGAGCAGCAGACTGTCTTGAGGATTCCCCGGTTCCACATATCCGTTTTCCAGCAGGTCGGCGACGGTGGCCAGCGACAAATCTCCCTTCTCGTTGCCGGGATAGTGGCAACGCACGCAGCGGCCGGCCAGCAGCGGGCCGATGTCCCGCTGGAAGTCGACGGCCGGCTTTTCGTCGGCTCGCACGGCGTTCCCGAGCGCCAACAGGCAGTGGGTGAGGAGCGTTGCCAGCGCGAGTGCGGAGATACGGTGAGTGGGTAGTGAGGTGGGCATGGGATCGATTCTCGTGGTTGGCTCGGCTTGCGGTCGCTCGGTCACTTTGAGCCTCAGGATCGAGTTGGGGCACCCGGGCCATTATAGTTGGTCGTCTCACCGCCGGAACACACGGGGCCGCGCGAGAGGTGGCCCCGCCGTCTGGTCCGTATGCTATGATGAAACCGCTCGCTGGTTTGGCGCCCGTGCGAGGCGGCATGGCCGAAGAAACGGACGTGTCGGGCGAGTCGTCCCCTGACGCCGATACGGAAGATCGATGCAACTCGAAATCGGTGAATTGCAAATCACCACGGTACCCGGCGGCGATTTTCGGCTCGACGGCGGTGCCATGTTCGGTGTGGTGCCTCGGCCGCTCTGGACGAAGCGCAGTGCGCCGGACGAGCAGAATCGGATCGCCTTGGCGACCAACTGCACGCTCGTACGAGTCGACGGTCTGCGCGTGCTGATCGACACCGGCTACGGAACCAAGTTGACGGAGAAGGAGCGAAAGGTTTTCGCGACCGAGTCCGATGGGGGCGTGGTGGCCAGTCTGGCGGCTGCGGGAGTGCGGCCCGAAGAGATCGACGTCGTCGTGTTCTCTCACCTCCATTTCGATCATGCGGGCGGGGGTACCGTGCGGAGCGACAGCGGGCGGATCGTTCCCACGTTTCCCAACGCCCGATATTGCGTTCAACGTAAGGAATGGGAGACCGCCACCAGCGGTCTTTCCGAGTGGGTAACCAGTTACCCGCCGGAGAATTTCGAGTGCCTGGCCGATACGGGGCAGCTCGAGTTGATCGACGGCGACCGGGAAATCGTGCCGGGCGTGCGTGTGATCCTGACGGGCGGCCACTCCCCGGGCCACCAGTTGGTGGTGCTCGAAAGCGAAGGGCAACTGGGCGTCTATCTCGGTGACATCTGCCCGACGTGGAATCATCTGCGTCAGATGTGGTGCATGGCCTATGACGCACATGTGTCCGAAGTACGACGGAAAAAGCCCGAGATTCTGGGATGGCTGGCCGACTCGAGTGCCTGGCTGTTGTCGGACCATGATCCGCAACGGCCTTGGGTCAAGATCCGGCGCGATGGGAAGCGGGAATTCGTGGTAGTGGACGGTTCTGAGCGTGGATAAGCGGTGAGATCAGAACCGCTTCTCCAGGATGCCGTCGCGGTAAAGCGGCATGTGGCGGTAGTAGACTTCCAGGATCATGATGGCCAGGCAGGTGACGTAGTGACGTCCCGCCTCTTCTGCATACGGGTCGTCGAAATACCAACTGCCCGTTTCGTGTCCGGTTTTGGCCTGAGTGCGAATGAGATACTTGGAGAGACGGCTGTTCCAACCGGTCCAACCACCGACGCGGTAGTGGAACATCACCTGAGTCGCGTAGTAGTTGAAGTACATGTCCGTTTTAGACGGTCCTCGCGCTGCCAGGAAATCGACGCCGCGGCGCAGCGGATCGTGGTTGCGGGGCCATCCCGTGTACATCCGGCAAAGGAGCCCCACGGCAGTCGGCGTCGGTTCCTTGCCTGGAGCCAGATAGCCGTAGAAGGCTCCTTCGTCCGCGGCCACCGAATCGAGAAAGCCGCGGGCTTGAATGGTGACCAGGCTGGGGACTCGCAGGCCGGCCAGCTTGGCGCTCTTGAGCGCCATCAGTTGCCACCCGAAGACCGTGGTGTCCCCTTGCTGTTTGGGAGCGTACCGCCAGCCGCCACCTTGGTGCTGGGCGTAACAGATGAAATCGACACAACTTTGAGCGTAGTCGCGCAGCGTTTCATCGCGAGTCAATCCGTAGGCTTCGCACAGAGCGAGTGTGGCGATGCCTTGCGCGTACATCGTGCCTTCTTGCAGATCGCCGCCGTGCTTCGTCGGTTTGATGCGCCGCAGCAGGTAGTAAATCCCCTTTTCTACCGTTGCGCGGTAGGGGGACTCGTTCATATGCGTGTGGTTGCGCCCTAGAAAACAGAGCAGTGCCAGTCCCGTGGCACCGGTGGTGTTGCTGAGATCGCTGGAATTGCGGCATTGCCCTTCGCACGGTTTCTGATCGAAACCAAACGTCCACGAGCCGTCGTCGTGTTGATGCCGCTGGAGCCATTCCAGGCCCGCCACCACCGCTCCTTCGGTGATCCCGCTTCCGCCGCCCTTGGCAAGCAGGGTGGCTCGAGCCGCTTCGGATCGGCCTTCCCAGCCCCCGCCGTCGGGACGCACAAACTCCTCGTTCAGCTTGGATCGCAATCCCGGGTCGAGGATACCCCGGTCGACAACGGGTTGTGGGGTCTGGGGCAGAGGCGAGGGAAGGGAGGACGGCAATGTGAGGGGAAGGTGGTCCAGTGCCGGCGCATCGGCAGGCAGTTCGATCTTTGGAATGTCGAGGTCGCCCGTCGCCGTGTCCAAAGCCGCCCCCGTGTCCGCGTCCCAACTGAGCACAACATCGGTCCGGTTCTTGGAGTTCAGATTCGAGCCGATTCCAACGAGGGCCAGGATCAGCAGAATCAGGCCGTGCAGCAGGAAAGACGCCAGGCAACTACCAATCGACCGCCGCGTCTCGGTGTCCAAACCGGCCGACGGTACTGCTGGATCGGGCTTGCGCTGAACGGGATCGCTCGGACCCGGAGAAGGGGCAGTCGATGCTTCTAATTGACACGGCATCGTCAGTGGAACTCAGCAGTTACAGCGTCAGACCTGGGGAAATTGTCATCGAGCTACACGGTATTTCTGACATCGGCGGCCGTGCCATCAGACTTTGCCCAGATTCGCTACCTTAGTTCATTATAGGCCAGGCAGCGGTGTGGCAGTCGCAGAATCAAAACGATGTGCAAAACGGGAACAGATCGAACAACTTACGGCCGGAGCCTTGGGGGAGCCTGTTGGCTGGGCTTCCAGTCGATCCCGCCGCCGTGCAGGGCGGTGGCAATGAGCACGCCCCGGCAACCGGCATCGAGAGCCGAGGCGACATCGCCGAGGTCTCGGATCCCGCCGCCGAGAAAGAAATCCACATCGGGAAAGTGAGAGGAGAGGTCTCGGCAGAGCTGGAGTGCCGCCGGCCCTTCGCTCGACCCCACGGCCGCCAAGTCAAGCACAATCATCTGGCGGATCCCGGCGGCACGGGCCAGATTCACCCACTCGACCGTGGGCAGTTCATCGTCTGATCGCATCGGCGTGCCGTGCTTTAAGTCAATGCTGAATAGAGTGTTGTGGCACAACGTGCGAGCGGACGCCGACGTGAATTCTTGGGGATCGGCGATCGTCTCCAGCCCGATCACGGGTCGAATCGGGGACGGGCACTGCTGGGGCGACACCGGGGACAGGCATGGGTTTTCGAGCTGCAACAGGCGGCGGATTCCCCAGTCGACCCAGCACTCCAGCCCGGTGGAACGGATTGCATGGTAGGTCTTCCAATCGGGGGGGGCGCCGGCGATGGCGTCCAGGTCGGCCAGATAGAGACGGCTGAAGCGGCGAGCGAATTGGGCCGCCAACGCGACCGGATCGGACGAAACCGGGTAGGTCTCGCCTATGGGCCGGTAACGTGTTCGATCGCCCCGCACTGCATGGACTGCTTGTCCTTGAAGGATGTCCAGGACCGGAATGACGGCGTCGAGGAGGCGGTCTGCAGACGAGGCGGACCGGGGGCGGGTCACGGATTCGCACCTTTGTGTTGGGGGGGAGATCGGCCGTTGGCTGGTCGGAGAGCGGGCCGCCGATTTCGGCTCTCCGGCTCGGGTGGCTCCGATTTTACAACCATTTGTGCAAAATCTGGGAGATGCTAGCGGGAATTCTGAGGCGACTTCGGTGCGAGGGGTTGTCGTAAGCTGTTGTGCAGAAGCATGTTGTGTTGAGTGGCGTGAATCGGCCCGGAAAAAATCCATCTTTGGCATTCAAGCTGCCGAATGTATAAGCAACCGCCACTGGTCAATCTTTGATGGTTGAGTTGGTTTTACCGGTCGTGTTGATTGCGTAGCCGGTTGTTTGCTTGACCCGGGCCAGACCGATGTGAACTTACACAACAGACGGACGACGCGGACGGGCGGAAGGATGCGCCGGTCCGGAGTTTCGCTACTCGAATCGCCACTGGAGGGCCGAATTGATGAGATTTGCATGGATGCCGGCGTTGCTTTTCGTATTGGCATGGGGAAATGCCGCCACGGTGATGGGCCAGTCTGGTGGCGGAATCGTGGCGGTGATGGATCTTCAAAAGGCGCTGGACAAGCATCCGCGTTTGCAGGCGCAGCTCAAGACGATCCGTCAGGAGTACAAGGCGTTTCAGCAGAGCGTGATCGATGTGCAAAAGGATCTTCGCAAGCGAGCGCAGCAATTGCAGGAGTTGAGCCCCAGCAGTCCCGATTTCAAGCGGTTGCAAGCGGAACTGGCCAAGATCGACTCGACGACGGCCGTCGATATGAAGCTCAAACAGAAGGAGTTTATCACGCGGGAGGCCAAGGCTCATTACGAAGCCTACAAGGACATTACCGCGGCGGTGGCTCGCGTGGCGGCGCGCCACAACATCGTGCTCGTGCTTCGATACGACAGCAAAGAGATTGACCCGGACAACCGCGCTTCGATTGCCGAAGGTCTGATGCGCAGCGTGGTCTATCAGAATCGGTTGGACATTACCGATCTGGTCGTGCAGGAGTTGGGAACGGCGGCGGCTCAGGCTCCTACAGCCAACGGTCTGCGGCGGTAGCCCGATCCCGATCCAACTCGAAACGATAGAGACTGTCGCAAGACTCCCGGTTGTATGCAACACGCCTGGTGCTGAGAGGCGGAGCAGCGGGCTGGGTAGGCAGACTCCGACAGCGTGTTCGAGTAGCAGCGGAGAGCCGGTGGGCTGTCACGGCCACACCGGCTCTCTTTTTTCCAGAAAGGCGGCAAGGCCTTCGGCGGCCGCCTCGGTGGTTCGTGCTGCCGCACTGGCGGCGGCCCCGGCGGCCAGCAGGGTGAAGATCCGCTCCCCGATCGTTTCGTTGAGTACTTGTTTGGTGAGTTGAATGGCTTCGCGAGCTGACAGGGCGATGGTTTCGGCCCATGCGTGAGCCCGAGCCCACAGCAGATCCGTCTCGACGATTTCGTGATACAGTCCCATTTCCCGAGTCGCTTCCGCCGAGAGGATCTCGCCCGTGAGCAGCAATCGAGCGGCCTGGCCCGGCGTGGTGCGGAATGTGAGTAGCGGAGCCACCATGCCGGCCACGATGCCGCGGCGCGGTTCGGGCAGACCGAATCGAGCGTCGGTACTGGCCAGTACCAGGTCACTAGCCAGTACCAGTCCGGCGCCACCGGCCACCGCCGGACCGTTGACCGCGGCGATGATCGGCTTGGGAAAGCGCAGCATGTACTCGATCAACTCCTGGTAGATCCGTGCATCGTACTGCCACATCTGCTGCGCGTCGTCCCGCCTGGCCGTTTCTTTCATTTCCTGCAAGTCCATCCCCGCGCAAAACGCCGTCCCGCTTCCGGTCAGGATGACGGCTCGCACGTTCCGCTCCTGGTGCAGATCCTCGAACGCCTGTTGGATGTCGCGGATCATCGAACGCGACAGCGCGTTGCGCTTCTCGGGGCGGTTCAGCAGGATCGTTCCACTGGGATAGTGGCACTTGACTTGAATCATGGGTTCCATTGCCGCAATTCTCCAGCGAGTACTCGAGTCCGGATCTTGCTTACCCAGCTACGAACTCAAGGTTTCCAGGGGCGCGCCGTCGCAAGGAAGGTCGAGGATGGCTGTTCCCAGCAGCTTTCCCTGCGTATCGCTGCGCAGCGAAAGGCTTCCGCCACCATCGAGCACATCATAGAGCACAAAGTTAAATGCTTGAACGTTGGGCAGAACGAACCGTTCGACGCGAGTCGGCTGAAGGCCGCCGAAAAACTCGGCGACTCGCTGACACGTCAAATGGTCTTGCAGCCATGCAAAGGCACTTGCCCAACGAGCGACCACGACGATGTTGGCGTGGTTGCCTTTGTCTCCGCTGCGAGCCGTTGCCAGTTGTACGAGTTTCATGGTGAGGAATCCGTGCTGCCTGAGTCGTGTTTCCCAGCACATGCCCACTGGGTTGCCGGCCGGACATCGATCCGCACCAGGGGATCGACGCGCGATTTGGCGACGGTTGCCGGCCAGAACGCATAGACGGGGCGCACCGGTTGACGTGCCTGCGTATATCCACCAATCCCGGCTGGGCCGCTGGTCACCAGCGGCGCCCATTCGCGCGAAAACCGCTCGACCGCTCGGCGATCCGAATCGGCCACGGCGATGCGGAGAACGACTTCCCTGAGAGCGTCTGGCACGGCGGCTTGATCGCTCGATCGCGGCACGGCATCACCGGTTCCCAGCTTCTCTACATGAAACCGCTCTAGCTCGAAGCCGGCTCGTCGAACCCGCTCGAGGACCATCCCGGCAATCGCGTCGGCTTTTCGCAGGCAGTCTTCGCCATAGACGACCAGTTGTCCCGACGTCTGGTAACCGGCACGGTAGGCAGCCGACACTTTGTATCGCGCGGGGATCCCGCGAGTCGTTGCACCGCGCACCGCCACCAGGTCGGGTTCGACCTGCTCGAGCCTCACGCCGGTCACATCGAGGATCAGATCAGGAGTCAGGTAAGCGGACGGGTCTCCCACTTCGTACAGCAGTTGTTCGGTGATCGTCCGCACCGTGACGGCGCCGCCCGTTCCCGCCGGTTTGGTGATCCGCAACTCGCCGTTTGCATCGAGCACCGCGATCGGATAGCCGACATCGGTGAGTTGCAGCGATTCCCACGAGGTCGAATAGCCGCCGGTCGCCTGGGCCCCGCATTCGATCAGGTGTCCAGCCACGGTGGCTTGAGCCAGTTGCTCGGTGTCCTCGTCACTCCAACCGAAAACGAATCGAGCGGGGGCCACCGTCAACGACGCATCGGCGACGCGGCCGGTGATCACGATGTCCGTGCCTCGCCGCAACGCCTCGACGATTGGCGCTGCTCCCAAATACGCATTGGCACTGACGAGTCGCTCGCGGACATCGGTCAAGGGCCGGCCGCTATCGAGGTGTTCGAGCGGTTCCCCGTCGTCCAGCCACGAGTCGACATGTGACATAATGTCGTCACCTGTGACAACGGCGATGCGGCGGTCGGCCAGTCCCGCTGCGCAAAGGATATCCGCGACAGCGCGAGCACACGACGGGGGATTCATTCCTCCGGCATTGGTGATGATCTTCGGTGCATTCGGCTTGGAGAGGTCGGGGACGAGACTTTCGACGACGTAGAGAAAATCGTGAGCGTATCCGTGGGAAGGATCTTTTTCCCGCCGGCGGGCCAGGATCGACAGAGTCAGTTCGGCCAGATACTCGAGTGTGAGGTAGTCGAGGTTGCCGGACCGTACGAGATCGCGGGGGGCATCGAGTTGATCCCCGTAGAAGCCGCAGCCGTTGCCGATGCGCACCGATGGTCGATCGTTCATGGGGAACTACACCTGGTACACTCCGAGTCGGAATGGTTCGTCGGACGCCGTGCGCGTGACGATCTCGAGTGCCTGAATCAACGTGCTGCGCGTGTTGGCCGGTTCGATGATGGCATCGAGCCAACCTCGGGAGGCCGCGTAGCGAACGTCCATTTGGCGCTCGTAGTCGGATTGCACTCGCGTGCGCAGTTCTTCGAGTTCCGCCGCATCGACGTCGTGTCCTTGTCGTTGGAGACTGTGGATGGTGACATCGAGCAGCGTACCGGTCGCCTGTTCGCCTCCCATCACCGCGCACCGGCAACTCGGCCAGCCGAAGATGAACCTCGGATCGAAGGCCTTGCCGCAGAGGGCGTAATTGCCAGCGCCGAACGACCCGCCCAGAATGGTCGTGATCTTGGGGACCCTCGAGTTGCTGACGGCGTTGACCAGTTTGGCTCCCGCTTTGATGATTCCCGCTCGTTCGCTGTCCCTTCCCACCATGAAACCGTTGACGTCTTGAAAGAACAGGATGGGAAGCCAGTCCTGGTTGCAGGTGAGGACGAAACGGGCGGCCTTGTCGGCGCTGTCGACGTAGATGACTCCGCCGAACTGGTATTGGCCTTCCGCTGTTTTGACTCGAGTTCGCTGGTTGGCCACGATGCCGACGGGGAACCCGCCGACTCGAGCCGTCCCGCAGACGAGCGTTTTTCCGTACTCGGCCTTGTATTCGTCGAAGCTGTCTTCGTCGACGATGCACTCGAGCAGCTCCCGGACGTCGTACGCCACATGCGGGTCGGGGGAGACGATTTCGTCGATGGCGGAGGATGGATGACTCGGCTCGCGGCTTGGCAAGCGGCGAAACGGTGCGACCGGGGCGTTGATCGAGCCTCCGCGGTTTTCCACAAGCCGCCGTAGTCGTGTCAGGCAGCTCGGATCGTCGACTTCGCGATAGTCGATGGTTCCGCTGATCCCCGCATGCATGGCGGCGCCACCCAATTCTTCGCTGCTCACCTGCTGCCCGATGGCACTTTTGACCAGGGCGGGACCGGCCAGGTACAGCCCCGATCCTTCGGTCATCAGCAGTTTGTCGCACAAGACGGGCAGGTAACCTCCGCCCGCCACGCAATTTCCCATGATGGCGGAAATCTGTGGGATTCCGGCAGCGGACAAGATGGCGTTGTTGCGGAAGATGCGGCCGAAATCGTCTTCGTCGGGGAAGACGTCCTCCTGAAGCGGCAGAAAGATGCCGGCCGAGTCGACGAGATAGACCAGCGGCAGGCGGTTCTGGTAGGCGATCTTCTGGGCTCGCAACACTTTTTTGGCTGTCGCCGGAAAAAAGGCACCCGCTTTCACCGTGGCATCGTTGGCGATCACCATGTGGGCCTCGCCCTGGATGGTGCCCACCACGGTGACGACGCCGGCCGCCGGAGCGCCGCCGAATTCGGCGTACATGCCGTGAGCGGCCCACAGTCCCAGTTCGAGGCGGGGTGATCCGGGGTCGAGGAGTTGGTCGATGCGTTCGCGAGCCGTGAGACGTCCCTTGCCGTGCTGGCGGTCGATCGCCTTCGGGCCGCCACCTTGGCGGATAACCTCGGCTTCCCGTTCCAGATCGCGCCACAGGTCGCCGAGTGTCGGAGAATGGGAGCCGGAGCGGGGGGACGATTGCATCATGTCTCAGAGTCTACACTGGGCCGAGGACCGTCGTCTACGGGCGAAGGAAGAGGCTGGAAGTCGTCGCAAGATGGCCGGTTTCGCGCCCCTGTGTTTGCCTCGCCATTCGCGGCCCGCCCTGATGACTCGTTCCTCTTCCCTTACCCCCGCACCAATGACGTTATGAAGGGGGTGCCGGAACACGACCGTGCGGCGCGATTCGTCTCATTTTGAGATTCGATTTCTCACTCTGAGATGCCACGCGGAGGCACGCTCGGCATGGTTCGACTGCTTTTTCGAAGAAGTATTCTTCTAACATGTGAAATAATAACGAGTT
>JALSIV010000254.1 GCA_026989685.1 Pirellulaceae bacterium | reverse complement strand
AAGCGGCTCCCGCCTTCTGGTTGGCGAATTCGGCCACGTCGCCGCTGAGCGACTTCGTCTCCATCAGTCGCGCGGTGAACTTGGGAATCAGGGAAACGACGCCGACATTGTCGTTGAGTCCGGCATTGGGAGCGATTTGCGGGTCGAGTGTCGCTTGAGGGGGAAGAGAATAATAGTAGACCGTCCCCCCGGCGATCTCGCGCGTCTCCGGCTGGGGAATCTGGATTTTCGGAACGGGCGTGGGGAACAGTTCGGGGTACTTTCCTGAAATGTCGTGGAGTTGGTCGAGCATTTCCTGGAGAACGGCGAAATACTCGGCACACCCCTTCTTGACTTGCTCCGAGCTGTTGACGCTCTCCACGATCCCCAATTCCAGCATCGGCAGTTTTTCCTCTGCCGGCGGCATGAAAGCGGTCCAGGTTCGGGACGAGGTTTTGCCGTCGAGCACCACGGCACCGTCGGCACCCTTGAATGCCGGAATCAAGTAGTTGCGGTTCGCTTTATCCAGCCGCTCGAGCAGCGGAACGATGGCGTCGCGCAGGTCGACATACAGATCCTTTTCCTTGCCGTCGAGGTAGGCATCGGCGATCCGGTCTCCGTAGTAGATCAGGCGTTCGACGATTTTGGCCAGCGTCTCGTAGTCGCTGGCGTCGTACTTGGGGCGAGCCGCGACGAAACCCAGCGGATTACCGCCGACATGACGGAGCACCTCCAGCGGCTTGCTGGC
The DNA here is from genome assembly GCA_026989685.1 of Pirellulaceae bacterium. Classification (GTDB taxonomy): domain Bacteria; phylum Planctomycetota; class Planctomycetia; order Pirellulales; family Pirellulaceae; genus S141-3. The sequence continues at coordinate 15,448 of JALSIV010000254.1, read as the reverse complement.
ATCCAGTCGCATCGACCCCCAGTTGTACGTGGCCGAGGTGTATCCACTGCCATCCAGATAACAATAGGAGAGTACCGAACCGGGTCGGGGCAGGGACTGCTCGAACTTGGCCACCAACTGATCCAGATCGGTCTGCAATTCCTTCTTCAGTTCGTCGCCGATGGGAGCGTTGGCCAACGCCGAACGGATGAATGCCGCGAGCTGCTCGGCTTGGCGCTGAGGATTGGCGACCTTTTTCAGGTAATCGCCGTTGATGAAACTGAACGCCGTGATGGGCTCGCTTTCGACCGGCTTGACTTTGGCGAACTCGGGACGACTCGCCAGGGACGCGCCGGTTCCCAGCTTGGCCAGATGATCGGTGGTGGCGCCGAAGGAAAGCAACAGATAGTTGTCGTAGAGTCCCACGGCTACCGCCAGGGTTTTCTTCTCCAGTTTCGATTTCACCTTTTCGAAGTCGCTATCGCTTCCCGGAAACTCTTGCCGCAGCTCGTCCCAAGGAATCATCGAGCCGTCCAGTTTCACATGGACGTAATCTCCACCGCCGATCTTGCTCCGTGCCACTCGTCCTTGGAACATAGGCGACGATTGGGCCATCCCCTTGGCCATCTGCTCAAGCTGCCCCAGCATACCCTTGGCGGTGTCGGTGTTGGAAAGTCGAAAGCCGATGATCGTTGGGGGAACCGAAGCGCCCTCGGGCAGGTTCTGCACGAATTTGAGCAGCGCCTCCAATTGAGCTCGCTGGGGATTGCCTCCGGTAAACAGGGCCTGCAATTGAGCCGTGTTGGCCGCCATATTCAGCTCTTGCAAGGCGCCGGCCACCTCCGCATAACCTTCCCCGCCATAGACAAAGACCTCTTGGGAAAGACCGTCGAACACCAGATCGACCAGCGGCCCCATCATGGGATCCTGCTTGGCCCGTTCCAGTCCGGCCAGCGGCCCGCGTTCCAGTTCGCCCAGCGCCTGCTGAACGAAACCGACCTCCTTGAGACGCTTGAATGCGTTGCTGTTGATGAACGCCTCGTACTGACGGCGATTCTGTTGCAGGGAGAAATAGAAGGCACCGTCGGCGGGAAGAAACCGGACCGCACTCGTTTCCAGTACCGACTCGTCACCGCGAGCGGACCACGGCGGCAAGAGAGCGACCGCCGCGAACAGGCACATCCAGGTCAGGTGATTGCGAGCCGAGCGAACAAACATGGTCTTATCCTTTCCAAACCTTTCGCGAATCGAACGTGGGAGCGGCCAAGCGTCAGTCCCTGCTTGGCTCCCGCCATCAGGTGATGTTGTACGCCTTTTCGGCCGGATTGGCAATGACCCTCGGTTTCCCCCGCCGAGCCATGGCACGTCCGGGCCGTCTTTTCGACAGAATTCTCGTTTCCACTCGCCCCCACTACCCGATCGGCAGGCGCCCGGTTTCAGAGAATCCCCAAAAGGGGCAGGATTGGCCCGAAAAAAAGAACGCGGCCGCCGAACCGATCGGCAGGCCGCGTAGCCTCAAGCGGGAGCTCCTCCAGAGCCGGCGAGACGTGCCGTTTCCCCGGCACATCAGCTCTGCTTCACCTCGATACGCCGACCCTGGAACTCCTCCGACTTGGGAAGATGGACCTCCAGCACTCCGCTGTGATACCGAGCGTCGATCTTGTCGGTGTCGACGCCGGGCGGCAACGTCATGGTGCGGTAGAATTCTCCGTACCGGTAAGTCGCACCCTCCTTGTCGCTCTTTTCCTCCTTGTGCTCGGCTCGCATCGTCAGCACGTTGCCACTGAGCTTGACCTCGATCTCCTCAGGCTCGAATCCCGGGATTTCGGCCGACAGCAGATACTCGTCGTCCTTCTCTTCCCAGCCGAACTCCCATGGACTCGGCCGCCCCGGCTCCCAACCGACCAGCGGGCTGAGTTCTCCGAAGCGACTGGAGAAGAACTCATCCATCAGCGAGTCCAACTCTTGGCGAAACCGGGTCAACGGCTCCCACATTTCCAGACCCGTCTCTTCCCGTCGTACCGGGAGCGTCGTTTGACGCCTTTTCCACGGTGTCAGGCTGAACATGACTCACCCTCCTTTCCGTGTGTGCTCATCCACGCTTCGCCCGGCCGGCCGGTCATTCGACCCATCTCACCGAACCGGCCTCGGCGAAGCGCGTTACGGTGGCTTGCTTCCATCAACCGGCCTTCACCTCGATTTTTTTCGGCTGAGCTTCCTCCACCTTGGGCAGGTGCAGCGTCAGCACGCCGTTTTTCAGTTCCGCCGAGATCTTGGAACCATCGATCGACTCACCGATGGTGAACGACCGGTAGAAATCGCCGATTCCATACTCGCCGTAGAGGAAATCGATTCCCTCGTGGCGGCGAGCCACTTTTCCGGTAATGGTCAACTCGCGATTCTCAAACCGGATGTCGAGATCTTCCGGCGCCACGCCGGGCATGTCCCCGAACAACACCAGCTCGGAATCGGTCTCGTAGATATCGAATCGGGGAACGTAGGTCCCGCCGTTGCGAGTACGCTCGACCGTCACTTCGCCCGGGCGAGGTTCCGCTTGGACAATCGACCTGGTCATGGCTCTGTTCCTCCTCGTTCTTGGCAGTCGCATTGCTGTTTTCGTTTCGCACGCTCGCTCTCCTCGGCCGCACGAGGCGGCGGGGAGAGCATCAGCGCCGTATCAGCCGGCCTTCACTTCAATACGGTGCGGCCGCACTTCTTCCTTCTTGGGCAAGGTGATCGTGAGGATACCCAGTTTGAACTCGGCCGTCACTTTGTCCGGTTCTACCGGTTGCGGCAGTTCGACCGTGCGCTGGAACGAACCGTACGCCCGCTCCTGCCGGTGCCAGGTCCCCTCTTCCAGTTCCGGTTGTTTCCGCTCGCCTTTGATCGTCAATTGGTTCTCACCATTGACGAAGATCTCGAGGTCTTCCAATTCCATACCCGGCAGCTCGGCTTCCACGTACAGGCAGTTGTCATCCTCCCAGAGGTTCAGGGGCGGATAAACGGCCTGAGCAAACCGCCTGGGAACGGGAACGCCCCAGCGGTCGAACAGCCGATCCATTTCCTCTTGCCAACGGTTCATCTCCTGCCAGATGCCCATCGGTTGTCTCCGTGTGGTCAACATGATTTCACCCTCCATCCAACAATGACTCGGTTCTCGACCTCGGCGCCACTCCGGCGCCGCCTCACTTGTTCGGGTCCATCGCCCCTTCGACCCCACTGCGCTGTTCGATCCAGAAAGACCGCGTTCCCGGTGGAGAACGCTCAAGCTGTGGTGAAGGAGCCGCCAGGCAACTTTTGCAAAGAGCGTGCCAATGCCACAGGGGCGGCGAAGAGGGCCGACGGGGAGCAAAAGTGTCGCTGGAGACGCGTCAGTTTGTCCAGCCGAGCAGGTCAGAGATGCGCGATGACCGGCGAACGGAAATCGGTGGCCATACGGCACTGAGATTGCGTGAGTGTAGGCCAAAGTCGTCTCACCTCGCAAAGCGTGAATCGACCGATGACGCGCCATCTTCCCAACTACTACGCCATTTTGGGAGTGCTGCCGCGAGCGACGGCGGAGGAGATTCGCAGGGCCTACCTGGAACTCGCCAAGAAACACCATCCCGACGTCACGGGAGACCCGGCCGAGCAGGCCGAAATCAAGCGGATCAACGACGCCTTCCGCGTCCTCTCCGACCCCGAGGCTCGGCGAAAATACGACGCCGCGCGGCAACAGACACCGCGCGGTCGCCGTCCGCCGGCGACTCGCGCTCGCCGCGCTCCGCAGCCCGCGCCGGGGCGCAGGCAGATCATCGATTTTCCCCTCACGCCGGAAGAAAGTCGCTACGGAGCGACGGCCCATGCGACCGTCGGCGTCCGCCTGCCCTGTCCTCGGTGTTCGGCTCGAGCCGCCGAATCCTGCCCTCGCTGCGGCGGGTCCGGCACGGTGCTCGAGCGTCGGAAAGTGGCCCTCACCCTCCCACCGGCCTGTCGAACGGGAACACTCCTGCAGCTCCCACTCAGCGCGGAGGATGCGGAACATGCCGGCACCGTGCTGTTGCGGATCGTGGTTCGCCCCACCTGGTAGGCTGTTCACGGCACCCGATTTGCACAAGATTGGCATAAGAGGCTGTCGCAAAGCTCCAGGCCGCAAGCAACACGCCCGACGCCGGAACGCGGCGCGGCGGGCTTTGTTACAGGCTTAAGAATCCTCTGCCGGGAGTTGCCTCATCGCCGACACCGGCGCGAGTCGCACTCACGAAAGGAGCAGCCATGTCCGAAACACGACCGATTTCAAAGCGCCAACAGCAGGGAATCGCCGAACTGCGCTCGGACCACGCGCGCGTCCTGGTGGCGATCGCGGCGCTCGAGCGAGCAGCGGGGGCTCCCAGTCCTCGCCGACGCAAGGAATGGCTGACCAACGTGCGCGTCGCATTGTCACAGTTCCATAAGGCAACGACGCGCGAAGGCGAGCATGAATCGGCTCCCGAGGGTGTGCTGGAGCTCATCCGAGAGGCCGAGCCGCGGCTGGCCAACGAGGTCGATCAGGTCGAACAGGCCTACCGAGAACTCTCGCGTCACGTGGATCGGCTGCGGCAACAGTTGGAACGGGCCGACCCCGAACAACTCGACGTCGTCGCCGTTCGCAAGCAGATCGGCACGCTGCTGTCGGAGTATCGGCACCTGCAGGCTCGCGAAGTCGATCTAGTCTATGACGCTTTCAACACGGACATCGGCACGGGAGATTGAGCCGGCCGAGCGCTGAGGTCGAACGCCGCCGTCAGTCGGACGCATCGAACCGCGTGGCCGGTTGCACGGTTTCTCCCATCCGATGGTACGCCGGGTCCACCAGGCCGAACGCGTCGGCGACTCGGTTGAACATGGCGAACATCCCGGTTACATACACGGCTTCGGCAATCTGGCGGTCCTTCCAACCGGCGCGCCGAAGTGCTTCGGCGTCGGCATGCGTCATCGCGGCGGGGGTCCGCGTCAGTTTGCCGCAATACTCGAGTAATTCCCGCAGCGGAGAGCCGATGCCGGATGCGGCCAGATCTCCTTTGGCCAAGGCCTCGGCCTGCTGGCGACTCGCTCCCTGCAACTGCAGGAAGTACCCGTGCGACCCTCGTCAGTAGTCGCACCGGTTGAGTCCCGAGACATAGGTGGCAATCGCCTCTTTGGTTTGCCGGTCGAGGTGACCGTCGGCAAACTGCAGAGGATAGGTGACTGCCAGCATGGCCTTCAGGATGTCGGGTCGCTGGCTGAAGCACTTGAGAATGTCAGGCACCTCCTCCCGCTCGGGATTGGCGGCCAGCCACTTCTCGTAAGCAGCGCGCAGCTCACCTACTGCCTCCTGCTCACTTATCCAGCCGATCCAGGGTTCCGTCATCGGCTCGTCTTTTCTAGCTGCCGCGATAGCAGGATCGTCCGGGAACACAGGTTCCTCGGCTGACATCGGCGTCGTCGGGTCCGAGCACGTGTTGCGTGAGGTTGCACCAGCAGTAGTCGGCCCCTTCTTCATCCGCGTGTGTGGGAGCGTCCAACATTCCGGTGACGTAGATCGCTTTGCTGCGAAGATGAGTACAGGGGGGAGTGGTGACGATTTCCAGCGATTCAGTGGTCTTCTCAAACGCCATCTCAAAATCCTCCTGTTTCAAGGCCGGCGGCCCGCAACACGGCGCGGCGCACCGCCGTTTGGGCCAACTGGACTTTGTATTCATTGTGAGACAGAGGTGTGGCCTGCGCCACCGCGACGCGCCCGGCTTCCGCAGCCAGCCGCTCGTCCACTCGATGTCCCACGAGCACTTCGGCGGCCGCGTCGGCCCGCCAGGGAATGGGGGCCACCTGGCCCATGACGACTTGAGCCTCTTTCACGCGTTGGCCGGAAAACTCCAGCACGGCCGCTGCCGCCGCCAGTGGCATGTCGGGGCCGGCACCGTGACGCACTTCATAAGTTGCACTTTGCAACGCACCGGCCGGCGGTAACACGAAATGGGTCACCAGCTCGCCCGGCGCCAGCGTGTTCTCCTGTTGGTCCGCACGCCGAGGAATCTGAAACAGATCGGCCACGTCGCACCATCGTTCGCCCTCGGCGCAACGAAGGCGCGCCTGGGCACCCAGTGCGATCAGACAGGGAGCGATCCGCGAGGCACTGACGAACTTGGCGGGTCCTTGGTTGCCGAGGATGGCGTGGTAGCGGTTGTCCCCCTCGATGACGCGCCGACCATCCAGAAGCTCGCCATCACGGCGGAAGTACCAGCACTGTGGGCGCCGCAGCACTTCGCCGCCCAGCGTCCCCTGCGATTGCAGTTGCATGCTGTTGATCCCGTGAACGGCGTCGAGGATTCCGCCATAGTCGGCCAAGTGCGGATCGGCCAGCAGTTCGTCCAGCGTTACGGCCGAGCCGATCGCCAGGCTTCCGTCCGGCAAGAGACGAATCTCCTTCAGCGAGTCGACTTCCATGATGTTGACCACGCGGTCGGGAGTGACCACCATCTTTTTCAACAGCCCCATCAAGTCGGTCCCGCCGGCCAGTACGACGGCGGTTGTGCCGGCGTCCTGCAAGAACTCGACGGCTTCCTCTTCGGTCCTCGGTTCGGCATATTCGAACGATTTCATCGATCACCCCCTCCCGTTGGCTTGGCGGATCGCATCCAAGACTCGTTTCGGTGTCAGCGGCAACACGGGAACACGGACTCCCAGAGCATTGCAAACCGCATTGGAGATGGCGGCACCCGGGCTGATGACCGGCGGTTCTCCCAAGCCGATCACGCCTCGAGCCCGCTGATCTTCCGGTTCGTACAGATCGACCACGATCTCGCCCACGTCTCCGATGCGCGGCAACTTGTAATCGGCCAGCTCGGCATTGACGAACTGCCCGGTACTCGGGTCCAGAATCCGCTCCTCGAACAACGCGTAGGCGATTCCCATGATCACCGCACCATGCACCTGACTGGTCGCCGTCTTGCGATTGACGATCAATCCCATGTCCTGCACGGCCACGAATTGCTTCATCCGTACCACGCCCGTATCGCGATCCACGGCAACGTGAGCGATTTGCACGCCACCCACCCCCTCGTCGCTGAGCGGGCTGGCAGCTCCCCGTTTGTGACTGGCCGTCACTTCGAGCGGCTTGAGTCCCAGCAGGGCACAGGCTTCACGCCAGGAAAGACTGCGGTCGGGTTTTCCTTTCACCCGGATGCATCCCACGCCGACCTCCAGCTCATCCGGCTTGGCGGACAGTTTGGGAGCCACTGTTTCGAACAGGCGGGCCAGGGCGTCTTGAGCGGCCCGGCGGTGCGATTCGCAGACCGCGCCCACCGTGGTGCTGCCACCGGATGCGCCGCTGGGCGGGTACTTCGAATCGCCGATGTTGACGCGCACGTCTTCCACGTTCAGCCCGAAGGTCTCGGCCAACACCAACGCACACACCGTGCGCGTTCCCGTTCCCAGGTCTTGCGTGCCGCAAAACGACTCGACGCCGCCATCGGGATAGATCCGCAACCGGCATTCGGAGTTGTTGGCCGTCCCTCCCCAGGTGTGCAAAGCGATCCCCAGTCCTTCCACGACCGAGCCTTTGGCGGGGCCCTTGCCGTGCGGGTGCCATTTCGACTTCCAGTCGATGAGCTCGGCGGCACGCTTCAGTTCGGCCGCGTACACTTCCTGCTTCTGACGCGAACTGATGTGCTTCACGTTCCGGAGGAACACGTCGAGACTGCTGATGCCGAGCCGTGCCGCCAAATCGTCCAGGGCGCACTGCGTCATCACACAGGCTTGCGGGTGGTTGGGAGCCCGCCAGGCGGCCGCCTGCATGGCGTTCACCTTGATCGGAGTCGCGCGGACGCGCCGGCTGGGTGCCTGAATCACGTAGGGCACGACTCGATCACTGACGCCGCCTCCCCGATAGCCGCTGGTCCCCCATTGATGCGAATCCCATACTTTGATTTCGCCGTTCTTATCGGCCCCCAAGCGGACTTTGATGTAGCCGGAGGGTCGGTTGCCGGCGATCTTGAGTTCCTGGTCGCGATCGAGCATGAACTTGATCGGGCGGCCGGTCGACTTGGCGAGCCGAGCAGCCGCGATGCCCCAATATCCGGGCGAAAATTTGCTGCCGAATCCGCCACCGATGTATTGGCATATCACCTCGACCTGGTCGGCTCCCATCTCGAGTGCCTTGGCGAATCCGTCGTCGGTTCCCGAGACGTTCTGCGTCGAGAGATAGACCCGCAACTTGCCGTCCTTGTATTCGAGCGTGCTGCCGTGCGGCTCGAGACAACAGTGCGTAATGACGGGGATGCCGTAAAAGCCTTCCACGACCACGTCGCATTGGTCGAACAACCGCTTGAACTCGGCCTCGTAGAATTCATCTTCGTCGTCATCGTCTCCCGGCTCGCGCTCCGTGGTCGGCTCGGAGCTCCGAGTCCGCATGGTGCGACCGGCCGCTTTCGCCGCCTCGAGATCCTCTTCGTTGGTGAAAACGTCGAGCTTCTCGTAATCGAACCGGATCGCTTGCACGCCTTCTCGAGCCGCCGATTCGGATTCGGCCGCGACCGCCACCAGCAGCTCACCGTCCCACTGGATCTCCTTGCCGACGCCGGCATGAGGAAACACCAGCACTTCGACAACGCCGGGTATTTCTTTGGCGGGAGCCGTATCGAGCTTGGTGATCCGCAGATGTCCAAAGGGAGCGCTGAGGCACTTGACGATCAACTGGTTCTTCAGGTTGACGTCGTAGGTGTACTTGGCCTCTCCCGTCGCTTTGACCAATCCATCGATGCGGTCGTGCGACTTCCCCAACAAACGAGACTTTTCGCGTGAGGGCCACGCGTAGCCGGTCTTAGCCATTGCCGCCTCCCTTCACCAAATCGACGACCGCTTCGATCATGTCCGCATACGTGCCGCAACGGCAGAGATTGCCGTTGAGCCCCTGCCGAATCTGCTCGCGCGTCGCATCAGGGTGCCGCTTCAGGAAAGCTCGCACCGCCACCACAAAACCGGGTGTGCAGAATCCGCACTGCAGCGAGTCATGCTTGACGAATGTCCGGCAGATCCGATCGGGATGGTGGCTGCTGACCGACTCGCACGTTTCGATCTTCTTGCCCCGGCAGGCGATCGCCAGCAACGTCGACGCCGTCATCGGCTTGCCGTCCACCAACACGGTGCTGGCGCCGCTGCTGCCGTCGCTGCTGACCGGTTTGGCGGCCGTCAGATCGAGTTGGTACCGCAGCACGTCCAGCAGGGTGTCGCGGGGTTCGACCGCGACCTGATGGTCCGAGCCATTGACATGGAGAGTGATTTGGGTTTTCGAGCGGACCAGGCGCGATGCCCGACTGGCCGCCTCGGCCGCTCCTCCACTGATGGCCGTGGCGGCTGCAACCGCCCCCGACCCCTGCAAAAACGCCCGTCGGTGGAAGTGCATCCCCGACGATTTGCCCGGATCCTTCATGGTGCTCACCTTCCCGTGTGGAGGACCAAAAACGGAATACTTCCATCACGTCGAACGGGAGCGATTATACCGGATCTGGCGCGCACCGCAACCAAACTGCACTCAAGAGGTAGACAATCCCCCGTGGCGAACGGCAGCCCATGCGGGCCGCTTCATTCTTCGGCGTAGCCAACCATGACCAGCGCCAACTTCAACGGTTTGGGCTTGCCTGCCGTTTGCACGGTGGTTTGCAGCAACCACCAGTCGTGCTCCTCGTCATGCCACATTTGCGGTGACGGGCCATCCTTTGTCGGTTTGAGTGCCAAAATGGCGGGGTGGCTCGAGTCGATCGACTGGGAACTCTTTTCCACCAGCGTTTCGACATCTTGAGGAGCCGGGTCTCGATCTTCGTCGGCCGACGTCAGCAGCAGAAAGCTGGGAGTGGGCGAAACACCTTCGTGAGCGCCGTCGGTGGGAATCGACGCGAACCGCATCGTGTACACTCCTTTGGGAATTTCCTGATCGCGGAAATCACTCCCTTTGCGCGCATACTGGATCACACCGACCAGACTTCCATCAGCCAGCGCGTAGCCTTCTCCTTTCTTGCCGACGGAGATCCCCTTGCAAAACCAGATCTTGCAATACGTTCGGCTGCTGCCGCGGATGACCTTGAGACCGCGACTTTCCAGGCAAGACGCCACCTGGGGGCTGAGTGCCTCCTTGGGCGGCGCTTCCTCCAAGACTTCGATTCGATAGTCGGCGGCCGATGCCGCGCCGCTGAGGACCAGTATCAAACAGCCGCCGACCCAGGCGGCGACGCCCCGGGACCGCCAGGTCATGCGGAAAACCGAATTCCGGCAGTAGTACGACATCGGTGGATTCTCCTGGTGTCAACTCACGAGCCGTCGGCCACCTGCGTGGTCGTGGCTTGATGCTCGAAACGTCCCATGTAGGCACTGCGGGTCTCGAACGTCGACCCGACCGGCGAATTCCAGCGCCACGCCGGGAACGAAGTTCTCGAGCGGCGTCAGCGGCGGGTAGTAAGCCGACTCGTTGCTGCAAATGCAGTCGTCGGCATCGGCTTTGCGAGTCGACAACCGAGCATACTTGCCGGCGTCCAGTTCCCCGCGCAACGTCGCCGTGTCGAGTTTCATGTCAATACGACTGCGGACGACATCGACGACCGCCGCGAACAACCGTGGATTCGCCTCGCGGAGAAACCGCATCAGCGCCTCTTTCTGGAGGTCGCTGGCTTGCCGATCCACCACCACGCGAACCCGCAATCGGTCGCTCGGCTCGACGCCGTCGAACCCGAGTGTCCGGTCGGTTTGGACAATCGCCACCAGGTTCAAACCGGCCAGCGATTGGCCACCGATTTCGCCTTCGTCGAAATGCCACGCCATCACCGCCTCCTTGCCCGCGAGCCCGACTTCGCCCGCGGCAAAGCAGGGACCGGTGTAGACCTGGCAGGTTCTCGATTCGAGGTAGACTCCGCGGGGGACCGCGGCGTGGGTCCAACTCGCCAACAGCCCCATCCCGATCCATCCGCCGACCACGATCAATTTGCGCAACATTTCTCGTCTCCTCCAGCCGTCAGACAGCCGATCAACACGCTACTTCCACAAGGGTCCAGTATAGATCAACGGTTCTCCGGGTGCCACACCGGGAGTGTTGCGAGCCGCCCCACTTTTCTCGTCGTCGGCCCCGACCAAAACCTATACTTCTGGCGGCGGAAAGTGGATGGACCCGCCTGGGGCCGAAGACGGATCCGAGTCCGCCACACGCGGCATGACGCCGCCAGCTTGCGCAAGCCGATCATGGAAAAGGAGTTGCGCAAGTCGCCACGAGAACGATGGGCCGGCGGTTGGCGGCCGATCGAATAAGGGGAGCAAGAGGGTGGCCGCGAGGCGCTGGTCTGCTCCTTGACACGCCTAGGGGTAGGGGTTGTCATGACTGTAACGATTGACGGGGATCGCCCGGCGCGCGCCGACACGACCGGTACCGTACCGGAGTGGGAGCGGGAGCTGGCGGGATTGCGTGAGCGGATCGAGGCACTCGAGTCGCAATCGGCGGGCGACTCGAACAACTCGAAAACCGAGTCGCTCACACTCTTGGTATTCAGCGGCGAGCTGGACAAATTGCTGGCCGCGTTCGTGATCGCCACCGGTGCCGCCGCGTGCGGCATGAAGGTGACGATGTTCTTCACGTTCTGGGCTGCGGCAGCGCTAAAGAAACGCGGCCCGCAAGCTCGCGGCAAGAGCCTGATCGAGCGGATGTTCGGTTGGATGTTGCCCGGCGGGTTTTCGGGGCAGAAACTCTCGAAACTCGATTTCTGCGGACTCGGGCGGCGGATGATGCGCCGCGAAATGGAGAAGAAGAACGTCGCCGACCTGCCGGAACTGGTCGACGCGGCGAAGGACCTGGGAGTCGAGATCCATATCTGTGAGATGTCGATGTTGTTGATGGGGATTCGCCGGGAGGAGCTGATGGACTATCCCGGCATGAGGTTCTGCGGGGCCGCCGGATTCCTGGAACGGGCGGCCAGTTCAGACGTTTCGCTGTTCATTTGAAGTGGAGGGGGCGACGGTGCCTGCCCAGCACGAATATGACTTGACGGGAATGCAGTGCCCCATGCCGATCGTACGGCTTTCCCGGCTGATCAAGGAGTGCCCAGCGGGAGACACGCTGAAGGTGGTTGCCGATGACCAGGCGTTCTGTTTCGACGTCGAGTCCTGGTGCCGGAGAACGGGGCACGAGCTTGTGGAACTGCACCAGACCGAACACGAATGCACGGCTGTCATTCGCAAGAAGGGATCGAGCGTGGAGTGAGTCGATGGAGCCGGTGACCGTCCAGATCGAGCGGCTGCGCGAGTTTATCGGGAATCTCGATGAACCGCTGGCCGACACTCTGCGCTCTGCGCTGGACGGCATCCAGTTCCACATCGAGCGCGAAGCGGAGAAGACGCGGCAGTTGGCGAAAGCTCAGGCGGATGCCATCGTCCACGCCGCGGAAATCATTACCGAACTGGAGGAGACTCGCGATCGTCTCGAGGAAGCCCGCCAACGAGCGGAAACTGCCGCCCATCGGGCACGGAAACTCAGCGCCTTCGGCGACATCCTCGAGGATTCCCTCCATGAGATCTATCTGTTCGACAGCGAGAGTCTTTCGCTGATCCACGTGAACCGAGGCGCTCGCGAAAACATCGGCTACACGATGGTCGAGCTGCTTCAGATGACGTTGCTGGATATCAACGCGGAGTTTACACGAGAGGAGTTCGTCGACCTGGTTCGGCCGCTGTTGGCCGGTCACTGCGGCAGCTTGGAAATCACCACCATGCACCAGCGCAAGGACGGCAGCCGGTACCCCGTCCGCATGCACTTGGAGACGTCGTGTTTTGATGAGCGTCCGATCTTCGCCGCGATTGTGCTGGACGTCACCGAGCACACGCAGATGGTGCACCGCCTGCACGAACTGGCGTACCGCGATCCTCTGACGGAACTGCCGAACCGCGCCTCGATCCTCGAGTTGATCCAACGGTCGATCGACGAAGGCCAACCCCACTTCGCCGTGCTGTTCCTCGATTTCGACCGCTTCAAGTTGATCAACGACAGCTTGGGGCACGAGATGGGCGATGAGTTGCTCAAAGAGATCGCCCAACGTTTGCGGTCGGCTCTGCGCGAAACGGACGAAGTCATACCGGCTCGGCTGGGTGGCGATGAGTTCGTCGTGCTGCTGCGCGACTTGCGCCATCCTTCGGACGCCGTGACGGTGGCGGATCGACTGCTGGAAGTGTTCTCCGAGAGTTTTCGGCTGGGGTCGCACACCGTCTACTCCACGGCCAGCATCGGCGTGGCCACCAGTGAGCACGAGTATCACCGAGCCAGCGACATGCTCCGCGACGCCGACCTGGCCATGTATGCCGCCAAGAACTCCGGCAAAGCTCGGTACGAGGTGTTCGACGCGACGATGCGCGACCAGGTCCGCCGCCGTTTGAGAATCGAAGCCGAGTTGCGTGACGCCATCCGGACCAACGAGTTCACTCTGGTCTATCAACCGATCGTTTCGCTGGAGTCGCGAAAGCTGTACGGGGTCGAGGCGCTGATTCGCTGGGAGCACCACAAGATTGGCCTGATGCAGCCGGGAGAATTCATTCCCGTGGCCGAAGAAACCGGTCTGATCGTGCCCATCGGCGAGTGGGTGCTCGACGAGGCGCTGCGGCAACTGGTCGAGTGGCGGGACCGGCTGGGGAGCGACGCGCCCTCCAGCGTCCATGTCAACGTCTCGCGCGTCCAACTCCTCCTGCCGAATCTGGTGGACTACGTTCGCGACCGCGTGCTGCACTACGGTGTCCCTCCCGAAGTGCTCCATTTGGAGGTCACCGAGAGCATGATCATGCACGATCCGCAGACGGTGCTGGCCAATCTCAACGCTCTGCGCAGTCTCGGAGTCAAGATCGACATGGACGACTTCGGTACGGGGCACTCGTCCCTTTCCTGCCTGCACGAGTTCCCCATCGATGTCCTGAAGATCGACCGTTCGTTCATTTCGACTCCGAAAAAGGTGCATGAGTTCGTGGCCCTGCTGCATGCGGTGCTGACGCTGGCCGAAAACTTGGGACTGGAAGTGATCACCGAGGGAATTGAAGACACGGAACAACTTGCGACCCTCCAAGCGCTGGGGTGCAAGTACGGCCAAGGCTACCTCTTTTCCAAGCCGCTGTCGGCCAGCGGCTTGGTGGAGTTTGTTCGAGCGGACTTCTCCAACGCGGACGCGGCGCCGGTCCCACGTACGGAAGAAGAGAGAAGCTGCCCGAGGCTCGGGACGTCGCCGGTCCAGTGACGTCCGGTTCGAGCCACAAAAGACAATCTCGGAATGGCGGACCCAGACGGGTCGAGGAGAGGCGGCGATTGCCGAGCTGCCAACAGCGAGGTGTGACGATGTTGAGAAACCGAGTCGCTGCCAGCGAGGAGCTGGTAGCCACGATTGACAAATGTCTGGCGACGTTGCCCGGATTGGCGACCTTACCGCAAACGGCGGTCGAGATTCTAAGGCTGGCCAAAGATGACAATGCCACGGCCGAGGATTTCCACAATGTGATTGCCATCGATCCGGCGCTTTGCGTTCGAGTCCTCAAGGTAGTCAACTCGTCGTACTACGGGCTCTCCAGAAAGATCGACTCGATCCGCCAGGCAATCGTGCTATTGGGCCCGAACGCGGTCCGGAACATCGCCATTGCCAGCAGCATGCAGAAGATCTTCCGCATACGCCAGGCTGAACCGGGATGCGATCCTCAAGATCTATGGGTTCACTCGCTGACGGTTGCGACGGCAGCGCGAGAAATCGCCCGATTGGTAGACCAAGAATTAGAGGAGACGGCGTTTCTGGCCGGTTTGATTCACGATGTGGGGATGATCGCCGAAATGCAAATCGATCGTAGCCGGTTCACTCCGGTCATCCGCCAGTTGGCAGCGGAGGAGGGGATCACCGTATCCGAAGCGGAAGCAGAGGTCGTTGAAGCACTACACGAACTGTTTGGAGCACGGCTGTGTCGGCAATGGAAGCTGCCGCTGCATCTCGAATTGGTAGCCGGCTATCATCACCGCCCAGAGTGCCTCGACGAAACGGAATCTCGCCTGCCGGCCATCACGCACCTGGCCGACATCCTGGCCGATCAGGTCGATCACGAGTGCGAGCAGACGAGTGAACGACTCAGAGCCGCCCAGGTAACGCTGGAGCGACTCGGGCTGCAAATCTCCGACTTGGAGGAGGTCCTTGAACGACTCCCCCAAGCGATTGAGGATATGCACCGCTTGTTTGCGGACTCGTGAGTGTGACCGGGGAAGTGCGAAGTTGGAACACTGCCGGTGACTGCCAGGGAATCGAGGAGGCGGGAAAGGCGGCAGGTATGTGGTTGGGGCGGATGGAGACGTGGCCGGGAGAGCGTGGGCCCTCGAGGTGCACGCACGGACTTGTAGTTGGGTTACCCCGCCACAGAGGGACGATGGGCCCTCCTGACGTTGCGGTTGAACACTCTCCCGGGACGATTCTCCATATGGTGCCGTAGG
>JALSIV010000253.1 GCA_026989685.1 Pirellulaceae bacterium | reverse complement strand
GCTCGAGGCAACGGCCAGAGCTTCTCCGCACTGGAAGCCATGATGCTCCAGCAATGTGCGGCTCGAGGCGAACAAGCGGGTGTCGGAGCCGCCGAAGCATTCCGTTGGGCGGGCACCTGGAAACGAACACTCGCGTTTTGAATGCCGTGGAAGCCGGCCCGGTCAAACGGAAGGATAACCGAAGAATCCCAGAGACTCTCCTATGGCACCAACGACTCTATCCAAACGAGTCCACATTGTCGGGCGCAAGAATCACGGCAAGACGACGCTATTGTGCGAACTCACCGAATTCTTGACCGAACGGGGCTATCGAGTGGGAACCATCAAACACACGCACCATCAGCACGAACTCGATCTTCCCGGTAAGGACTCTCATCGGCACCGAGTCGCCGGGGGCAGTCCCGCCGGCATCTTGTCGCGAACCACGTCGGCCTTGTTCTGGGACGTCGACCCCGAGGAAGACCATGACCGCTACGCTCCCTTCGCCCCGATGTTCGCCGATTGCGATGTTGTATTGGTGGAAGGTGATCAAATGACGAATGCACCCCGAATTGAAGTGTGGCGCCGTGAGGTGGCGGACCAGCCGCTCTGCGCCACCGACGCCTCGATTCGATTCCTGGTAACCAACGACCGCCCCCCCGGCGACGTCCGGACGATCGCCCGAGATGACCTGCCACAGATCGCTCGAGCCGTGATCGCGTTGGCCGGCGCTCGTCCGCAGTAGCCGCCGACCACTCGCCACGACCACTCCCCGACCAACAGAGAACACCGTGATGACCTCGCCACGCTACCAGCCTCTTGCCCGCATCTGCCTCCTCCTGGCATCCGTGGGGGCCGTCAACGCCCTGGCTCAGTCCACCACGTCCGTCGATTTTTCCAAGGAGATCCGACCGATTCTCTCGGACAAATGTTTCGCTTGCCACGGTCCCGACGAAAACTCGCTCGAAGCCGATCTGCGACTCGACCAGGAATCGAGCGCCAAGGCCGTGCGTGAGGAGGGAGCCGCCATTGTCCCGGGAAACTTGCAAGATAGCCTGCTGTGGACTCGGATCAACGAATCGGATCCCGACCTGCGCATGCCACCGGCCGACTCGGGCAAGACATTGACACAAGCAGAGATCGAGAAACTCAAGCGGTGGATCGAGCAGGGAGCGCCCTGGGCCAAACACTGGGCCTATATCCCGCCGGCCGATCATCCAACACCTCCGGTTCGCCGCGACGATTGGCCCGCCAACTTCATCGACAACTTTCTGCTTCACAAAATGGAGGCGGCGGGACTGGAGCCCGCGCCGACCGCCGATGACAGTACGTTGCTGCGACGTTTGTCGTTCGACCTGCGCGGACTTCCTCCCACGGCTGAGGAGTTGGCGGCGTTTCGAGCCGATCACTCGCCCGATCGCTGGGACAAGTGGATCGATCGATTTCTGGAGAGCCCGGCCTACGGTGAGCGGATGGCCGTCTACTGGCTCGATCTGGTCCGCTATGCCGATACCGTCGGCTACCACGGCGACCAGGAGCACTCCATCTCGCCCTATCGCGATTGGGTGATCGACGCCTTCAATGACGATCTGCCGTTCGACGAGTTCACACGAGCTCAGCTCGCCGGCGATCTTCTTCCCGATCGAACACTCGATACGGTCATCGCGTCGGCCTACAACCGCCTTCTGCAAACGTCTCACGAAGGAGGCGTCCAAGCCAAGGAATACCTGGCCATCTATTCCGCCGATCACGTGCGCAATCTCTCCGCCGTCTGGCTGGGGGCCACCATGGGATGTGCCCAATGCCACGACCACAAGTACGACCCCTACACGATGCGAGATTTCTACTCGATGGCCGCCTTCTTCGCCGATCTGGACGAAGGGCGGCACTTGGGACATGGCGTCGACAGGGAACGCACTTCGCGCGAACCGGAAGTGATCGTGTTGTCGAGGCGAGAGAGGTCCCAGTTGGCGAAGCTGCGAAAGGAATGGGCGAACTTGCCGAAGAAAGAGGCGACCGAGGAGCAGCTTCGCCGACGTGAGCAGCTTGAACGTCGCATGCAGGAGATCGAAGCGAGTGCCCGCCGACTGATGATCAGCGTCTCCACCGTCCCCCGCACCATTCGCTTGCTGCCTCGAGGCGACTGGCAGGACGATTCCGGCCCGGTCATGCAGCCGGCGGTTCCCCGCTTTCTCGGATCGCTGAATCACTCGGGGCGCGCCACCCGGCTCGATCTGGCCGATTGGCTGGTCGATCCGCACGACGGGGTGGGCTTGCTGACGGCTCGCGTCATGGTCAATCGTTTGTGGTACCTGTTCTTCGGTCAGGGGCTGGCTCGCAAATTGGACGACTTCGGCGGCCAGGGAGAAGCTCCCGATCATCCCGAGTTGCTTGACCGATTGGCGCTGGCACTCGTCGCTAACCACTGGCGATTGAAACCCACGATCAAGCTCATCTTGCAGAGCCGGGCGTATCGCATGGAGTCGCGAGCCGCCTCGCGGCAACGCGAACTCGATCCGGAAAACCGACTGTTCAGCCACCAGAACGCGTTCCGGTTGCCGGCGGAGATGATCCGAGACCAACTCTTGGCCGTCAGTGGACTGTTGGTATCGAAAATCGGTGGCAAGAGTGCCCGCCCCTATCAACCTGCCGGATACTATCGGCATCTCAACTTTCCGAAGCGAAAGTACCGCCCCGACCGCGACGCCAACCAATGGCGGCGAGGTGTTTACGTTCACTGGCAGCGGCAGTATCTCCATCCGATGCTCAAGGCGTTCGATGCTCCCAGCCGCGAAGAGTGTACGGCCGAGCGCCCCCGCTCGAATACGCCAATTGCCGCTCTGGTTCTGCTCAACGATCCCACGGCCGTGGAAGCCGCTCGAGTCTTCGCCGCGCGCGCTCTTGTAGAATGCGCCAAGCCGGCAAGCGACCAGGTCCGTCTCCAGTGGATGGCCGAGCGAACTTTTTCCCGGCGGATGGATGCCCGGGAGCTTGAGACTTTGGAGCACGTGTTGCGGGAAGCCCGGCGCGAATTCGCCCGGCATCCCGATCAGGCCGAGAAGCTGGTCCATGTCGGTATCGCGTCGGTGCAGTCACCTCCCGAGGCGATCGAATGGGCGGCCTGGACCGAAGCGGCGCGGACGCTGCTGAATGCGGGAGCCGCCGTGAACCGGTATTGAGGGTGGGGCGGCTAATCCTCACGCTCCAAACGACCGAAATATACAACGAGGGTTGTGTACGATGGGGTGAAGTGAAGCTGGAAGAGAAGGCGCGGAATATGGCTGGCCGGCGCGGAAACTCGATGATGCGGACGGGGATGCTGGTCGCCGTAGCTTTGCTAGCTTGTGCAGCCCTGCCAGTTTCTCCAGTTTCGGCGGAGCCGCCCCAGTACTGGCTGCTGAGGCCCCCGGCTCAAACTCGCTCGCTGGGACACCACCGCGGCTACTACCCGGCTCAGGCCACCTACCTCAGCCGTCACGCTTACGCCTACGGCTGGTTTGGGGCTCCGGCTCGGCAACACTGGAGTCGCCACGAGGGTTATCGCCAGCGGTACGTCCAGTTTCGCAAGCACTAGCGTCTTGCTTTGTAACATCTGCGCACCGTGCGCGCAGGATGCCGGCGCTCGCCTCTCCAGCCGCCATCGCGTCCCCTCGCACTTCACACTTGCGGGCGCAGACCGCGTCAGGCGTTCATCACGGGATAGCAGCCGAGCACTTCCAAGCGTGTGGTTTTGTTGCGCAGAGCCTCGACGGCCTGCTGAACAGCTCGGTCCTCCAAGTGCCCCTCGAGTTCGACGAAAAACAAGTACTCGTTGGGAGTTTCTCGCAGAGGAAACGACTCGACCCAGGTCAAGTTCAATCCGAACTCGGGGAAGAGTGCCATCGCGTCGGCCAGGGCTCCCACAGCGTGAGCCAACTCGAACATCAGTGCGGTCTTGTCACGGCCCGATGGTGGCGGCAACTCGCCTCCGATCACGGCGAAGCGGGTGACGTTTTCGGAGCGGTCTTCGATATGGCGAGCCAGCACGTCCAGGCCGTAGTGGACGCCGGCCTCCCGGCTGGCGATGGCGGCCACGGCCGGATCGCCGGCCGCCAACTCGGCGGCCTCGGTCGTGCTGGCCGTTTCCTTGAGCACCGCCTGGGGGAGGTGCTCGACCAGCCACTGCCGGCACTGGGAGAGGGCTTGGGGCTTGCTGCAAACGACCTTCACGTCTTGCCGCGGACCTTTGCCAAGCAGATAGTGATGGATGGGCAAGGGGACTTCACCGGAGATGCGGACCGGCTGGCGAGCAAACGAATCGAGCGTGTCGGCGATCCGTCCGTCGGTGGAGTTGGCCAGCGGCACGATTCCGTAACCGCAATTGCCCGACCGGACCTCCTCGAACACCGAGGCGATCGACTGGACGGGAACGAGCTGTGCCGATTGGCCGAACCGGCGGAGCGCCGCCAGATGGCTGTAGCTGTACAGCGGCCCAAGAAAAGCGACCTGTGCCGGTCGTTGTGCCTGCCGCGTCCCCGAAATCAACTCGCGGTAGATGGCCTCCAGTGTGGCACCGCTCAGCGGCCCGCGATTGGCTCGAGCAATTCGCCGACGAATGGTGTCCCACTTGGCGGCGTCGGCCACGTCGTCTCGGCGGGCCTGGGGATGTGCGGCTCGAGTGTTCAGCAGGTCGACAATTTGCCGATCGAGCGCGGCCAGCGATGGCGGCTTCGGCCGGGCCGAGCCGCTGTTCCTCGCGCCGCTCATCAGCGGTCTTCCAGGCCCCACTCGGCGATGATGGAATCGGCTCCCGGAGTGAGTCGCCGGATCTTTTGGGCGATCACCGCCTTTTCCGACGCCGATGCCTTGGCGGCTCGGCGTTTGAGCTGAGCCAGTTTCTCTTTGCGGTGCCGTCGTCTCGATAGTTCCTTCATCCGTTCGCTTTTTCCCATCAGTGATTCCTCGTGGTCTGGTGTTTTGGGGCCGGTTTTCCCGGTCGATCCGGGGCTGGTGGTTCGTCGATTTCTGTTCCGGGGCGATCGGTGGCAAGTTCTCCTCGCGCGAGTACCGATCCGGGCTCATTTTTAACAGTCTCCCCGCCGTTCGTCAACGTGGGTGCGGTTGCCGTATGTTTGGGCATTTGCTAGAGTTAGCCAATTCGCCGCTGCCGGTGAGGTTTGCCGATGGGGTGGGCCGGGCGCGGTGGTTTGGGATCCTTTTTTTCGGGTATGCTCGCCGATTTCGTGTGCCCCGGCGGGCGAGGTGGAACATGGTCAATTGGAATCTCATTCGTTCGCTCGACGATGATCAGGAACTGGAGCAGGAATTCGCGTCGGCCATGGGCGGCCAGACCGAGACGATTGTCGAAGAAATCGAGACGCAACCCGGTTTCGAAGTCAATCAGATTGTCGAGGGGAAGATTGTACGAGTCGAAGACGATTTTGTCCTGGTCGACGTTGGTTTTAAGAGCGAAGGAGCCATATCGCTGAGCGAGTGGGAAGGCGAAGAACTTCCCCAAGTCGGCGACTCGGTGCGCGTCATCATCGAAGAAGTGGAAGACGTGCAGGGCGGGGCTCCCGACGAACCGTTCGGCATGATCGTGCTGAGCAAGCGGAAAGCCGAGAAGATCCTCCAGTGGGAGGAGATGATGTCCTCCGTCGAGGAGGGGCAAGTCGTCACCGGGACGGTCACGCGGAAGATCAAAGGCGGTCTGCTGGTCGACATCGGCGTCAACGTCTTCTTGCCCGCCAGTCAGGTCGACATCCGGCGTCCGGGAGACATCGGCGACTTCATCGGCCGCGTCGTCCAGTGCGAAGTGCTCAAGATCGACGAGTCGCGTCGCAACATCGTCGTCAGCCGCCGCTCGCTGATCGAAAAGCAGCGGGAGGAAGACCGCGAACAGTTGATGAAGGAGTTGGAGATCGGTCAGGTACGACGCGGCGTGGTGAAGAACATCGCCGATTTCGGTGCGTTTGTGGATCTGGGAGGTATCGACGGCTTGTTGCACATTACCGACATGAGTTGGGAACGAGTGGGACATCCGTCGGAGATGCTGAAGATCGACCAGGAAGTCGAAGTGATGGTGCTGTCGATCGATCGGCAAAAGGAGAAGATCGCTCTCGGCTTGAAGCAACTCGAATCGAACCCGTGGGAACATGTGGAGGAGAAGTACCCGGTCGGTTCGCGAGTCACCGGCACGGTTGTCAACGTGATGAGCTACGGGGCGTTCGTGAAACTCGAGCCGGGCATCGAGGGCCTGGTCCACATCAGCGAAATGTCGTGGACCAAGCGAGTCAATCATCCCAGCGAGTTGGTCAAGACGGGCGACCAAGTCGACGTCGTCATCCTGGGCGTCGACAAGGAGGGGCAGCAGTTGTCGCTCGGCATCAAGCAGACCCAACCGAATCCCTGGGAGTCGATCCTGGAGAAATATCCGCCCGAGAGTGTGGTCACCGGCCGCGTCCGCAATCTCACCAACTACGGCGCCTTTGTGGAACTGGAGGAAGGTATCGACGGTCTGCTCCACGTCTCGGACATGTCGTGGACTCGCAAGGTGAGTCATCCCAGCGAGATTCTGCAAAAAGGGCAGGAGGTCACCTGCAAGGTGCTGTCGGTCGACGAAAACCGTCGCCGAATCGCGCTGGGCCTCAAACAGATGGAAGACGATCCTTGGACCACGACCATTCCCGCCAAGTATCAGCCGGGCCAGGTGGTGCGAGGCAAGGTGACCAAGATCACCAACTTCGGCGTCTTCGTCGGATTAGAAGACGGCCTCGAAGGGCTGCTCCACATTTCGGAATTGGCCGACCACAAAGTCGAGAACCCCGAGGACATCGTTCAGGTCGGTGACGAACTCGATGTGAAGATCCTGCGAGTCGATACGGACGAACGCAAGATCGGGCTGTCTCGGCGGCGTGTCGAGTGGACGGAGGAAGAGAGCAGCGGCCAGCCGTCGGAGTCCGTTTCGGCGCACCGGTCGACACCGCGGGCCGGAACGGCCCCCGCCAAGGAACTCAAGGGCGGTCTGGGCGGTGGCGGCGGCGGTATGCTGTCGGGATTCGGTGAACTGCGTGCGGCGAAGAAGGAAGAGCAGGCTCAGGCCGCCGCACAGGCTCAGGCATCCAGTGCGCCGTCTGCCGGTTCTTCGGACGAGGCGGGGTCTTCGGACGAGACCGCTTCTTCAGATGACACCAGGCAATCCGAAGAATCGGAGGCGAGTGACGAATAGTCGTCGCTTCAGCGCCCCGCGCATTTCCGTGACAACGCTCCCAATCGGTCGGTCGCTTATGGCGGCCGGCCGATTTTTCGTTATCGCCGGAACGGCAGCTATATCGCATCTACCCCGTCGAGTTGCCTCGCCGATGGAGTTCGGCGACCGCGGCAGACGATACCACCACTGTATCCTCTGAGACAGCGCCCGCGTTGTTGCGCCATGAACCGATCCTGAGAGACTGTCGCAAAACTCCATGCCGCAAGCAACACGCCCGAGGGCGGGAAGCGAAGCGGAGGGTTCTGTTAGTAGGCTCTGAGAAACGGTCATAGAACTCCATGCCGCAAGCAACACGCCCGAAGGCGGGAAGCGAAGCGGACGATTCTGTTAGTAGGCACGAAAACACTCCGACGAAAGCACCCTGGCCATGCCCAAAACCGACACCAAGCGGAACACGCCCCGTCATCGAGCCGGAAACGCCGTCCAGACTCCACTGGAAACCTACCTGCGAGAGATCAACGAGACGCCGCTGCTGTCGGCCGAAGACGAACAGGAACTGGCTTATCGCATTGAGGAAGGGGACGTGGAAGCACGCGACCGGATGGTGCGAGCCAATCTGCGGCTGGTGGTGAACATCGCGCGAGGTTACACCGGTAAGGGGTTGAGCCTGCAGGATCTGATCGAAGAGGGGAATCTGGGCTTGCTGCGAGCTGTCGAAGGGTTCGACCCTTCCGTGGGGACTCGGTTCAGCACCTATGCCAGCTACTGGATCAAGCAGTCGATCAAGCGAGCCCTGATCAACTCGGCGAAAACCATCCGTATTCCCGCTTACATGGTCGAGCTGCTGTCGAAATGGCGACGAGCCAATTCGCGGTTGACCGAAGAGCTGGGGAGAACCCCGACACCGGAGGAGATCGCTCGAGTCCTGGGAGTCCCCAAGAAGAAGCTGCCGATCATCAAGAAGGCCATCCGCATCTACAACGCATCGCCGCAGAATGACCAGCCCGAAGCCGGCTGGTCGCTGGGTGAGATGGTGATGGACGAGCGGATGAAAAGCCCGGATGAAGAGCTGCTCGAACACGACACGCTCCATCGAGTCAAGCAACTGCTTACCGAGATGGATCCTCGAGAAGCCACCGTGCTGCGAATGCGGTTCGGACTCGACAATCACGAACCGCATACCCTCAAGCAAATCGGCGAGAGGCTGGGGCTGACACGGGAGCGGGTCCGGCAGATCGAAACCGAGGCTCTGGCCAGGCTGGCCACCGAAATCAACGGTCCCCCCGACCCGATCCCGCTTCCCCGGGAGTAGCCCGAACGCGACCCCATCGGCTATGCTGACCGCCATCTGTGGCCCAATCATCGCCCTCTTGCCAAATAGGGGTCTCCCATCCGATGACGCTCGATTTGAGGTCGTACATTCGCGACATCCCCGACTTTCCCAAACCGGGAATCGTCTTCCGCGACATCACGCCGCTGCTGCGGCATGCCGAGGCGTTCCGCGAGTCGATTGAGCAGATGGCCGCTCACTTCGCCGAGCGGGAAGTGGATATCATCGTGGCCGCCGAGGCTCGAGGCTTCATCTTCGCAGCCCCCCTCGCGGTGAAGCTCGGCGCCGGGTTCGTGCCGATCCGCAAACCGGGCAAACTCCCTTTCGACACGCACGCCTTCCACTATGAACTCGAGTACGGAACCGATACCCTGGAGATGCATATCGACGGCGTCAACGGGGGCGAACGGGTTCTCGTCGTCGACGATTTGCTGGCGACCGGCGGGACGGTCGAGACGTGCTGTCGGCTGCTGGAGAAAGTCGGAGCAACGATCGTGGGATGCGCGTTTCTGATCGCCCTCGATTCCCTCGGAGGAGCCGAACGGATTGGGGACTACGACATCTTCAGTTTGATTCACTACGACTGAATCGGCGCGGACGATCCGCTGCGAACGGCAAGCGTTGCTCGGGTCGCCTCACAAACGGAAGGGCTCTCGCCGTGAAGCCGGTCAAGGTGGCGGCCGCCGTACTGAACCAGGTACCGCTCGATTGGGACGGCAACATGCGCCGCATGTTGGTCGCGACCGAAGAAGCGCGCCGGCAGGGTTCCCAGTTGCTGTGCCTGCCCGAACTGTGCATCACCGGCTATGGCTGCCAGGACGCGTTTCTCTCCTCGTCTCTCTGGCAGGCCGCTCAAACGGCTCTGCTGGAGTTCGCCGAACAGTGCCGCGACATGGTGGTGGCGGTCGGTCTACCGATCTGGCACGGCGGAAGTCTCTACAATGCGGCGGCGCTGATCGTCGACACCCGCATCGCCGGTCTGGTCGGCAAACAGAACTTGGCGGGCGAAGGCATTCACTACGAGTCCCGCTGGTTCGCTCCGTGGCCCGCCGGACTGGTCTCCCACACGACCATCGCGGGAATGGACATTCCCATCGGCGATCTGGTGTTTGAGCTTTCGGGCCTTCGCATCGGCTTCGAGATTTGCCGGGACGCCTGGGTCGCCTCGCGCCCCGGCACCGATCTCACACGGCACGCCGTCGACCTGATCCTCAACCCCAGCGCCAGTCACTTCGCCTTCGGCAAACATGCCACGCGCGAGCGTTTCGTGCTGGAAGGGTCGCGAGCCTTTCACGTCGGCTACGTCTACACCAACTTGCTGGGGAACGAATCGGGGCGAGCCATCTACGATGGCGACGCCATGATCGCTTCCAATGGGAAAATGCTGGCTCGCTGCCGGCGGTTCTCCTTCGACGACTACCAGGTGATTTCCGCCGCGTTCGACATCGAAGAAGCGCGGATGTTGCGAGCGCAGTGGGGAGGCGGCCAGCCGGACGCCGGTGACGACGGAAGACTCGTGCGGCTGCCGTTCCGCTTTGAGTCGACTCGGTGGGAACCCAACACCGCGGCTGCGATCGGGTGGGAAGAGACCGAACCGTTGGAGTTCGAAGAATTCACTCGAGCCGTCGCGCTGGGATTGCTGGACTACTTGCGAAAGAGCCGAGCTCATGGATTCGTCGTATCGCTCAGCGGTGGCGCCGATTCCACGGCGACCTCGCTGCTCTGCCGGATCGCCGTGGAGTTGGCACTGGCCGAACTGGGCCCCGACGGCCTGGCTCGGCGGTTGGAACATCTCCGCGATCTACCCGCCACGACGGATGCCGCAGCGTGGACGTCCCGACTGCTCACTTGCATCTATCAGGCCACTGCCAACAACTCGCCGCGGACTCGCCAGGCGGCTCGACAAGTGGCATCCCAGATCGGCGCCAGGTTCTATGAACTCGAGATCGACTCCATCGTCCACGCGTACGTCGAGGCGGCACAGTCCTCTCTGGGAAGACAACTCACGTGGGAACAGGACGACGCGGCCTTGCAGAATGTTCAAGCCCGCACGCGCGCTCCGTTGGCCTGGTTGTTCGCCAATCTGCAACAAGCCGTACTGCTTTGCACCAGCAACAGATCGGAAGCCGCCGTCGGCTACGCCACCATGGACGGAGACACGGCCGGCGGACTTTGCCCGCTGGGCGGCATCGACAAGTCGTTCCTGCGACGCTGGCTGCGGTGGCTGGAGCTGCACGGCTACTGGGGCGGTTCCCCGCTGCCGTTTCTGGAGGTCGTCACCCAACAGACGCCGACGGCCGAATTGCGGCCGCAAGAAGCAGGGCAGACCGACGAAGGGGATCTGATGCCCTATGATGTGCTGGCCGACATCGAACGGACGGCCATCCGCGACCGCCGCTCGCCCGTGGAAGTCCTCCTCGAGATTCTCCCGTTGTGGGAAGAGAGATACAGCCGCGAACAACTTCGCGAGTGGGTGCGACGGTTCTTCCTGCTGTGGTCTCGATCGCAATGGAAACGCGAACGCCTGGCTCCGTCCTTCCACGTCGACGATCACAACCTCGATCCCAAGACCTGGTGCCGGTTCCCCATCCTCTCCGGCGGATTCGAACGGGAGCTGCGGGAGTTGGCAGCATTGGATGTTGCCGGGGAATCGGAGCCGTCGGGTGGATGAGAGGGCGAAACCGTCGTAACAGCGAGTATCGGACGATGTGGGAAGACCGAGCGATCGACGCCGCCATCGAAGCGAGGCAACGGGCTTACGCTCCCTATTCCCGATTCCGCGTCGGAGCGGCTCTGGTAGCCGGCGAGCATCTGGTTGCCGGGATGAATCTGGAGAACCGCTCCTTCGGGGGAACCATTTGCGCCGAGCGGGTCGCTGCCTGTGCCGCCTGGACAAGCGGTTGGGTCCCGGAGCAACATCCGTGGCAGCTTTTGGCCATCGCGGCCGACGAGGACATCATGCCGTGCGGAATCTGCCTGCAGTTCCTTTCGGAATTCGCTCCGGAATTGCCCTTGGTGCTGGTGAACACGGAGTCGAACGAGGTTCGTCGGCGGACGCTGCGGCAACTGTTGCCCGAGCGTTTCGTCGGGCAGCAACTGCCTCGCACGAATCCGAAAACAGATAGTTAGCACCGGATAATCGCAACCGGCACGGCACCGATCCGTTCGCGAGTGACACACGAGTGGCTATGTCCAGTGTGGTCGCGACCGTCAGCTTTCTTCGTGGATCCGAATCGCCGAGTTGAGCAAATCGATGGCCTCTTCGACACCACCATTGTGAGCGAAAACCCGCAGCCAGGGTTGCCCTTGCGATACACGGTCGCCGATGCGGATCAGGTATTCCAAGCCAACCGAGTGATCGATGGCCTGCCCGAGTCGCCGGCGGCCCCCGCCCAAAGCGATGACGGCGTAACCGAGCTTTTCCGCATCGATCTGTTCCACAATGCCCGCTCGCGGTACGGGGAGTTCTCGAGCCGGCGCCAGGGCCCGAGGATGATCGAGATTGCCGCC
This sequence comes from Pirellulaceae bacterium, assembly GCA_026989685.1. Classification (GTDB taxonomy): domain Bacteria; phylum Planctomycetota; class Planctomycetia; order Pirellulales; family Pirellulaceae; genus S141-3. Next base: position 4,229 of record JALSIV010000253.1, on the reverse strand, counting down.
TTGAGCCGCCACCATCTGGGAGAATTTCTCTCGAGCCCGGCCGCTGTCGAGCATTCGAGCCAGACGCGTGTGGGCCGCGCCAATGTTCGGCTCGACTCCGGCGGCGTGGAGCACTTCCGCTCCCAACTCCAAAGTCAACGCTCGCACGTCGGGTGGTCCCCCGCCTTCCAGAACGGCGACCGACTCGTCCACTTCGTTGGCGTTTCCCACCATACGGCCCAGTGGCTGGTTCATGTCGGAAAGAACGGCACGGCAGGCCACCCCGACTTTCTGGCCGGTCACCACCAGGCTGTCGGCAAGCCTCTTCGCATCGTCGCGGCTCTTCATGAAAGCGCCACTGCCATACTTCACATCAAGAACCAACGCATCGAGGCCTTCCGAGAGCTTCTTGCTCATGATGCTGGCTGTGATCAGCGGAATCGAAGCCACCGTCGCCGTCACATCGCGCAGAGCGTAGAGCCGGCGGTCGGCGGGCGCGATCTCGGGCGTGGTGCCGGTGATCACGCAGCCGCAAGACTCGACCACGTGCCGGATTTCCTCCAGTGATAAATCGGTGCGGAAGCCCGGGATCGACTCGAGCTTATCGAGTGTGCCGCCGGTCGGCCCCAATCCGCGTCCCGAGAGCATGGGGACGCGCACGTCGCAACAGGCCAACAGCGGCGCCAAGATGAGGGAGACCTTGTCGCCGATACCGCCGGTGGAGTGTTTGTCGACATAAGGCCCGGTACCTGCTTCCCAAGTCAACGTCGTACCGGACCGCCACATGGCTTGCGTCAGCGCAGCCGTCTCGGCCGTCGACATCCCGTTGAGATAAACCGCCATCGCCCAAGCCGCCATTTGTTCGTCGCCGACTTCGCCTCGAACATAGGCGTCGATCCACGCGGCAATCTGATCGGGCTGGTGTTCACGGCCGTCGCGTTTGGCGGCGATCATTCTCAACGGATCGACAGATGGGGACATCGGCGCAACAGTCTCTCGGGGAATGCAGTGGCAAAGGCAATCCGTCAAGGAGGTGACGTACAGAGTTCGATCACATGGCCGTCGGGATCCTGCAAGAAGATTTGTCTGGCATTGTCGGGGCGATGGAGGGGCCCCTGAAACGGAACACCGCACCGTCGCAAGTGCTCTTCCCAGGCGTCCAAGTCATCGACCAGCAGCGCGTAGTGGTTGCCTCGGCGGTGGTCGATCACGGCCTCAAACCGGCCGCCGATCAGATGGAGCTCTTGCCGCTCGCCCAACTGAAACCAGGCACCGGGAAAGGAAAAGGCCGGACGGGGCAGTCTCGGGAGCTGCAGGCAATGTTCATAGAATTGGCAGCTGGCCTCCACGTCGGCAACGTGGAGCGCTACGTGGTTGAGTTCCACGATCTTCATGGATGGGGCCGCTTGTCATAAGAGCCACGGGACTACGGCTCGCGAACGGCTGCGAGTCTCGGTTGCTCATGATTCCACGCGGCTAGTGGCGACGCAAGGCGGGGGTCAGTTCACGCCGGGTGTCCTTGGGGAATCGCTCACGCTCGACCATCTCCGGATCGTGCCGCGTGTAGGTCTTCCTCACGGCCTTGGCGATCACGCGCCGAGCGATCCCGTCCCGGTCGTCGTACCAGGTCACCACGTAGGCCCGTCCGCCTCGCACCCGGTGCGGCAGACTCTCAACCGTCTCCAACAGCCGAAAATCCCGCACTCGATAACAGCGACTGGCTGGACACCAGTCGTAGAAAATCAACTGCTGGATCATGGGGTGCCCCTGGTCGTCGTAGCAATAGTTGACTTCAACCAGATCGACGTGGTCGGTCGTAACGTGGTTGGCCGTCGATCCCGCCACCAGCGTCACTGCGACCACTGCTATTGTCGCTCTCAAGACCAGACCCATCGTCTCACTCCTTTGAACCTCGAGCCCAACGCTCCACTCTCCCTTATCGGCCATCCAAGCGGCCGCACCACAATGTTAGAATCTGCGGCCAAACGAAGAGAAGAGAGCTTGGGCAACCTGGGAAGCCGTGAGAAGAAAGTAAGCGCGCATTGTGACCGTGTCGCTGTGCGTGGCTCGCGTTCGCTACACGAACATGGATGGATCGGTCGGCAACTTCCCGTAGGTCAGACTTCCCAGCCTGACCACGCTGCGGCATCTATCTGCCTATCGAAAAACGCGCGACTTCCCGGCAAGCGTGGCGGCGCCGGGCACGACGATAGCGTTTGCGCTCGGCGATCCGACGCTGCTCCTCGGCTCGGAACTCGCGAACCTTGTCCGGATGCGATCGCTTCCACACATCCGGAAGCAGCGATTCCAGATCACCGGCCATGTGTGACACTGTAGTGGCAGAATGTCTCAGGCTGCCCGCGAATACCGCTTGCGTCTCTTGGTCGAACTCAGATCGACGCCGCCGAGCAACAGCGCCGGATCGACGGGAGCGATCTCAATGCCGTGTTGCGAGTCGGGAGCCGAAGGGAGTTCGAACGTGCCGCCTTCGAGTCTATCGAAGCAGTTGCGCGTGTCGGTCGCCGTTCATCGCCCGCTGCAGTATACTCGCGCTGAAGCCCTCGGGCCGCCGCTCGGCGAGCGGCGGCGTACCGGGCCGCTCCTACCGAGTCGTTTTCGCCAGTGGTAGACGGACGCGGTGGAAACGCTGTGCCGGGCGGCGAACTCGGCGACGCTTTGGCCGCTCCGTTCGAGCCGAGTCAGTAGGGTGCGCCACCGTCGTTCGGTTTCGTGGGGGTTGCGTTTTCGGGCCATGATGAAGACCTCCTTGGCTGAAAAGGAAAGAAACGAACATTTCCAGCCAAGGTAACCCGGAACCCCGACACGGTTAAAAATGGGCGCTTACTGTCGAGCGCGCGCGGCGGACTCTGCGCGCCGGAAACAGGAACCGTTCTGAGCTCGACCGACCGCTGCGCCGACTGAGGACCGGCGCGCCGCGCGGAGGTTCACCTCCGAGTCGGCAAACGGGCACGGATGCCCTTTTCTCTTCTGGTGGCGACACCGCCTCGGCTTCGTCGATCTTCTCATCCGAGCCACGCATGAGCCCCCCATCCAACGGCGTGTCTCCCCCTGCTCCTCCGTGTCAAATAATCCGGGAAAATCCGGTTCAAATAACTTGGGACTTACCACTGCGGGTTCTACTTTCTACACTCGACTGCTCTATTGCCGGAGGCAATGGAGGCGGACACAAGGACTCGCAACGGGGCCAGATTTCTGTGTTGAGTGTCCAACTTCTCGAGGAACGTGTGGCGTTCGCCGTAACATCTTATGCCGACAGAGGTTGCAAGTTGATGGGCCGATCGGGCGTTGCTGGTAAGCGACGCCGGGACAACGCCCGAAGGTCCGCCAGAGAGACGTAGCCATTGCGGCGGCGACCCTGGAAATACCAGAATTGGCCAGCCAGCCGTGGCAGTATAGAATAGAGCCAGTAGCGTGCAGGTTCCGTGGTAGCGTTCGTGGATGAAAGGGAATTGCCATGGTTGTCCATGGCCGTGTAAAAAACGGAGTCATCGTGCTGGACGACGCCGTCTCTCTTCCGGAAGGTGCGCGGGTTGAAGTCGTCGTGAGTTCACGGGCAGACGACTCCGGAGACATGATGAGCAGCACGGAGCGTAAACGATTGAAGGAAACGCTCGACCGGATCGCAGCGATGCCGCTCGAGGGCTCGGACGAACCAATCAGCGGGGCCGATCACGATCGAATCCTCTATGGGCAGCGCTAATGGTCTTTGTGGACACGAGCGCCTGGTTTGCTTTCTTCCTGCCGGTCGACCCCCATCATCAGCGTGTTCATAGCTGGTTCATGTCGTCAGGGGAACGTTTGGTGACGACGGACTACATCGTCGATGAGACGCTGACATTGCTGCTGGCGCGACGCGAACTGAGACGCGCTCGGGGAGCCGGACGGTTGTTTTTCGAATCCGATGTGGTCCGTATGCACTTCATATCAGAAGCACAGGTAAACCGGGCATGGATTCTGTTTCAACAGCGTGCCGATTCCGGTTGGAGCTTTACGGATTGCACGAGCAAGATCGTGATCGACGATCTCGGCATCGGGACTGCCGTTGCTCTCGACGAGCACTTTCGCCAATTCGGTGTTCGCGTCGTTCCATAGCGCGCTGCAACAGTAGCGGCCGACAGCGTGGTCCGAAAACCAGGCCGCTACCGCCATTCGCACGTCGCACCGCCCATCAAGCTATGCCCGCTACGTGCAAGTGTTCACTCCGGGTTCTCAGCGGCCATTGACAGGCC
>JALSIV010000252.1 GCA_026989685.1 Pirellulaceae bacterium | reverse complement strand
GTGTTCAACGCATTCGGGTTTCGTTCGGCGGCGAGACCACGGAAACGGTCACCCAACTCACCCATCCCCAGAAACAAGTCCTCCAACTCTTAGGGGTCTCACGGCGAACGTATGGCCACCGTGCTTCATAGCCCCTGCCGAACCCATTGGTCATCCGGACACATCCATCACGCCGGAAGGCCGGAACTCACCTTCGAGCCAAAGGAAACCGCACCCACCGACACGCCGACCGATGCCTCGCACTCCACTCGCGTCCCGAAAAAAATTGACGGAAAATGTTCTCTCGAAGTGCGGAAAGTGAGCCATAACGAACTCAAGGCGTTGGAATCGACGATCGAGCGCGTCAAAGCGGAATTGAACCAGCCCTCGGCGGAAGCCAGTCTCTCCGACGTTGCGACAGCGCTCGAGCGGCTCGATCCCATCTGGGACGTGCTCGTATCCGACGAGCGGCGTCGGATACTGGAACTGCTCATCGAGGGAATCACCGTGTCGAGAGATCGCATTACGATTTGATTCCGCAAGAACGGAATCGAGCGCCTCGCGGTCGAGCTTGGCCACGAAACAAGAGGAATCGAATGAAACGCGACGAGCTGATCTCCGTGCGGGAAGACGATCCGGAATCTCCGGACATCACGGTCGAGGACCACGGGGACGTGGTCTCCGTATCGATTCCGGTCAACTTCTACCGGCGCAATGGGCGCATGATGATCCACGCGCTCGACGGCAGCGACCGGCCGGGCGAGTCGCCATCGGAGTCGTCGCTCATCCAGGCATTGGCCCGAGCCTGGCGTTGGCAGGAGCAGCTCGAATCGGGCGAGTTGACATCGATCACAGAGCTTGCCGAAGCGAACGGCGTCGATACTTCTCTCGCTCGGCGCGTTCTTCGCTTGACATCTCTCGCTCCACAGTTGGTGGAAGCGATCGTCGACGGTCGGCAACCGGAAGGACTGACGCTGCGCCAGTTGGCCAGGGGGATTCCGCTCTCTTGGGATGAACAATTGGCCCGCTGGCCGATTGAATAGCGAGCCTGACGGGCGCCTGAGGCGAAGGAGCGGATGTTCAGAGGTGATCGATGCGGCTCAGTCGATCTCGTGCTGCTCCGCGACAACTTCCTGAAGCAGGCTGCCGAGGCCGAGCTGGTCGGACAACTGTTCGATCAGCCGGCGATCCACTTCGGATGCCAAGCGGAACATCTGTCGCACATCACGACGACTCTTGCTGCTTCCCTTGCTAACCCAGACCAGCTTGGATACGACGACATCCGCACAACTGGCCACAGGAATCATCGTCCCCTCGAAAACTTCCCGTTCGACGGAACGATCCAATTCCCCCGGAATCAGCTCTCTTGGGTAGATGTCCAACTTGAGCGACTCCCGGTTGTCGAGCAATTGGAACATTCCGCCGCTGGAGACGGCACTGCGTATTGACTCGGCATCAAAGAGAAAATCGGAGGCTTCCAGGTTTTCCAAAAAACGGTTGAGAGTCGCCCTCGTTCGGGTGTTGTCGATGACGATGTCGATGTCCTGGGTCAACCGGGGCTCGGAATAGTAGACCGCGGCGAGACCGCCCGTCAGGTGGAACCGAATCTCGAGTTGCCGAAAGATGTCGGTTGCTTTGCCGAGCGTCCTTTGAAATGTCTCAATCGGGAACATCGGCGAGTCTGCTTTCGATCAACCGGCACACGGCTGCGTCGTTGGCGTAGAGTCGCAGGGCGACTTTCCACCGCAGCCGCTCGTCGGACATCGGGCCCTCCTGGGCGAGGATCTGCCGAGCGAGCATCTCGCGCGTCCATTTCAGCATCGCCATCGAGCGGGCAATCCGCTCCGTGCCCGTCAGGGCGTCCATCCGCGATTGATATTCGGCTTCGATCGCTGTCATTTTCGATTTCCATTCATCGAAGGTTTACATGCACTACTCTACCATAGCCGGGGGTTTGTCTGAAGCACGCCATGAACGAACCGACACGGTTTCGCCACCGATCGTAGGCTTGATCGTGACCTTGATCGCTCCCATAGGAAAGGTCTCGATTCGTGGGGTTTCCCCAGGCGGTTGCTGAGTCATCAAATCGTGGGAAGGCGTTGGCACAGCTCGCAGGACACGGGTTGTCGCCGCAACGCCTACTGGCGTTTGGTTCCAAACCGCTTTTCGAGTCCCGTGACGCAAGTCGTTGATTTTGCGGGACTTGGGCCTGGCAGGACTCATTCGGGCGAGTCCCGGCGTCCCAAGCCTTTTGGGCCGATTCGAGCCTTTTCGGCTCGCCGATCGGCGAAACGCGTCCCGCGGCGCCAAAGACTGTCATCGCGAAGGATGGCGGAGATCCCGCGATACGTGGCGCAAGAACGAAGGCTCACCGATCGGCGACCGGCGAGCCTGTTTTAGAGCCTGTATCATAACTCGCCGCATTGCTTCCGAACCTCGGACGTGTTGCTTGCGGCCCGGAGTTTTGTGACAGCCTCTTGGTTTGAGCCG
>JALSIV010000251.1 GCA_026989685.1 Pirellulaceae bacterium | reverse complement strand
TGTCCTTCGTGTTCTTCGTGGTAATCCTTCCCTTCTTCTTCCCTTCGTGTCCTTCGTGTTCTTCGTGGTAATCCTTCCCTTCTTCTTCCCCTCTACCCGTGACTTCAAGCTGCGTTTTTACAATCGACGTCGAAGACTACTACCATGTCTCCGCGTTTGAAACCGACATCGAGCGTTCCGCCTGGCCCGGTTTCGAATCTCGAGTATCCGATTCGACGCGTCGGCTGCTCGATCTCCTCGACGCGCACGAAACCAAGGCGACGTTTTTCGTTCTCGGCTGGGTGGCCGATCACTGCCCCGCGCTCGTGCGGGAGATCGACCGCCGCGGCCACGAGATCGGGTCGCACAGCTACTGGCATCGGCTGGTTTACAATCTGACGCCTGAGCAGTTTCGTTCGGATTTGCGGCGATCGAAGGTTGTATTGGAAGATCTGATCGGGAAGGAGGTCGCGAGTTTTCGGGCACCCAGTTTTTCGATCACGAGGAAGTCGCTGTGGGCGTTGGAGATCTTGGTGGAAGAAGGGATTCGGATCGATTCGAGCATTTTCCCGACGCACCATGATCGTTACGGGATCCCCGATGCCAACCCCGATCCGCACGTGATCCACACGGCGTCGGGGGACTTGCTCGAGTTTCCACCGTCGGTGCTGAAGATGGGACGAGTCAACCTTCCGGTTTCGGGGGGCGGCTATTTTCGGCTCAAGCCCTGGCCGGTCTACCGCCGTCTGGTGCAGCGAGTCCTTTCCGCGGGCCGCCCGTTCATGTTCTACATCCATCCTTGGGAAGTAGATCCGGAACAACCGGACATAGCGATCGGATCGAGAGTATCGCGAGCGAGGCATTATCTGAATCTCAAGCACACGGAAAAGAAGCTCGTGCGGCTGCTAGGCGAGTGGTCGTTTGGAACCACGAGCCAAGCGATGGACGTTTGGTCGCAGGAAGCGGCACCGGAAGAAGAAGCGGCCGCGACCAGCACCCCTGGTCTCGTAAACCACGCAGGTGTTGAGTAACAGCAACACTCCTACCCCCTCCATTTCCCATTTCCCATTTTTCATTTTCCATTTCCCTCCTCCCTCCCTTCGATCCGAAACAACCGGACATGGGAATTGGAAGTCGCGCTTCGAGGTTCCGGCATTACTTGAATCTGAGGCGGACGGCAAGTAAGCTACAGAAAATGCTCGGGGAGTGGCCATGGAAAGCGCTGTCCGAAGCGTTCGCGAGCCCGACTGTTGCGAGTTGTTCGCGGTCGGAAGTTCTCGCATACAATTGACTTTTCGTATCGCCTCGTCGTCGCCTTGGCCAAGTCGGCGCGCACTCGTGCCGACCTCGACGGCGATGGAAAACCAGGTGTTCGCACACGGCGGTTTCGACTTGGAAACCCTTCCGGCCGAACACCCGGCGGGGACGGAGTCTGCCTCCATAGCTGGCTGACTCCGAAACGCCATCCTGAGCAGACCGTTCACCGTTTTGCGTCGATCGAACCGTTTCGACTCCCATTGCGAGTTCTCTATCTCACTCACCGTCTGCCACACCCACCTGATCGAGGCGACAGGATTCGCTCGTTTCACACACTAAGTTGGCTGGCAGCGCGTCATGAAGTCTATCTGGCATGCTTCTCCGACGAAGAGCCGCAGGAACCGTCAATACAATGCTTGAACACCTTATGTGAGGGCCTCTACGTCGAGCGGACCACACCGGCGCGCTGGCTCTCGGCTGTCTGGTCCCTACTGCGTGGCGGCTCGATCACCGAGGGAGCCTTTGCGTCGCGTCGGATGCGTTCCCGGCTAAAGCGCTGGTCATGCGAGGCGTCCTTCGATGCGGTAATCGCCTTCTGCTCAAGCATGGGGCAGTACTTGGATGCGGCTGCGGATTCGCAATCTCGTCGAATTGTAGATCTGGTGGATGTCGACAGTGAAAAGTGGGCTCAGTATGCCCAGGTTGCCAAAGGAGCCCGCCGACTCCTCTATCGAATCGAATCCGCTCGCGTGCGGCGACTCGAGCGAAAACTCGCCACCAAGGCCGACTCGGTGATCTGCGTGAGCGAACGAGAGGCCGCTCTGTTCCGCTCGATCGCTCCTGACAGTCCGACTGTGGCAATCGGCAACGGAGTCGATACGGAGTACTTTTGTTCGGATGCGGTTGGTGCCTTACAAGAGGTTCCTCATCGCTGTGTGTTTGTGGGAGTGCTCGACTACGAAGCGAACGTGGACGGCCTTAATTGGTTTTGCCGAAGTGTCTGGCCAAGGATTCGCGAGGAGATCACCGATGCCACGTTTCAGATCGTGGGGAAGAACCCCACGGCAGCCGTACGGCGGTTGGCGGAAGTGCCGGGCGTCACGATGGTCGGCCCGGTCGATGACGTCCGGCCTTATCTCGCCGAGGCGGCGGTAGCGATCGCCCCTCTGCGCGTGGCCCGGGGCGTGCAGAACAAAGTGCTGGAAGCCATGGCGATGGCCCGACCTGTCGTAGCAACTCCCCATGCACTGGAAGGACTGGACGTGCAGCACGGCTCCA
>JALSIV010000250.1 GCA_026989685.1 Pirellulaceae bacterium | reverse complement strand
GGATACTCTGTTTGGCGGGCTGATCCATTTTGCCTCAGCGCCGACAGAGAAAAACGACACGAAGTTCACCGCAAACCACCTCGCGAGAGGCGCGTTTAGGGGTCGAAATATCTGCAAAACTCGAACTTAGAGCCTGTAACAAAACCCGCCGCGCTGCTTTCCGGCCTCGGGTGTCTTGCTTGCGGCATGGAGTTTTGTGACAGCCTCTTAAAGCCTGTAACAAAACCGGCGGCGCCGCTTTCCGGCCTCGGGCGTGTTGCTTGCAGCATGGAGTTTTGTGACAGCCTCTTACTTCGTGACATCTACGCGCCGTGCGCACATCCTGCACTGACTTTCGGTTCTCATCACCACCCCTACAGCCTCCGGACACTCGCCTCCGGTCTTGCGGGCGCAGCCCGCATCAGGCTCCGATCAGAACGGATCGTCGCCGGGTGCGGGAGGGGGAGCGTCGAATTCCGAGAATCGTTCGCGAGCCCTGTTTTCGAACCGCATGAACGAGCGTTCCCAGACGAGTTCGATCGTGCCGACCGGTCCGTTGCGCTGTTTGGCGACGATGATTTCGGCTTTCTTTTCGTCTTCGTCCGAGCCAGGTGCGGCGTCGCCATCGCTGTCTTTCGACTTGTAGTAGGATTCGCGATGGACGAACATCACCACATCGGCGTCTTGTTCGATGGCCCCCGATTCGCGCAAGTGACTCAGGCGTGGACGATGCTCCTTCGAGTCCTCCGCCTGCCGATTGACTTGTGCCAGGCAGAGCACGGGGACTTTGATATCACGAGCCATTCCCTTGAGTCGCCGGGCGATACGGGCCACCTGTTCCTGCCGACTATCGTTGGAATTGTCGGGTTCGATGAGCTGCAGATAGTCGATCACGATCAGCCCCAATCCTCGTTGTCGATCGATGCGTCGGGCGGCCGCAGCGATCTCGGTCACGGTGCGACTGGGGGCGTCGTCGACGATCAGCGGTGCTTCACCGAGTCGTCCCGCCTGCTGGACGACCTTCTGGAAATCGCGTTCCGACAACGTGCCGTTTCGCAGTTTCGACCCGTTGACTCGGGACAAGGAAACCAGCAGTCGCTCGGCCAGTTCGCGGGCGGCCATTTCCAGGCTGACGAACAACACGGCCTTGCCGCTGTGCATCACCACATGTTCGGCGATGTTGAGTGCCAGAGCCGTCTTTCCCATGCTGGGGCGAGCGGCCAGGATCACCAATTCGCTTTCGTGAAGACCTCGTCCCAGCAGGGCGTCCAGATCGTAGTAGCCGGTGGCCACCACGTGATCGGTTTCCACTCCGTTGATTCTGGCTTCGAGCAGGTCGCAGACTTCGTGCAACACATCACGGATTTCGACCGTTTCGTCTCGGTTGCGCGAGTTGACGATTTCATAGATCCGCTGTTCGGCCTTGTTCAGCAGATCTTCGGGCTCGAACGACTCGGTGTAGGCCTCGGACAGAATCTGCGAACTGGCATGGATCAGGTTGCGATAGACCGACTTGGCGGCGACGATCTGAGCGTAGTACTTGGCGTTGGCCGCGTTGGGAACGGCGTTGATCAGCTTGGCGATGGCGGCGGGACCGCCGATCATGTCCAGTTTCCCGATCGCTCGGAGTTGGTCGACGAGCAAGGCGACGTCGATCACCTTCTGGCTGTTGTGCAGAGCGACCAGTTCGGCAAAGAGCATCTTATGAGCCGGATGAAAGAAATCGTCCGGCCGCACGAGAGTCACAACTTCGTCGCACACGTCGGGCTGCAACAAGATGCTGCCGATCAGAGCCTCTTCCGCCAGCAGGTCGTGCGGAGGCTTGTTTTCCAGCAGGTCCCCTACGGAGACTCGCGGTCGACCTTCCTTGACGGCTTGCGCTTGGTTGGGCATCGCGAACGCACCTCCTGCTGTCCAATCGACTCAAACCGCCCGAAAACCGAAAACCCTCCGTGCCGCAGGTGGTTATTCCTCTGCGTGAGGCACCACCCACACTTTGAGTTCGGCGTCGATGTCCTTGGCGATGTGGATCCGGACCGTGTACAGGCCGAGTTCCTTGAGTGGTCCGTCGAGTCGAACCTGATCGTCGGTGATCTGAATCTCGGCCTGCTTGAGGGCGGCGACGATTTCCGGCGCACCGACGCTGCCGTACAGATGGCCGGCCTCGTTGGCCTGGGCCTCGATCGTCACACTCTGCTTGGAGATCACCTTGGCCAGATCTCGCAGGCTCTTCATACGAGCCTTCTCGAGTTCCAGGAGTTTCTCCCGGTGTTTTTCCACCATCCGCTTGTGGTGTTCGGTGGCCAACGTGGCCAGACCTTGCGGGATCAGGTAGTTGACCGCATATCCTCGCTTGACTTCGACGACGTCGCCCTGTTCACCCAAGTGATCCACCGACTGGATCAACAGCAGCTCGACACCGCCGTTGGGACCTTTGGGGAGTCGCTTCCAACCTCGTCTTTTCTGCACAGTCGAATTTGCCATCGTTTGGGAACTTTCCTGTTGGTGATGTTCTGTGAAGGATGATGTTCGGGAGCCGTGC
>JALSIV010000249.1 GCA_026989685.1 Pirellulaceae bacterium | reverse complement strand
ACCGGCGGCGCGATCTGGCAACAGTCGATCGAAACGGACCGGTTGCGCAGCTTCTCTTGGCTCAGCATCCGAGCCAACGACGACTGGGTCGCCTACAACCGGAAACACGATGTGCTGCTAACCGGCAAAGCAGGCAAGATGCGAGCTTTCGACGCCTCGTCGGGAAAGACGATATGGCCCGAACGTCCCGGTGGACAGCAGCCGTTGATCGTGGCCGATGACTGGTTGCTCAATCAAGCCGGCATCAAATTCGACATCCGCAGCGGCCGACCGCTTTCGCAGAAGGCGATCTTGAAACGGCAAGGCGGATGCAACTATGCCGTGGGAACCAAGAACTTGCTGTTCTGGCGGCAAATCTGCGCATCGTATGTCGACATGGAAACGGGCAGGGTCGAAAGTCTGCGGAATCTACGCAGCGGTTGCAGCAACAGTATCGTGGCAGCGGGAGGCCTGGTCAGTGTCCCCTGCTACTCGATCGGCTGCGTTTGCAACTACCCCCTGCAAACCTCGTTCGCGATGTACCACCTGGACGAATTGAAGAATCGGCCTCAGCCATAGCCCGCGCGATCAAGGTGCTCGAGGCAGACACGAGGAACCCAACGATGAGCCGTCCGTTCCATTCCGTGATGATTGCGCCCGCTTCGCATGCCGGCCTCGAGCCCGCTCGTTGTGCTCGGAAGTCGCGTGCCACTTTCTTGTCCGCCGTCATCCGTGGGCGACACGCCGTAGCGATCGCCTGGCTACTCGCCCTGCTCTCATTCTGCGGCGTTCTGCGCGCCGACCTGCCGCGTCGCCCCAACATCATCGTCATTCTGGCCGATGACCTGGGATATGGGGACGTGCATTGCTACAACCCTGAACGGGGCAAGATTCCTACGCCCAACCTGGACCGGCTGGCTCAGGAAGGAATGCGCTTTCTGGATGCCCATTGCAGCTCGGGTGTCTGTTCTCCGTCGCGATATACGCTGCTGACGGGCCGCTATCACTGGCGGACTCGGCTTCAACGGGGAATCGTGGGCTATCTCGAAGGGCCATTGATCGCCGAAGATCGCTTGACGATCGCGGGGATGGCCAAGCAAGTAGGCTACCATACCGCCTGCATCGGAAAGTGGCACCTGGGATGGGACTGGCCGATTCCCAAAGGGGAGCGGAAGTGGTTCGCACCCAAGCGGGGAACCTTTCCGCAAGCGACTGCCAAACATCGTGAGATGTGGGCTCGAGTGTACTCCCAACCGATTGCCGACGGCCCGACGACGCGAGGCTTCGACGAATACTTCGGCACGGACGTTCCCAACTGGCCGCCCTATTGCTTCATCCAAAACGATCGCACGGTGGGAATCCCGTCGGTGTTCCTTCCCAAAGAGTTGTTCCGCAATCATCTGGCCAGCCTGCCGGGACCCGCGCTGCCGGACTGGGATCTGGCTGCCGTCCTGCCCACACTGGCCGAGCGCGCGTGCGACTATGTCCGGCGGCGCGCCGCTACCGGTCGACCGTTCTTGCTCTATCTTCCCTTGACCTCTCCGCACACGCCCGTGGCTGTGGCACGCAGGTGGCGAGGCAAGAGCGGTCTCGGCGTCCCCGTGGCCGACTTCATCATGCAGACCGATGCCGTCGTCGGCCGGCTGCTGGACGCCGTCCGCGATTCGGGGATCGAAGACAACACGCTGATCATCTTCACCAGCGACAACGGATTCGCGCCGTATGTGGATGTGAACAAGTTGCTCGAGCGAGGGCACGATCCCAGCGGTCCGCTCCGAGGCTACAAAGGGGATGGCTGGGAAGGGGGGCACCGAATTCCCTTTCTCGTTCGCTGGCCGGGGGTCGTGCCGGAGGGAAGCGTATGCCGGCAACTGGTTCACCATGCCGACGTCATGGCGACCCTGGCGGAAATCCTCGACTTCGAGCTTCCTTATTCGGCAGGCGAAGACAGCTACAGCTTCTTGCCGCTGTTGAAGGGAAGCCGAGAACCGATTCGGACTCATGCCATCAGTCAATCCGCCCAGGGCATGCTCACGCTGCGCGAAGGATCCTGGAAGTTGTTGATGGGACGCGGAGGCGGCGGACCGTGGAGCCGGTTCTCGGCCGATCCGAAATCCAATGAGCCGGCGCAGCTATACGACTTGTCGGTCGACCTGAGTGAGCAGCACAACCTCTATGCCAAGCACCCTGACCGAGTCGAGCGCATGGTGGCCGCGCTACGGGAACTCGTGGAACGAGGCCGCAGCACCCCCGGTCCCAGTTTGAAAAACGACGTGCCGGTGAACTGGAAGAAGTTCTACAAGCACTCGAGCCAACCATGATGGATGAGTAGTCGGGCTTCGCGTCTGCTTCAACGCCGGCAGCCGACCGTTCACCGCTTGACTTGAGCGAAGAACTCCCAGACTTCTTCCATGCCGTCGATGTCTTGGCAGATGTTGCCGATGCGGTCTTTGGGGAAGTACTGCGAGCGGCCGGGCAGGCCGTGTCCGCCCCCCATGATCTTGTAAAGCACCACGCGCGCTCCGTTTTTCCCGATCCATTCCTTTCGCTCGATCCGGCAGCCGTCTTCGGGATCTCGGTTGGGAAGGATGGAAACCTTGGGCTGCGATGTGATGGCGTTGTGTCTCTTCCAGTATTCGATTGTCCGATCGGTCGAAAGGCACCGGCCGCGACTGGAAAGGGGCAACCGGCGAGCCCGTGGCGGAAGCAGCGAGCGGATGGAGACTTCGCCTCCCACGTAGGGCACGATCGGATCACTCGTCCCGTTCATCAGCAGCACGGAGATGGGATGCGGCTTGGGTTTGGTCTGAGCCAGTTCCTCCGGAAGTGAAGAGATGATCGACGCCACGGCGGCGAACTGGTCGGTCATTTCCACGGCCAAGCGTTGGCAAAAGAAACCTCCGTTGGAAACCCCCACGGCAAACACACGATTGCGATCGACCGGCTCTTCGTGGAGGAGTTTTTTCACGAGCGCTTGGATCCAGCCAACGTCATCGATGGTGCGGTCGTGCTGGTGAAACTTGCGGCTAGCCCGACCATCGTTCCAGTGTTTGTCGATGGCAAGTGTTTGTCGATGGCATCGGGATAGACCACAATGAAGTGGTGCCGGTCGGCCAGTCGATGGAGTCCGGAGTAGCGAAGCATCTGGCCGGCCGAACCTCCGCCGCCGTGAAAGGCCAACACCAGGGGCAACCGTTCGTCGGCGGGCGCGTGCTTGGGGCGATACAGTAGAAAGGTTCGCCGCCTGCCGCCGTGCTCCATTTCGCGACGCTGGACGTCGCCGGGCGTCCGGCGGGCCGGCACGGCAAGCAGCACCAAGGAAACTGCTGTCAGGATGCCCCAGGTCCAGATTGAGCGGATGCGGATCGTTGGAATCATGTCATCGTGCGGCTTATGGCATGGAGTGTTGTGATAGTCTCTTAGAGCCGGTGACAAAACACGCCGCGCGCTTCCCGGCCTCGGGCGTGTTGCTTGCAGCCTGGAGTTTTGTGACAGCCTGTTAGTATAAACGGGCTCGTGCCGCCGGAGTTTCGGACCACTGGCGGAACCAAGGTAGAAAATCGTCGAGTCGTGCCATGAGGCCTCCCTCGACCCACTGAGCGGTAAGTCGCCGCTCGGGCCATCCAAAGCAATGAAGAAACTCGCTGAAGGGATAGGGCTCGGAGGCGGTGGACGGCTGGCGGGGCGCGTCGCTATCGCAGCGCAGCCGCAATGTGACGTAGTGGAGCTGCCGGCCGTTGTCGTACAGTTCACCTTCGACGCACCAAGCGGGACCACGAGGTGGGAAACGCATGAGGAAGGCCCCGTCCGGTTCGAAGAAGCACTGCGGCAGCGATTGCAGCGCGCTTGCGGCCTGGTCGAACGTCACCGGCAGAGGTGGCAATGGCGCGACGGCTTCGGCTGGGAAGGCGGTCACGGGAAGCGAGCCGATGGGGGTCGACCGGATGGCACCTGAGGGAACGTCGACTGGGCCGTGGAGGTGGATCTGGAGCATGGGCAGGTCGGCTGTTGTGGCGGTGGAGAGACCGTGTATAATTTGGCACAGTTGTCCTTGGACGACCATTCCCCGTCCCCGTAGCTCAACTGGATAGAGCGCTGGCCTCCGGAGCCAGAGGTTGCAGGTTCGAATCCTGCCGGGGATACTGGACTTACGACGATTCGATCGCCCCGATGGTACGAAATGGATGCAGAATTCGTGCCCGATGTGGAGGCCTCTCTCTGTTGTGCCTCGCAGTTATCGGCGTCGCGATTCCCCCAGCAGTTGCCTGAGCGGGCCGTTCCAACGCGGGAGACGGGCCAGGCGGTGCGTCACGGTCGCAGGATGCTCCTTGCAATGCCGACTGCTTGCCCCCATGCCCAACCCAACGCGGCTTCATTGCGGCAGCTTGCGTCCCCGTTTTCGCTGCCGGGAATAGAATCCCGGCCGAGTGTGTTCTCCAATAACCTGCCGAAGCCTCTCCCGGACCGCTCGCTGCTCATCGGTGAGGGCATCCGCTTGCAGCGGCGACTGCTCGTAGAAGTCGGCAGACACATCGTAAAACTCGCCCGTGCGATAAAGCTTGTATCGATGAGTCCGAGCCGACTCGCCCGCCTTGTGCTCCTTGCCGCCGGGAATCGGCTTGCCATTACGGAAATACCAGCAATAGACGAACTCGCGCGGGTTTCCTCGCTTGCCGAGCAATTGCGGGAGGAAACTGCGGCCGGTGACCCCCAACCGGCGTGGAACGGTGGCCCCGGTCACGTCGGCCAACGTAGGGAGCATATCGGTGAAGTCGATCAGATCGCGGTTCACCTGCCCCGGACCGACGGTTCCCGGCCAACTGACAATCAAGGGAACTCGCGTTCCATTGTCCATCATATGCCCCTTGCCGCCTTTCCATGGTCGACCTTGAAACTGCGAGATCAAGCCAGCATACGTTCCATTGTCGCAAGTGAAGATGACAAGCGTGTTGTCGCGCACCCCCACTGATTCGAGTTTGGCCACGATCTTACCCACGATGCGGTCGGCGTAATTCACCATCTCAATGAAGTACTTGTGCTCTCGCATCTTGTACGATTTTTCCGTGGTGTCGCCGCGCCGAAACGTGGGATCCCAGTCGGCGGAAACCGGCGTCGGTTCGAATGGCCAGTGCGGAAGGATCATGGGGTAGTACAGAAAGAACGGACTATCTCCTTTCGCGCTTCGCTCGATGAAGTCACAAGCATAGTCGCTGACAATGTCGGGGCCGTACTCGCCGCTGTTGAAGTCCGCCTGCCTGCCGTTGATCTCCAATCCCGGATTGGCGTAGCGGTTGGGGCGGCGCGTGAGCTGCCACAGGCAGTATTCGTCGAAGCCGAAGCGATGAGGACCTTCGAAGCCTCCCTTGAGTTGCCATTTGCCGACGACACAGGTTGCATATCCGGCATCGCGGAGGATGTTTCCAAAGGTCGTCGCTTGCGGGTCCAGCACGCCGAAGCGAATGTAATTGCGGCTGTTGTAGCGGCCGGTCATGATCTGTACTCGCGAAGGTGTACAGAGCGGCTGGCTGTAGCAATGTTCGAACCGCATCCCCGAAGCGGCCAGTCGATCCAAGTGGGGCGTCCGGTAGGTCTGGCCGCCGTTGGCCCCCACGCACTCGTAGCCCATGTCGTCGGCCATGATCAGCACGATATTGGGACGGCCGGCGCGCACGGACGGCTCGCCGGAGGCGCTGGACGAGGCAGCCAGCAGGACCGACAGCAACACCATCGCCGCCCAGGCCGATCCTAACGCGGGCCGCGCCCGCAAGGCTGGAGGCTGGAGGCCGGAGGCCGTAGGGGTGGTGGCGACAACCGAAAGCCAGTGCAACATGCGCGCACGGCGCGTAGATGCGATAAAGTAAGACTCTAACAACGGGCGACGACACGACTCGATGCCGCCGGCAACGCGAACGAGACTGGAAACGCAAACGCGGAGTGCGACTGCCGGATGGACGATCATGGAGTGAACTTTCGTGCGGCCTGAGGTCGAGTTGTCCTGTGTCTTTCCCCCACTTCATAATAGCCTTGTCGCCAAGGCCCCGTCCACGGTGCAGTCGCGAATGCCGGTCCGACAAGAGCCGAAGTTGGCTCGCCGGCCCCCCCAGAGCGATCCGAAGCAGGCGGCCGTCACCCACTTCCTGCCGCGAACGATCGATACCAGACGGAGCAGCGGTGCGGCCCATCATGGTACAGGCTGCCGACTCTGGTGGCAGCCGCAAGGATGTGCCACAATGACGGCTGGACCTTGGTCCGGTCCGTTTTCGTGGTGGCAAGCGGCTTAGATGGCGAGTCCCTCCGATGAACAGTCGAACGCGTCGCCGGCTTCAACACGAGACCTACCGGTTGACACCGGCAGAGCGAATGGAGCGTTTTTGTCGACTCCAGGAGCGGTTGTGGCAAAACATGTCGGCGGAGGGCAAGCGTCGGTTTGAGCAGCGGAACCGGAGGAAGCGGAGGAGACCCGGTGGCCAACACTCCCGCAATGGCACTGTTTGAGGTGCTGGTTCGTCACGGGGTCCCGTTCGTCGTCATCGGCGGGCACGCCGTAAACTTTCACGGCTATATTCGGGCCACCGAGGACCATGATATCATCTTTCAGCGTTCGCCCGACTCGGAAGCAGCGCTGCTGCTGGCCCTGCAAGAACTCAACGCGGCATGGATTTCCGACGAGATCGATCCGACAACGGGCCTCGAACGACTCGTGCCGGTCACGCCGTCCTATGTTCGCCATCAGCACTTGATGATGCTGCACACCGACGCGGGGTATCTGGATGTGTTCGATCACATCCCGGGCTTTCCCCACGAACCGGTTGCACGACTGTTTGATTCAGCGGAACAATTGCACGGCATCCACTATGTTTCGCTGCAGTGGCTGCGCCGCATGAAGGCCGCGTCGGGGCGACCTCGAGACCTCGACGACCTCGAAAACCTGCCCGGTATCGAACAGGAAGGTCGGTGATGGCCGGTAGCCTCGGATCGATCAATCTCGCCGCGCGTGCCGGCTCCCCGCAGCGGACGGCGAGAAAGCGGAGGACTGATGCCGGATCACCGGGCGGCGCTGGCCGAGCGGCCAAGTCACGGCCACCACGTCGAAACGGATGGGAACTCCCTTGAGTCCATGTTCGGCCACGAAGCCGAGCGCGGCAGCGACGATGCGTCGCTGTTTCTCCGGCGTGACGGCCGCCCCGGGTGCCACGTTTACATCGCCCCGGCGAGTCTTGACTTCGACGAACACCAGCGTGCGGTCGGGAGCAACAGCCACCAAGTCGAGTTCGCCTCGCAGCCGCCGGTGGCGACGAGCGACGATGTGGTAGCCGTGTCGGCGGAGGTAGCGGGCCGCTGCACGCTCGCCCGCTCGCCCCAACGCCTCGCGCGAAGCAGGGCCGCGACGACGACCAGGTCTCGCAACGTGGGGCAGATGAAGAGTACGGTACCAGTGGACGAAGTGGCAGCGCAGCGACGACCACCATCGGTTCGGTTTTCGGATCACACCGGCCCCCGGATTCAGACTCCTCCGGCCGGTGATGTCCCACTACCCGAAGTCTAGCCGGGCAAGCGCAAGTCGACAACATTTGCCGAACGCCCCGCGACGATACGCAGCATCCGGCCTGCTAGCTGGAAACCGACTTGACACGGCGTTCCTTCAGCCGCACGGCTTTGCCCACGCGTTTGCGGAGGTAATAGAGTTTGGCCCGGCGGACCACGGCCGAGCGTTTGACGACCACCTTGGCGATCCGTGGCGAGTGCAAGGGGAATTTTCGTTCGACACCCTCGCCGGCGACGATCCGCCGCACGGTAAACATCTCCCGCGTTCCACTGCCGCTCTTGGCGATCACGGTGCCGGTAAACACCTGAATCCGCTCCTTGTCTCCTTCGAGGATTCGAGTGTGGACTTCAACCGTGTCACCGATCTCGAATTGAGGAGGCTCCGGCTTGAGACTCGACTGTTCGACGATATCGAGCAGGTTACGTTGCATGATGGGCAGCCTTTCCAATTTCAAGTCGTCTCGGGAGGCGGTGGACGCCGTCGCGGATCGGGGAGCAAATCTTGCCGCTTCGTTCGTGTCCGCCGGTAACTGTCTTCCTGGCGCCAACGGGCGATCGCTTGGTGGTCGCCCGTCAGCAGAATCTCGGGTACTTCCCGCCCACGATAGACTCGTGGACGCGTATATTGGGAAAACTCGAGCATGCCATGCTGTTGGGAAAACGAGTCTTCCTGAGAACTGCGTTCGTCTCCGAGTACTCCCGGAACCAAACGCAGTACGCTGTCAATGATCACCATGGCGGCCACTTCGCCGCCGTTAAGCACATAGTCTCCGATCGATATTTCTTCCGGTTCCAGAATATCCAAAACCCGTTGATCAAAACCCTCGTATCGCCCGCAAATCAACACCAGCCGCGACGCCGTCGACAGGTCGGCTGTCAGGGATTGATCGAGCCTCTTGCCCTGCGGGCTGAGCAGAACCAACCGCCCGGGCTCCTCTCCGCTCGCTTGAATCTCCTCCACACATTCGACGACCGGTTCGACGCGAATCACCATCCCCGGTCCGCCGCCATAGGGCCGATCATCTACGCTGCGGTGTTTGTCGTGGCTCCAATTCCGCAAGTCGTGGAGATGGACCGACAGAATGCCTCGCTGGATCGCCTTGTTCAGAATGCTCTGCTGCAAATACCCGGAGAATATGCCCGGGAACAAAGTGACTACATCGAATCGCATGGGGCCTGTCGCAATGGCAATTACGACTCCGATGACGCGGCCGAGCCTTCTTCGGGATTCTCCGCAACCGCATCCGCTGTTGCTTCGCTCGTCGCACTCGCCGCCTCGACAGCTCCCTCGGCCGCGGCGGCTTCATCACCGGTCGCCGATTCTTCGGCAGCCGCCGTCTCTTCGGCCGGTGCTTCTTCCGATTCGGCCTTCACCGGTACCGGTGGAGGAGCCTGCGGCTTGATCTTGAGCCGCTCAAAGGCTTCTTTCTGCTTTTCCAGGTGCGTTCCCTGGCTACCGTATTTCTTGATCAGCACCTTGACTTTGGGAGTCGGCTGAGCTCCCACGCTCAACCAATAGTCGACTCGGTCCCCCTTGAGCACCGCCCGCGCATCCACTTCCTTGACCATGGGGTCGTAGTGCCCGAGCTCCTCGATGACTCGACCATCGCGGGGGGCGCGAGCATCCATGGCGCAGATGCGGAAAAAGGGGCGGTGTCGTCTACCCATTCGCTTCAGTCGAATCCGAACGGCCACGAAACAATCTCCTCTATGCGGGTGAAAGCACAATGCGCCCGACGGCGGACACGAACCGGGATAGCCCGGCCTCCGCAGCGCCGACGATGCCATGTTGGTTTCGGGTGAATTTAGCAGGATACTGGCAAACCGGACTGTTGATCAAGCGGTCTTGGACGGTTTGGGAAGGACATTGACCAGCAACACCATCCCCACCGACGCGGCAATCACCGACGCGGCCAAGATCCCCACTTTGGCCGTCTCGACCTGGTGGGGCTCCTTGAATGCCAAGCCGGCGATGAAGATCGCCATCGTGAAACCGATCCCCCCCATACAGGCGGCCGATGACAGCACTTTCCACGAAACTCCACGAGGCAGCTCGGCTCGACCGCTCTTGACCGCCAGCCAGCTTGCCAACACGATCCCCAACGGCTTACCGACCACCAGCCCAAAGATCACCGCCAGAGAAATCGACTCGGTCAGTTCTCCCGGACTCAAGGGAATGTCGGCATTGCACAGAGCGAACAGGGGCATGATCACGAAGCTGGACCACGGGTGCAGCATGCCTTGCAGGTATTCCACGGGCGAAATGGTCTCGCGAGCCAACTGCTGAAACTGAGTGATCTTCTCCGCTCGATGATCCTCACTCGACCACTGTCCGCTCTCGAACACCTGACTGGCTCGCCGCAAGATGGCGCGAAAGCCTCCTTCGCTGATCTCGGTGGTTGCTGGAACGGCCAGTCCGAGTATGACTCCGGCGATGGTGGCATGCACGCCCGACTCGTGGACCGCATACCATACCACCAGACCCACGAATACATACACCGGAATTCGTCTCACGCCGAGCCGCAACAGCACGAACACCAACAGCAATCCCAGGCCGCCCAACATCAGCCATTGCAGGTCGACGCCCTCACTGTAGCCGACGGCGATCACCACAATCGCGCCGATGTCGTCGACGATGGCCAACGTGAGCAGAAACACTCGCAATTCCAGGGGAACACGCTTTCCCAAGATGGCCATGCAGCCCACGACGAACGCGATGTCGGTCGCCATGGGAATGCCCCAGCCGTGAGCCGTCGGCTTGCCGTACTGGAGCGACGTGTAGAGCAGTGCGGGAACCATCATCCCGCCGATGGCGGCGGCGACCGGCAGCGTGGCTCGGCGAATATCGCGCAACTGGCCGTGGGCGATCTCCCACTTGATCTCCAGCCCCACTACGAAAAAGAAGATCGCCATCAGGCCGTCGTTGATCCAGTGCTCCAAAGAATACTGGAGACGAAAGTCGCCGATGCTGATTCCCACTTTGGTTTTCCAGAACTCGACAAACGCTTCCCCCCACGGCGAATTGGCAAGGGCGAGCGCGACCAGAGCGGCCAGCATGAGCACGACCCCGCTGGCCGCCTCCACATGCAAGAATTTCATCACCGGCCGGCGCAGCCGGTCGATCGGATAGCGAGGCAGTTCCAGATCCGGCTCAGGGGATTCGGGCGCCTGGTTCATCAACGTTCTCCTGATGCGAGCTGCCGGGCAAGGAGGGTAACGAGCAGAGGCGGGGCAGGGTTCGCCAACCGGGCAATTTCGAGCCCGCAACAAGACCCGACGCGCCGCTTTCCCGCCCCAGGCGTATCGCTTGCAGCATGGAGTCTTGTGACAGCCTCTCAAGCGGCAACCTCTCAAGCGGCAACGCCGTCGAGAGTGAATCTAGCAAAAAAACAACCGCGGCAACACGAGCCTGCCCGCATTTGCTCAATCCGCCGTGGCGCCACCCCGTCACTTCCCCACAAGCTGCCGGCTCCGAGCGGGAGCGGCTTGTGGCGAGCATCGCAGGCCGGCACGGACAATTCCTCCATTTTTTCCAGTTTTGCCAGCTTGCGCGACTGGGAAATGGAACCAAGTTTCTGGCAAACTGTGAGCTCAAATTGGCCGAATAATCGAACAGCGGAGCCTTGTTGGGCTATCGGGATCCAGTGATCCGGTGGCGGGAAGCTCGGCTCCGGGGGGCACGGAGGATCGACGTCGCGCATGAGGCACCGAGCAGAAAGCGGGGGATGACGATGAGACGGTGGATGGCGATCGGCCTGCTGTTGCCTTTGTTTGGAGTGGTTCTTGCCGGCGGTCCGGCCTGGGGGCAGTCGTGGGCTTCCAAGATGTTCCCGGTGAAGAAGCACAATTTCGGCACGGTGGCTCGAGGCGCCAAAGCCGAATACGCATTCGAGTTCAAGAATCTTTACAAGGAGACGATCCACGTAGCGGGCGTTCGCGTCAGTTGCGGCTGCACCAGTGCCAAAGTGACTCGGGCCACCGTCCCCTCGCTCGAGACCAGCTCCATCCTCGCCACATTCAACACTCGGAGTTTCGTGGGACAGCGGGGCGCCACGATTACCGTGATCATCGATCGTCCCTATTACGCCGAGGTTCAATTGCGGGTCGACGGCTACATCCGCAGCGATGTCGTGTTCGATCCGGGAGAGATCGACTTTGGCAGTATCGACGCGGGTCAATCATCCGAGCAGCACGTCCGCGTCACCTATGCGGGGCGCTCGAGCTGGTCGATCCAAGACGTACGCAGCGCCAATGAGCACATCGAAGTCGAACTGTCCGATGCCCGGCGGGAGCCTGGACGCGTGATCTATGAGATGGTGGTCCGCCTGAAGTCCACAGCACCGGTCGGCTATTTTCAAGACCAGCTCGTGCTGGTCACCGACGATCGCTACCAGGGTCAAGTCACTCTGGCCATGCGCGGTCACGTCGTGTCCCCCCTCACGGTGACCCACGACCTGGTGCTGGGGACAGTCAAGTCGGGCGAAACCGTGACTCGGAATCTCGTGGTGCGAGCCAAACAGCCGTTCCGGATCGTGGCCATCGAGTGCGAGGACGATCGGATCGAGTGCCACGCCCCGGAACAGTCCAAGAAGGTCCACGTCTTGCCGGTCAAGTTCCACGCGGGTACGGAGGGTGGAGACTTCCGGGCCGCCATCACGATCCGAACCGATCTGCCCGGTGAGCTGGAGTGTCAGAGCGTGGTAACCGGCAGTGTGCGCTAGCGACTGGGGACCACGGCGGGAACGCCGCCAATGACGGCTCGAGGTGCGTTGCCGTCGTAACCTGCGACACGGAGCGCCGGCTGGTCGACTACTGCGCCGAGCAGCAGAACTCTTGCGCCCTTGCGATAGTGCTGCTCCGGATCGACGTAGGTCAGAATGGTCGCCTGCTGCTGTAGGCGCGAAGCCAGATTGATCTTGGTCTCGAACAGGTTTCCTCGCGCACCAATCCGAACGACGGTACCGAACAGCAGAATGCCGCTACGAGACCGCTTTGGATCGTTCAAATGACGGCCGGCCCGGTTTCCGATCACTGCCAGCAACTTGGGAGCACCAGCCAACGCCTCCAACAGCGCGCCGGCCCGCTTCGCCAACTCGGGAATGTCGGGCGATTCCGGATCGACGTAGACCGTGATTTCTCCCAGTTCGTACAGCGCGTCGAGCAGCCGGTCGCGCACGCGATCGCGTACCGTGTCGTCCAACTGGGCGTCCGCCGCCAAGGTGTGCCACGAGTCCCACGCCGATTCGGCAGCAGACAGTGCCCGCTCGAAGTCGGCGACTTCGAACCGGGGAGAGTTGTAGACTCCCAACACGTCTCCATCGTCCATGGCCATCGGCGACGTATCCGTGTCAGCAGCCGAGGCGGTCGCTTGTTTCCGTCGCCGCCCCGGATTCTCCGTGACCACCGTCGGTGTCTTGCGATGGTTACTGCCGAGACCACGACCCGCGTCCCCAACTCGCGTATCGGCCAGTTTGCGGTGGTGGGAACCGGCCGGGGCCGTGCCTGTTTTCGTCCCTCCTTCGCTCTTGGCTTTCCTCGGAGCTCGATCGGGTGCGGCCTGCGACGGTGGGCTCTTGTCGAACGAGTTCATTGAGGGAAGCCGGGGAAGAGCATCGGCGGTGCGAGTCGATACGGTGTCCGACTCCCCGTCGTCCGCCGACTCTTCTTCGCCCGCCGCGCGGAAATTCGAGGGAACGATCCAGGGAGCGTACCTCCCCAATGTGGGACCGATACCGAGCGGATCCCGCTGCCAGCCGCCCGGAAGCCAAAGGAGAATCATCGCTGCAGCCGGAATCGCCAATACGGCCCCACCGACAATCTTGACGATTTCCAGGTTCTTGCCCCGCTCGACCGTCGTCGACCTTACGCTGCGCACTGCCCCACTCCCCGAATTGCCGTCGGTATCGGCAAGCACGGGGAACCCGCCCCCGCCCTCTCCGTCCTCGTCGCCCCCCGCAGCGATCTGATCCAACCCCTCCATCTCCCCCGGATCGGGTGATTCAGCCAACGCCGCCAGTTCGGCAAAAGCCCGGGAAGTGGAGTCGGCAGCGTCCGCTTCCCCCGATTCCGTCTCCACTATCTCGAATTCCGGCGGCAATTGAGCCAGCACCGCGTCAGCGCCGTCGGTCTCGCCGCACCAGGGGCACCGCAGGCGGACTCCCTCCGGAAGCTTGAGCGGCACACGACACATCTCGCCGCAATGCGAGCATCGCACCACATTCATGTTCTCAACTCTCCAACGGCAGCCACCTCACCGCCGCCCGTTCGTGTCCAAACTGCGTCCCTGCCAATCCACTCTCGGTTCCTGAGATTGATTCCATTGTAATGAACACAAGCCAACGCGCCTAAATCGGTTTTCCCTCATAATGGGTGGTCGGGCAAGCGAGTTGGCGATCTACGGTGCCGCCGCCGGACGCGCGGTCGGTAAAGAGTCCAGGAAGCGACCGAGTGCCTCGTAGTACTCCTCGCTTTGGGGCGAATTGTGGTCGCCGCCCCGAATGGTGACGAACTCCTTCGGCTCATTCGCCACCTCGAACAATTGCTTACCTTGCTCAAACGGGATCACCCGATCGGCGTCTCCATGCGACATCAGCAGCGGACCATGGTATTGGGAGATCTTTTTCAGTGAATTCAGTCGATGGCGCATCAACGTGCGCACCGGCAGCCAAGGATAGTGGTAGGCTCCCACGTCGGGCAACGAAGTGAACGTGCTTTCCACAATCAGTCCGCGAGCACCATCTTCTGCTGCCAAGTCGATCGCCACTGCCCCTCCCAGCGACCGCCCCATCAGTACGATGTCGGCCGGTGCGATCTCCGTCTTGCGGGCCAGCCAATCGCGAGCCGCTCGAGCATCCTCCAAGATGTTTTGCTCGGTCGGAATCCCCTCGCTCCGTCCATACCCCCGATAGTCGAACACCAACATGGCCACGCGGTAACGCTCGGTGATGTGGCGCAGCAGCGTCCCGCGGTGGCTGACGTTGCCGTAGTTCCCGTGGCAATACAGTATGACGGCTCGAGGAGAACCGGGATCGACGAACCAGCCATGGATCCGTTCGCCGCTGTCGGTCGTGATCCAGGCGTCTTCGAATGCCAGATCGTCCGGGTGCCAGTCACCCGACGGGTATGCCAACGGAGCGAAAATCAGTTTTCGTTCCAGTGCGGGCAACCAAATCGGACTCATCAGCAGCACTCCACCCGCCACCATTACGGCCGCCCATCTCCGCCGCAGAATCGGTGGGAGCCGAGTGGGTCGAGCGCCAAGTCGCGAGGATCGTTTCATGGGCTCACAAAATATTCGAGCCTTCCGAGTAATCATCCATCCCTGGGAAGAGTCCTTCCATTACGCCATAATAGCGGAGAGCTGTCAGCACCTCATACCCGTGGAGCCACGCCATGACACCCACGCGCCCCCTCCTGGTTCTCCTTTTCGGTTTGCTCGTACTGGCATCCCCGGCAAGCGGCGAGGACCGCCGGCAACCGAGCGGTCGGATTCAACCCTGGAACGAAAACGCCTTCTATTGGCAGTATCACGGAAAACCGGTGCTGCTGGTCGGCGGCAGCGATGACGACAACTTGTTTCAATGGCCTGCCGAGCGACTCGAGCGGCAATTGGATTTGCTGGCTCGGACGGGAGGCAACTATATCCGCAACACCATGTCCGACCGTCGCGACCAGGGATTCGAGGTTTACGCATTCCGACAGTTACCCGATGGCCGGTACGATCTGAACGAATGGAACCCGGAGTATTGGAAACGATTCCACCGGCTGCTCCAGTGGACTTCCCAACGGAACATCATCGTTCAAATCGAAATATGGGACCGTTTCGACTACTCCGACCACAGCGGCCGCAATCGCTGGCAGCAACACCCCTACAATCCCAAGAACAACGTCAATTATTCCTACGAGGAAAGCGGATTCGCCAGGCAGTACACGCAGCATCCCGGAGCCAACCGGCAGCCATTCTTTTTCACCACGCCCCGGCAGCGCAACAACGCAGTCGTGCTCAAGTACCAACAGCGCTTCGTCGAGAAAATGCTGTCGATCGCTTTGCCGTTCGACAACGTGCTCTATTGCATCGACAACGAGACGTCGGGAGAAGAAGAGTGGGCTCGATATTGGGCACAGTTCATTCGGGAGCGCGCGGAGCAGGCGGGCAAGCGAGTCTGTATCACCGAAATGTGGGATGACTGGAACGTGACCGGCGGTCGACACCTGCGCACGTACGATCATCCCGAACTCTACGACTTCGTGGACATCTCGCAGAATAACCACAACAAACGCGATCGGCACTGGAACAACGTTCTCGAGGTCCGTCGTTACCTGCTCAAACAGCCTCGCCCGATCAACACGGTCAAGACGTATGGCGCCGACGGCAACAAGTTCGGACACACCGACAACGATGCCATTGAACGGGTTTGGCGCCACTTGCTGGCCGGTTGCGCGTCGGTCCGATTCCACCGCCCGCCGGCGGGGCTGGGACTCAATCCCAAAGCTCAAGCCACCATTCGCGCCGTCCGGCACGTCGAACAACTCGTCCGCTTCTGGTCGCTGCATCCGGCTCCCGATCGCCTGCTCGATCGGCGCGATAACGAGGCTTATGCGGCCATCCGGCCCGGTGAAGCTCACGTTGTCTATTTCCCCGCGCAAGGAGACGTGCGATTGAAATCGAAGCAGGGAAAATGGCAGTTGACCTGGATCGACGTGTCCAGCGGCACCCGGAAAGGCTCGACGATCGTCCAATCCGATGGCGCTTTGCGACTCCGTACACCGACCGACGGCCACTGGGTCGCCGTACTTCGGCGGCAACCCTAAGAGGCTGTCACAAAACTGCATGCCGCAAGCAACACGCCCGAGGCCGGGAAGCGGCGCGGCGGGTTTTGTTACCGGCTCTAAGTTCGAGTTTTGCAGATATTTCGACCCCTAAACGCGCCTCTCGCGAGGTGGTTTGCGGTGAACTTCGTGTCGTTTTTCTCTGTCGGCGCTGAGGCAAAATGGATCA
>JALSIV010000248.1 GCA_026989685.1 Pirellulaceae bacterium | reverse complement strand
CGCACTGTGGGACGAAGTCAAAGACCGCCTGCACGAAAGTGGACTCAGTCTCTCCGGAGGCCAGCAGCAGCGACTCTGCATTGCTCGAGCGATCGCCTCCTCGCCCGAAGTCCTGCTGCTCGATGAACCTTGTTCGGCACTCGACCCGATCGCCACCGGCAAGATCGAGGATCTGCTCGACGAGCTCCGGGGCGAGTATTCCATTTTGATGGTGACGCACAACATGCAGCAGGCGGCGCGGATCAGCGACTACACGGCCCTGATGTATCTCGGTCACATCCTCGAATACGGCGACACGAAAACTCTGTTCACCACTCCTCGACTCGCGGAAACCGAAGCCTACGTCACCGGCCGCTTCGGCTGAAGGAGGCAGCGAACATGGCGGTACACTTCATTCGTGAAGTCGACCGGTTGAAACAACGCATTCTCGCTCTGGGCGGCATCGTGGAAACCCAGTTGCATTCGGCGGTGCAAGCGTTGCACGAGCGGCGGCGTGACCAGGCATTGATGGTGATCGACGGCGATGCCGAGGTCGATCGCACCGAAGTCGACATCGAAGAAGAATGCTTGAAGATCCTGGCGCTTCATCAGCCGGTCGCCAGCGATCTCCGTTTCATCATCGCCGTGCTCAAGATCAACAACGACCTGGAACGCATCGGGGATCTGTCGGTGAATATCGCCCGCAAGGCCGCCGCACTCTCCCAGTACACCGATTTCTCGTTTCCTTTCGACTTCCATGAGATGTCGCGACGCACCGAGACGATGGTGCACCAGTCACTCGATTCCCTGGTGCATTTGGATAGCGATCAAGCGCGACACGTTTGCCAAATGGATGAGCAAGTCAACCAGTGCAAGCGCTCGGCCCGACGGGCAGCGATCGCGTTCCTGCGCCGGCAGCCCGAAATGGCCGATCCCATTCTTCGACTGCTCGGCGCCTCGCGCAATCTGGAACGGATCGCCGACCTGGCCACCAACATCGCCGAAGATGTCGTCTACCTCGTCGAAGGCCACATCTTGCGGCATCAACCGCCGGGTTCCGAGGAAACTCGGCACACCGATCTCTCTCCCCGACCGCCGGAGTAACCGCTGGCTGCACCCGGCGATGTCGACGGCCCGGCCATCCTATTCCCGCTGTTTCGTCGCCGGCCGGAGCCTCTTGTGGACTTGCCCGGCGGCCCGTCTTGTGTCGATGTCCGTTTCCCGCGTCAGACGCTCATGGATGGCGGCCGCTACTTCGTCGTTCCAGACTCCGACCTCCTCCAGGGCCTCGACTGCCAGAAGCCGGATCACGGCGTCGTCGGATCGCGTCGCCTGAACCAAGGCGGGAACGGCGAATTCCGCCGCCTTGCCCATTCGAGCCAACTGCGGGATCGCTTCGATGGCCGCGTTCTCTTCCTCGAAACGAGCCAAAAACCTCGGCTGGACGAACTCCAGATCGCCGCTAACGCGCCAATACGCGTACAGGGCCCGCCCCACCGGATCGAGCTTTCCCTCGACCAGTTTCTTCTTCAGCACGGGAGCGGCTTGGGAAGCCGCCGGTCCCAACCGAGCCAGCGCGTCGAGGCTGTCTTCGCGGACAATGAAGGCGAAGTCATCGAGCGCCTTGATCAGCGCTTCGACGCCCGGCTTGCCGATTTTCGGACCGATTTTCCCCAAAGCCGTCGCCGAATGCCTGCGCACCGACGCCAATCCCGTCTCCAGCTTGCGAATCAGGTCGGGCGTGGCCGGTGCCGCCTTCTCTCCGATGGCCGCCAGCGCTTGAGCCGCCCAATACCGGGTGTGCATGTTCTCGG
Organism: Pirellulaceae bacterium; assembly: GCA_026989685.1. Taxonomy (GTDB): domain Bacteria; phylum Planctomycetota; class Planctomycetia; order Pirellulales; family Pirellulaceae; genus S141-3. The sequence continues at coordinate 752 of JALSIV010000248.1, read as the reverse complement.
CGTCGAGCGCCCGGACCAGAGCCGGCACCGCCTCCTCGGCCGCCGGACCGATTCCCCTCAAGGCATACAGCACCTCCAATTCGACTCCCACCGTTCGCGTGTCGAGCAGGCGAATCAACGCCGATACGGCCGGCTTGGCGTCCTCACCGATTTCATGGATGGCCACGCAAGCTCCTCGACATTCGGCGATCTTCTTCTCATCCAACAGCCCGATCATGTCGTCCAGAACGTCCTTTCCCATCCTCCGCCCGACGATCTCCGCCACGAGATACCACACCGGCTTGTTTTCCTTCGTCACATCCGTGTCATAAAACTTCCAGATGAAGTGCGGCAGCCACTTGCGCCCCGCTTCCCCTGTGGACGCGACTACATCGGCAGCCAGCACTCGCAGCTCCGGGACCGGATCACGAAACCTGCGGATCAACTCGGGGAACAGTTGCTTTGCCAAGTCCGGTTTGTTCCGCAGCTCCACCAGCGCCTCGCGCCGTTCTGCTTCCTGCTTCGATGCCAAGCGTCGCGCCAAATCGGCCACCGGGGCATCCTCGGCGACCAGATCGGCGCTGCCGCCAGCTACCACCAACAACAGCCCCCAGATCCAAGCCGGCGGCAACAGGACCGTTCGACCGGTTCGCCCCGACGAAAACACCGCAGCAACCCTCGACAACAGCAACACAATCACCAATCTCTCTCTTCGCCCCGAATCAACCTCACCCCTCACCCCTCACACCTCACCCCTCACCCCTCACACCTCA